>JBOHVJ010000197.1:0-6165 GCA_050735075.1 Binatia bacterium
CGAACGGCTAAGTGATTGAATTTTGGTGTGTCGCCGTCCGTTCGTGGTGAGCTTGTCGAACCATGAACGGCCTTATGACACAGTCTCAAGGGGAGAGAGAACCATGTAAACAATCCCTTGCCTCTGCACATGAAGCCTCCTCAATCACCACTCCCGCAAATGTCAAACCCTTGAACCATTGCTGAGGCTCAGGACTTCCACTAGGAAAAATTGTTGACAGGGCACAAGGCCACCTCTATCCTGCAAGGTAAAGGGGCTGGGAATATGCCGATGATGACCGCGCTGGTCAAAAAGAAAGCGGAACCGGGGTTGTGGTTGGAGCAGGTGCCTATCCCCGAGATCGGCATCAATGATGTGCTGATCAAAGTGGATAGGACAGGTCTCTGCGGTACGGACCTGCATATCTACAATTGGAATCCATGGGCCCAGAGGACGATTCGGATTCCGATGGTGATCGGCCATGAGTTTGTCGGCGTCATCGAGCGAGTCGGAAAGAACGTCAAGGATTTTAAGGCTGGGGACGTGGTGAGCGGGGAGGGCCATGTCGTCTGCGGGCGCTGTCGCAACTGTTTGGCGGGCAGGAGACATCTCTGCGCCGACACCCAGGGTGTCGGCATCAACCGGCCTGGCGCCTTCGCTGAGTACATTGGGATCCCGGTGACCAATGTCTGGCATCACGATCCTGCGATCGCGCGCGACGTGCAGGCGATCTTCGATCCGTTCGGCAACGCCGTGCACACCGCGTTGTCCTTTGATGTACTGGGCGAAGACGTTTTGATTACCGGGGCCGGACCGATCGGCATCATGGCCGTCGCGATTACTAAACACGCCCGCGCTCGACACGTGGTCATTACCGACGTCAACCCCTATCGCCTGGAACTGGCCCGCAAGATGGGGGCGACGCTGGCCCTCGATGTACGCAGCGGAAGCATCGCGAAGGCGCAAAAAAAACTCGGCATGAAAGAAGGCTTTGATATCGGGCTGGAAATGTCCGGCGATCGCACGGCCCTTCAGGATATGCTGGCCAACATGTGCCACGGCGGCAAGATCGCCATGCTAGGGATCCCCGAGAACGAAATAGCGATCGACTGGAATAGAGTCATCTTCAACGGCCTCACCATCAAGGGCGTCTACGGCCGCGAGATGTATGAGACTTGGTACAAGATGACCGTGATGATTCAGAACGGACTCGACATCAGCCCGGTCATTACCCATCGCTATCATTACAGCGAATATGAAAAAGGGTTTGAGGCGGTGCGGTCGGGGCAATGCGGCAAGGTGATCCTTCAATGGTCGCATGATGCGTGATCCCCAAACCTAGAACCAGTCTCTTCGTCCAACCATGACACCCAAGCCAAAAAAGGAGTGACTCATGTTCAGCGCCATGAAACAACACCTGCAACAGGAGCTCGCTGAGATCCAAGCCGCCGGCCTGTACAAAGCGGAGCGCATACTCACCAGCCCGCAGGGGGCACACATCGGCGTGCGCGGGAGCAAGAGGGTACTTAACCTTTGTGCCAATAACTATCTCGGCCTGGCCGACCACCCGGACATGATTGCCGCCGCTCATGAGGCCCTTGATAAGTGGGGTTATGGGTTATCCTCTGTCCGTTTCATCTGCGGAACCCAGCAGATCCACAAACAACTGGAACAGGCGATTTCTGATTTTCTCGGCACAGAAGATACGATCCTCACCACCTCCTGTTTTGATGCCAATACCGGTTTGTTCGAGACGCTGCTCGACTCAGAAGATGCGGTGATCAGTGATCAGCTTAACCACGCCAGCATCATCGACGGTATCCGCCTGTGCAAAGCGCAGAGATACCGCTACGCAAACAACGATATGGCCGATCTGGAGACAAGGCTCAAAGAGGCGCAAGCCGCGCGCTTCCGCCTCATCGCCACCGACGGCGTCTTTTCCATGGAGGGCACCATCGCCAACCTGCCGCAGATCTGCGCCCTCGCCGACAAATACGACGCCATGGTGATGGTCGATGACTCCCACGCGGTAGGGATTTTGGGCGGCCGTGGCCGTGGCACACACGAGTATTACGGCATCATCGAGCGGGTTGACATCATCACCGGCACGCTCGGCAAAGCGCTGGGCGGGGCCAGCGGCGGATACGCGAGTGGCCGGCGCGAGATCGTTGAAATGTTGCGGCAGCGATCAAGGCCTTACCTCTTCTCCAATACCCTTGCGCCACCTATCGTGGGCGCATCGCTGAGGGCCCTGGAGCTTCTGTCCGAGTCCGCCGAGCTGCGCGATCGGCTTTCGGAGAATTGCCATCTGTTCCGGCAGGGCATGACAGAGCGGGGCTTCCGCATCCCACTAAGTAATCATCCTATCGTGCCCATCATACTTGGCGAGGCCGTGTTGGCCCAAAAGATGTCCGAGCGGTTGCTTGAAAAAGGCATTTATGTCATCGGCTTCTCCTACCCCGTTGTGCCCAAAGACCAAGCCCGCATCCGCGTGCAGATTTCCGCTGCGCACAGCCGTGACGACCTCGAATATGCCATGGAGTCCTTTTCACTGGTGAAACAAGAACTAGGACTTTAAACAGCCTTTCTTGGCTTCATTCATGGAGCCAGAACTCAGGGGGTTACTCCCCACGCTTTGACTTCCGTTGACAGGAGAGTAGAATCTCGCTACACACAGAGCACATAAAGAAACGGAGGATGCCATGGCGGAGCCTTTAACCCTTGAAGTCTTTTCGGACTATGTCTGACCCTGGTGCTATCTCAGTACCGGGCGTATTGAGCAACTGAAAGCGAATTACGGTCTGAAGATCAAATTCACCCATTTTCCCCTCCATCCCGAAACACCGGAGCAGGGGAGAAGCCGTACGCTGGATCCCGCCAGGAGCACGCGCATGAAAGCCCTTATGGAGGAGGAAGGCCTCCCCTACAATGCGGAGCGGAACATGACCTACAATAGCCGCCTGGCACAGGAGCTTGCGAAATGGGCCGAAAGCAAGGGGAAGGCGGACGAAATCCACAATCCCATTTTCCGTGCCTTTTTCGTCGATGTGGAAAATATCGGCAAGCGCGAGGTCCTCGTTGGGATTGCCGAGAAAGCCGGCCTGCCCGCCGATGAAGCGATGGAGGTGCTGGTGAGCAGGAGTTTCAAGGAGGCGGTGGACGAGGACTGGCGAAGATGCGCCGAGCTAGGGGTTACGGCTGTTCCCACATTCGTGATCGGCCGCACCATGATGGTCGGGGCCCATCCTTACGAGGAGCTGAAAAGGCTTGTTCAGAGGGCCTCCTAACTGAGGCGCGCCCATCCATAGGTATAAACTCAACGGTCTGTGGCGGGATCATCAGACGGGTAGCGAATCATTGTGAGACTCAAGGAACCGCTGCCACGCCGAGCGGGAAGGCGTGATTTTTTCCCGCAGCTTTTGCTTTTCGCTCTCGCTCATTGAAACGAAGGTACGGGCCACCTGAACATTTTCCTCCAGCCGCGCCCTTTGCTCAATGCCGATGACCACACAGGCGACCGGCTGGCTCAAGTTAAACCGCAAGAGCTCCGCCGAAGGAGCCTTTCCGGCTCCGTCACCGACCAGCAGTCCTTGACCCATGACCTTCATGGATAGGATGCCCATTTGCTTCTGCTGGGCCAGCGGCAGCGCAGACTCCTCGAAGGCCGGGATCGGCTCCATGCGCCGGACAGCGACCGGGTTGGCTGATTGCGCGGCATTGAGCGACATCAGGACCACGTCGAAGTCGTAACGCCGCAGCGCCTCGGCCATAGCGCCGCCGTCGTTGTGGCCCGTGATTCCCACCAAGCGCGCCAGCTTTTGGTCCTTCAATTCGCGCAGGGCGGCAACGGCCCCATTCGGTCCGCCCATCCGGTTGAGATCGTCATGGTCGCTCAGGCTATGGATCTGGATCAGGTCTAAGGTGTAGGTTTGCAGGAAATTCAGGCTCTTCTCCACCGACCGCAGGGCTCCGTCTCGGTCGCGCGGGTCAAACTTAGTCGCGAGGAACACCTCCTTTCGGCGGCGCCTGGAAAACTCGCCGAGCCGTTTCTCGCTCAGCCGTTCCAACCCTCTACGCGTGTACGATGCCGAGGTGTCAAAGTAAGTGATTCCCAGCTCCAGAGAGCGCTCGAGCAGCGCCTGCGCCGCATCCTCGTCCGGGATAGAGCAGAATCGGCTGCCCGCGCCAAATCCGATGATAGAAACCATCTCTCCTGTTTTCCCCAGAGGCCGCTTCGGGAGCGAGGTCGACTGGCCATGGCTAGCACCCAGCACCCTCTCTGCAGCGCCCGCCATGACGAAAGCAGCACTGCTCTTCAGAAAATCACGACGCGACAAGCTCGACTTCATGTCCTCTCCTTTCTCTCGCGGATCTCATTCTGCCCAAGGTATGAGCATTTCAAGACGAAGATTATCCGACAACGTGACCTAACGTCAACCTGGGCCAGAGTTTTTGAAATGGGAGGTTACCAGAAGAGACATTCTTTACTGGTTGACAAGAAAACTCTAAGCGGCTAGTTTCAGGCTGGCCAGCATTATTTTTGCTGTTGCACTACCTATATATAATGGAGGAGAAGAATCATGTCTTTTAAGATTAACCACCTTCATATAAAGACTTCCGATCCCCAAAAGACCGCCAGGTGGTACATTGATAACCTCGGCGCCAAAGTCCTGACGGAGAACCGGAGCGGGCAGAGAGTCACCTTCCGGCTCGACCTGCACGGGCTCCACTTAAACGTGACGGATTATATCGAGGGCCAAAAGCTGGAACAGCACTACGGGATGGAGCACCTGGCTCTGGACGCCGAAGACCTCCCCGGCACGGTAGAGAAACTAAAGGCGAGCGGTGCTCGCATCCTCGAGGAGCGGCAGCTTCCCGACGGTCGACACGTCTGCTTTTTCGAGGGACCGGAAGGCGTTCGCCTCGAGGTCATGGAAATAAAGGGATAGGGGTGCTTATGCCGCAATGTCTAACAGCACCCCGTCGGGGTCGGCCAATGCGTACTTTCCTATTGGGCAAGCTTGCAAGTCTTTCTCTACGAGGATTCCCTGCGTTCCAACGCCGATGCGTTGCGGCGCGGATTCCGGGAAGGTTGTCGTGATTTCTTCTAGGTCTTTCTTAGTCTTCTCCAGATCCTCCACTTTGAAGCCGACATGATCCAGCCCCTGCCTCAAACCTCTGTAAAGCCCGTCGTTGCAGCGGCGGATTAAAAGCCGCACTTTGCCGTCTGTGAGAGAGATGCCTTCGCCGTTAGAAGATTCTTCTACCCCTCTGAGCTCGAACACTTTTGTATAAAACTCGGCTACGACGTCAGGCTTTGCGGCCCGGATCGAAATATGATTGAGCCATCGCGGCTGATCCCACCCTTTGTCCAGATAGCCTTCTCTCACATTGGCCATGCCCTTTTGTGAGAGGTCAAACTGAGTTCCAGCGGGATCGTGCGCTCTCAAGCCAGCGAATGGCACATAATCCAGCGCCTTTGCGACCAAAATGTCCGGGTAGTTCCGCTTGATCCTGTCGAGCACTTCCCTGACGTCCTCTACCTCAAAGCCGAAGTGGTCAAGCCCCTGCTGGTTGCCCGGGCGCTTCGCCAAGATAGCAAATCCGATGACGCCGTCGCTGATATGCCCTCGATCAGGATTTGCCTTGCCCGTCTCGTCTACCATTCCGGTCGTGATCTGTCTCATGCCGAAAATGGCCTGGTAGAACTTGAACATCCGGTCATATTTTTCGGTGAAAAGGGCGACGTGCCTGATCTTGGCAAGCATTTTCTTTCTCCTTCCGCGCCTTGATGGGTCTCTTTAAAAGACAGCTCTTCTTCTAGGTCAAACCCTATGTCTTGTCAAGCTCAAGGGTCTTTACTGCGAATAGCGTGACGTTCAGTTTTCCCCCGAAGAACCACACTTTTGGAGGAATAGCGGGGTCATGGAGGAATAGGGGGGTCAGAGAACAATTTCAATAACAGTATTCACATCGACTCAAGTTATCCCTGCAAGCACTTTAGTGACTGAGTAGTCGCGGAGAAGAATTTTAAGAAGCGATGAAGCAAGGATAGTGCAGATAAGGGGTCAGGCCTGAATCTGGATTCTAGCTCCCCGTCTTCGAGCTTAGCGTCCGGACTAATATAGCTTCTCTACCGAGATCTCGATTCTCTGCATACTCTTTGTACAAACGGCTCATCATCGA
>JBOHVJ010000198.1:0-2072 GCA_050735075.1 Binatia bacterium
GTAGGGTTATCCCGCACAATGCCTTCGAGATTGAGAATCGCCTTATCCACATTGCCCCCACGCCTGCGAGTGATTTCATCCTTCGCCTCCATGTATTTCCCACCGGTGCCGATACCGACCAAAAAAGAAGGCCGGCTGCAACCGGAGGCAACCAGAAGGCAAGTGACCAATAGGAACCAGCCAGAAAGGAGATAGTTGCTTAAAGTTCGCATAGCCATGTGCCTCTATGTGTGCCCGAATCTAACACAATCCTTAGTAAAACGTAAACAGGTTCGTTTAGAAACCTGATCGCATGTCGGCCAAGATTTCTGTTTCTGTCCCTTGTCTCTTCTGGCCTCTCACTTGGGGACGATCTATACCTCCTCATTTGGGCTATTGATTTTTTCAAAAGGTATGCCTAACGTTACGGCTTAGGAGGAGAACCATGAAATCAATCAATACAAAATGCAAAGTGAAAAGTGAAAAATGGAAACAGGCTGTTCATGTCCTGAGCCAGCCGTTCTCCTTCGACAAAGCCTGTCCTGAGCGAAGTCGAAGGGCTCAGGACGAACGGCTAGAGTCGAAGGGCTCAGCACGAACGGTTGCTGAATGTAATTTCGGCTACTTAACCGGTCACCCTGAGACTGTCGAAGGGTGCCCAAAAAGTTTTTCAACAGGCTGGAAAATCTTGAGCCTGGCCATTTCCAGTCTGCTATTTGCAATTCTCCTTTCCGGTTGCGTCGCCTTTCAAGTCGGAGGGGAGATCACAAAGGGCAGGTTGGAACTCATCCATGGCGACCCCAAAGTGGCCCTGCCTTATTTCCAGCGCGCCGCATCCTTGGACCCCAACTACATCACCAACTTTACCGTGTTCCGAGAGGGGGTTTGGACCTACGTAGGTCGGGCTAATTACGGCTCTGGGAATCTTCCAGAAGCCCGCAAGGCCTTAGAGCAGGCGCGCTCGCGCTATGATCACGACTACATGGCCAGGCTCTATCTGGGATTGGTCTTGTCCCGCCAAGGAGAGAGAGAAAGAGGGTCAAAGGAGATCGCGGCCGGACTCAAGGGACTCGGAGAATGGTTTGGCTATATTGAGAATTACACCAGAGAAGGGCGCTACTGGGACCCCACAAAAAAAATCCAAGGTGAGATTCGAAAAAGTTTGGCGATGATCAACGGGCGGGAGCTGAAGTGGGAGGAGCTTACTCAGAACGTCGAGTGGATCGGCAGAGAGTTGGAAAGAGAGATCGACCGCGTCAGAGAAGACGAAAGGGAGGACCGCGACAGAGAAAGCGACAACGGACGGCCGTAAGTTAAGTTACGAGTTTTGAGTTTCGAGCTTCGAGTTTAACTGACGCGGATAAACAAAGGGCCTGCCAGATAGCAGGCCCTTTCTGTTTCAACCCTAGGAGGAGAAAGCCATGAATGATGTAAATGAAAAATGGAAAACTTTGACTTTTGCACTTTGTTTGCAATTGGCAATTCTTCTCTCTGCCTGCACTGCCTTTCAAGTCGGAGGGGAGATTGTAAAGGGAAGGTCGGAGCTGCTGCATGGAGATCCCAAAGCGGCTCTTGCGCGCTTCCAGCGGGTAGCAGAATTGGACCCTGATTACCGCCTCAACTTCACGATTCTCAGGCAGGGGGTGTGGACTTATATAGGTCGGGCTAATTATGCTACGGGAAATCTCCCAGAGGCCCGCAAGGCATTGGAGCGAGCCCGCTCGCGCGACGCAGCGGATGATCTGGCCAAGCTCTATTTAGGGCTTGTACTAGGACGGGACGAGGACCAACGAAGAGGGTTGAGAGAGCTTGAAGCCGGGCTTAGAGGAATTGCGGACTGGCTTGATTATATCGAGCAGTACCACCGCTCCGGCCATTACTGGGACCCAACTAAAAAAATCCGCAATGAATCCCGTAGAAATCTAGCCATGATTAAGGGCCAGGATGTCAACTGGAAGGAGCTTACCCAGAATATCGAGTGGATTGGTAGAGAGATTGAACTGGAGATCGACCGCGCTTGGGAACATGAGAGGCTGGATCGCGAGAGGGATGGAGACAGGAGGAGGCGACGTTAATTTACAAGTTTCGAGTCT
>JBOHVJ010000199.1:0-12593 GCA_050735075.1 Binatia bacterium
GTCAACATATACAATTCAGACCCTCATAGTCGTCCAACCGTGTGGGTTTGGGGGTCCGGGCTGAGCATTGACTTTGCTCGCGGACCTTATGGTCCTCGGCGTTGCCGCTTTTCTTTCTTGGGGGGACGTTTCTGCTTTCTATTCCGGGTTACTTATTCGGCTTCGGGTTCACGCACCGCAGAGGTCTTGGGGGTTTGGCTTGAATACGTGAATGGAAGAACTGGCCGGTTATCCCGCAAGGACACGCAGAGAGAAATTTTTGTGGCGGATAAACTCCTGCGTCAAACTCCGGGTGCGGCTATCTCGGGCATTGACGTAAAGCTCGTAGGCAACCACAGAGGAGAGATGGGTAGCTGGGAGGAGAGGGAAAAAGGTCTGCCGAAATTGGGCCTTCTTCTGCTCTGATCGAAAGGCACCAAGGTAAACATTGGTATCAAGGAGATACTTCACCGGTAAATCGTCCGGAAGCGGCCCTCTCTGAGCATCCTCTATAAAATTGCCGTTGTAACCCCCGGCCTTGTTACATAGACATCATAAAACACAGTAAAGCGAGGCGGATTTTATTCAAGTGCAAAACACTTGGCAAGGGCATCACACGGGCGAGAGCACTTCAAGTCTCTTGTTGAGGGTCATTTGCTGTGAGACCTGAGAAGTTCCGTAAACTGCTTGTGGACTTTTTGGAGCTTGGGGCTAATGACAACCTGGCAATAGGGTCGGTATGAATTACTCTCGTAGTACTTACGATGGTACTCTTCGGCCTCGTAGAACTCGTCCTGCGGTTTCACCTCAGTTACAATGGATCTGCCGTGAGGCGAGGAGTCGTTCAGCTCTTCTATGAATTTCTCCGCTTCCCGCTTTTGCTCCTCGCCCGCATAGAGAATGATCGAGCGATACTGGGTTCCCACATCGTTTCCTTGACGATTGAGCGTTGTTGGATCATGGGTAGCAAAGAAGACCGTAAGGAGATCTCTATAGGTGATCTGGCTCGGGTCGAATTCGATCCTGATGACTTCCGCGTGTCCGGTTCCCCCAGTGCACACTTGTTCATAGGTCGGATTCTTCACGCTGCCGCCGGCGTATCCGGGCATAACCGCAACCACCCCTCGAAGCTCATCAAATACCGCTTCAGTGCACCAGAAACACCCCCCACCAAAAACCGCAACTTCAGTTGTTTGTTTCATAGCCTTTGAAATCAAGTACTAAGATTTAATCTAAGGGTCAAGTGGTTTGAACTCTGGCAAGGCAACAGGCGGAAGGCACGTGGTTAGACTCACGGTGTACTTGATGGCCGCATATTTAGGGAGGAGTAATCCCCGCTTCTCTATAGAAGCGTCGCATTGTTCTCCCAAGGTCGAACTTCCTTCCCCATATTGTAGGCCCGTACGTTTTTAAGAAATCTTCGACCTGCCGCCGGAACTGGAAGAGGACGGCAGAGCGTGGACTTCTTTTGAGGGCCCTGCCCCAAAGGCGGGCTAAGCGGTCAGCAGGGACCTTTTGTCGTTTAAAGACCTGGACCATGTCCCTCACATCGGGATCAAGATAACGGGTCATCTTACCGATCGACCAGTAGGCTGGATCCAGCAGGCGAACCTGCAGCAGCCCGAATCGCCGGTAGGGGTGAGTGCGGCGTTTATAATCTAGGAGCGTGATTAATCCCCAACGATCAATATCCTCCGCGTAGTTGGCCTGAGTGCCGGTAAGTTTGACTGTCCGCTCGATGGCTGCCTCCAGTTTTTCCCACGCTTTCTTATCCCGTCTCCTCACTTGGACAGCGAAATCGACATCAACACTGGGCCTCACCTGACCCCAGATTGTCCCGGCAGCCGCACCTGTGAGCAGGACGACCAGTTCCTCATTGAACTGTTCGGACAGCACCTGAAAGAACCTGTCAATCTGTCTCCGATTCATCACCCTCCGCGACGTTCAAGGATACGGGCGACCAGACTCTCGATTGCCGGTTCGGGATAGCGAGACACCGTAAGCCACGCCCGGTCCGAAACTCGGCCGAGCCGCACAGCGCGTTTTGTCACCCGCCCAGCCGCGCGGAGGCGAGATCTCACCAGATACTTCAGCTGGTCCGCCAGGGCCTGCTCCTTTGCATCGGCCAGAGGTGTCTTTCGAATAACCGCATCCGCAATGCGCTCCATAGCCTGCCGGGAAAGCCGACCCTCTTCCTCCTCCTGCGGCACGATCCCATCTACCAATACCCCGGGGCGCACATCCAACGCCACGGCCAGGGCGCGCACGGTCTTCAAGGACACTTCCCGCTGGCCCCTTTCAATGGCGGAGAGGTTAGGACGAGGCACCCCGGCGCGCCGTGCCAGCTCCTCTTGCGTCAGGAGGCGCTTCAAACGCCACAACAGGACGGCTTCGCCAAAAGGGACCATAAGCTAAATGTAGTACATTTGCTACATTCCTACAAGCCGCCCGCAGGCAATCTTCTTTCTCAAACCGCATGCGCAGCCATTCGGCCTGGGAACGGATGTATTGGGCGTGGAATAGTATCAGCGGTTGACACCTGATACCTCATTCACCTTACGAAATCATCCAAGATTGCTATTTCCAGACTTCCCAGCCTCTGAAATACAGGATCATTCGAAATGAAAGCTGTCGCGCTACAGGCGATGGCGGTAGCTGCTTGGAGAGCGTCAGGCGTCCTCAAATTGTGTTCGGCCCGGAGCTTCGTGCCGAGATCGGCTACCTCCAGCCTGGGCGCTACCCACTCCAGGTGGGGATAGCTGGATAGCAGAGCATAAAATTCATTCACGCGATCAATATCGGAGAGCCTGTAAGGCTGGACCAGGAGCTCCAGCATGGTAATTGTCGAGGTAACCGCTTCGGCCCTGGGTCCTTCCAGCCATGTAAAAATGGCATCTGCCAAGTCGCCATATTTAGGGTTGCCTTCTATGTGTAAAATGAAAACACTCGAATCGAGGCCCACTTTGCGGTGCCTCCCGAGAAACGCCTGCAATTCTTTTACTGCCAGGACTCTCTCTCCATCTTCAGATAATCAGACGGATAGATTCCCTTGGCCATTCCAGCGGTTGCTTTCGAATATCGCTTCGGCTTGCGTAGCATAATCACCGTGTCGCCGCGCGTCACGATGATCATCTTGTCTCCCGCTTTAACTCGGAGCGCGCTTCTCACCTCCCGCGGGATAACGATTTGGTTTTTGCTGGAAAGTTTCACTTCATGCATGGAAAAAACCTCCGCTTTACCTTTTAGCGAAAAGTAAAGCACAAGTCAAGGCCTGTAGGAATGGGGTCTCGTGGCGGAAGGTGTTTGGATGAGGATGGTCGCCGATCGGCAACTCTACCAATCTTCTTTTTCGAACCGCATGCGATTGGTTTCCGCGATGTATTTGATGTCGTCCATCGACCACGGGTTGCCGCAGGTGATGATCACGGTCTGTGCGGGATTCATCCTTTGCTGCAATTCCCTTAAAGGATGGTGCTCCGGCAGGACGGGCCTCACGGTTTTTTGAAGGGCCGTCGCGGCTCTAGAGGTATCCTCCCCTTTCAAGCGAGCTTCCTGCACATCCTGCTCTTCCTTCAGCGGCATTCCAAATAAATGGCGCAGCAAATTGTTGGCCCGTCCTTTGCCCATTTTGCGGTCATCAACATCGCGTTGGGCCGGTCGGCTCACGGAGGACACATATACGAAGTCAAAGCGCTCGGCCGACTCAATAGCTGAGAGCTCTTTATAATAGTCCAATTCTTCGTAGGTCCGGTTCGTGTGAAGCAGAGTGTATTTGACCCCATTGCTCTTTCCCTGAGAGGCCTCGAAATGGAGCTGTTTGACCATGGAGATAAAAGGCGCAAGCCCCGTGCCCGTGCCCACCAGCAGCACGTTCTGAAATCCCTTTGCCCTTTTATCCAGAGTGAAATCGCCCGCGATCTTGTCGTAATAATGGAGCTTGTTGTCTTTCTCAGGGCTTATACGGAACATCGATTCCGTAAGCCGGCCTTGAACTCCCTTCTCGTCGATTTCCAAAATCACATAGAATTCCAGGTCTCCCCGCTCCTCCGTCTCGAATGGAGCCGAAGCTATCGAATAGGAATGAGTGACTGGACCACGCCTTTGATTCCCCTTCTCATCAAGAACGGGCACGTACTCAACTCTCCTGTCTTCATGCACTACCTTCTTGGTCAGCCTGCAATCACTGCGTTGCAGCGCAATGTACTGCCCGGCTTTGTAACTGGGGAATTTAGAGCCCTCCTCTGGCATGAGACGAAAGACTGCCAGCACAGCAGAAGAGTTGCGCCAATCGATAACTATCCCAACTTTAGTTTTGGCCATAAAACTCCAATGCTAAAGGAACTCACGTATGAAAGGTATTAGGGATCGGCGATCCACTGATCGGAGGACCGCGAAGAGTTTAATGAAGCTTCTTCTCTTCCTCTTCGTCGAACTTCAACTCTGTACCTTGTGAATCTTTTCGGGTGAAAGAGACAAGCTGCCAAGACCCGTCCTCAATGGGCCCCTTGAGGATGTAAAGATTCCCGTCACTCCCCAACACGCGAAAGTAGCTTCCATCCTGCCCGTACCAACGATCCGCTACCTCTTCAACCTGTATCCATTGACGCCCCAGAAGGAAACGTACAGGTCTCTCGCTACTCTTGTAGCCTGAATAGCACTCCACCTGGATTCTCACTCTGCCCTCTTTCCTAACCGGCTAAAATAAATTATTTTAGTCCAAATTTCTTTTAATTTAAAGGAGCCACATGAAGAAAAAGGTTGGTCAGATAAGAAAGACCCTGATCACTGCCTGTAGAATTCTCTCCTCCGAGCGCCTGGTTTATGGCTTCGGCCACATGAGCGCGCGCATCCCAGACTCGGACCTCTTCATTTTAACGCCCAGGATTAGCCTCGCACTGGTCAAGGAGAAGGACCTGCTCGTCCTGAACCTCAGGGGAGAGATTGTCGAAGGAAAATCCCCTGCTCCTTCCGAAGCCCCACTACACACCGCCATCTTCAACAGGAGAGCCGACGTTCATGCCATCGCCCGCATCCACGGCCGCAGGGCTGGATACTTTTCGGTAACCGATAGGAAAATCGAGCCGGTCCATAACCATGGGAGTCACTTCTCCGGCGGAGTCCCTGTCTTTCCAAAATGCAACCTGATTTCGACCCTAAAGCTCGGCGAGGAAGTCGTCGCAGCCTTGGGAAAGAATCCAGCCATCCTGCTTAGGGGAAACGGGCAGGTGACCGTAGGAAGGACTATCCCTGAGGCGGTGATGATGGCGATTTATTTGGAAGAGGCAGCGGACATGCTCTACGGCGCGCTCCAAATCGGCGCCCCGATCATCCTCACTCAAGAAGAATCCACACTGAGAAGAGAAGAGACACTTCCTCCCGTGGATTTGGAGCGCGCCTGGAACTTCTTCAAGAGTAGAATTACTTCTTCGCCAGCTCGAAGGTGACCTTGACCTCTTCCTTGGCTTTCACCGTCACCTTCTGGCTCAGCTTACCCAGGGTCTCATGCCAGACTTCGAGGTTGTAGGTGCCGGGGGGCACATCGGTCAGCTTGAAGCTTCCTGCGTTGTCTGTAACGCTGAAGTAGGGATTTTCCGCCACGAAAAACCAGCCGCTCATCCAACCGTGGACATCGCACTTCACCGAGATGATCTCTGGCTTATCGATCTTCACTGTCACTATTTTCTTAAATTTCGGCTGGGCTATATTGAACGCGGGGTTTACCTTGCTATAGGAGTGGATGTTGTGAAGGATCCCATCGGGATTCCCGATGTCTACAGACGAACCCGCTGTAAAGGCGAGGACATGGGGTTTGTATTCACAGACGTTCTGGTCCAAGGTAACTTTTTGCGGTTCTATCTTTTTACCCTTCTTGATGTCCGTGATGGAGACCACGGCGTTCACCAGGTTCCCCCCTGAGACAATCAGGGAAGGATCAGTCTTGGCGGTTTTGGCGCAGACCTCTTTGTCCTTGGTGACCTCCAGCTTCTTCGGCGCCGGGGCCGATCCTTTAAACTTGACAACTCCTGAGATGCTCCCTCCATCCTTTACCGCTCCACCTTCGTAGGCCCACAGAAAAGCTGCAGGAAAGACCAAGGCAACGACCAAAAATGCGCAAAGAATGTTCTTCTTCATAAATATCCTCCTTCTTAATCTGCTTAATCTGACAGACAACTCCCCTTTGATTTGACGCGACACTATCTTACTTTATTCGACGCGACGCAACCTTTCTATCCCCATCAGGCGAGCCGCTCTTGCTCAACGACATAATATAGTCTCTTAAGGCCTCAATCTGTCTCTCGTCTTTGCCTCCCAGGATGTTGTCTGGCCCGCCAGGGAAGAACGAAGGCATCTTGGTCCCGGGCTGAACCTTCTGAGGATCCTGGAGCCACTTGATAATCCACTGCGGGCTCAAACGAGTCCGGGCCAGGTTAAAATCCGGGGCCCAACCTTCGGGCGGCCCCTCCGGCTTTATGTCTCCCTGTTGATGGCAGCTCAGACAGTTGAAATAATCCTTGGAGAACAAAGTCCGCGCAGCCTCCAGATGTTCCTTGGGCACCTTCCGATCATCAAAATAGGCGTACGGAATCTCAACCTTGGAGAGGCCATTAAAATAGCTCACTAGCAGATTGGCCTCTGCATCAGTAAACCCGAACGTAGGCATCCGGAGCTGCAGCCAGGGCCGCAAGGGGACTGGCTCTTTGAGAAAGCTAAAGAACCAGCTTGACTGGACCTTCTCCCCCTGCCCATTCAGCGGTGGTGGAGCGAGCGCGGGGCTCTGCTCGTAGTATTTGCGGATGAAGCCTCCCCGGTTCTCGATCTCGTGACAGCCGATGCAGTTGTATTGATGCATCAGTCTCCGGCCCTCGACGATGTGAGCCGTTCTTTGGCCGCGATCCGCCGCGTAGCGAGGCGGAACCTTCCTATCCCGGAATCCGGCAAGCGAAATGCTGAGCGCCTTAATATCATCGTCCGTCAGATTAAACTGCGGCATCACCTGTTCGACCCGGTCTGTGGCATAGATCCTTGGGCTCTTGAGTTTATGAAATGTCCAATCGTCCCAGCTCCGGCGAATCTCCGTGCGATTGCCGAAGAAAAGCTCTTCAAGGGTCTTGGAGCCAAAGGTAGTGAGTTCCACCCCTATGCGGGACTCTTTCTCCATCCCTTGGATATCGTGGCACCCGAAACATCCATACTTACGAACCAGCGACTCTCCCCGCTTAGCGTTCTTAGCGTCGCTGAGGCGCCCTTCAATGCCCATCATGCCTTCTGATTTGCTGCCCAAGGTCATCAGGTAAGCGGTGATCGCCAAGGCCTCCGAGTCTGTTAGGCGGAGACTTGGCATCCGCGTTTCGGGGGAAAACCTGCGGGGATCCCTTACCCAGTGGTAGGTCCAGCGGGGGCCCACTTTAGTGGCGATATTCTTGAGGTTCGGAACGATATCTTTCTCTTTCCCCAGGACAGTGGAAGACTCACCATCAGCAAAGCCGTGACAGCCCTTGCACCCAATCGACTCGACCAGACTCTTCCCTTTGGCTGCCAGGCTCTTATCACCTGCTAGGAAGCCGGCGGGCAGGGGATGTTGCTCAAGCCACTATTCTCCCTCTACTTTGGATGCCGACCAGAGAAAAGCGGCGATGGCGAGCGCCTCATCTTCCTTCAGTGAAAAGTTCGGCATCCTTGTGCGCGGCAGATAGCTATGGGGATTCTGAATCCACCGGACTATCCAGCTAGGATCCACCTTGGCGCTGATCCGCTTCAGGCTGGGTCCGACCTTGGGGATATCCTCATAACCCTTGACTAGATGGCAGCCCGTGCAGCCTATTTGCTCAAAGAGCCGTTGCCCCTGTGCCAACAGCGGCGCATCTTGCAGTCGCTGGACATCGAGATGGCAGGAAATGCAGCTCGCCTGGACCTTGGGGCCACGAAGTAAGGGAAAATCCCAATAGTGGACCTCGCCGTGGGCTTGCTGGACGCTGCTGATGGCTGCTCCTTGTCCTTCATGGCAAGGGGTACAGCCAACCTTCTCCGGCGGATGGCTATTATCCGCAAGAAGGACCTCGCGCCGGGGGTGGGTGCGGAAGGGTTGGGGCTCCTTCTCAAACCCAGGACGGTTGATAGCCATGTGGCAAGTCTGGCACCGATCCACACGGGCCACAGGCTCGTCAAAGTTGTTCCGATCAAACTCGTCCAACGCGACCTGACGAATCTTTGGGATCTTATAAGGAGAGATAGGCCCCAGTTGAAGAGTCGCATTCTCCATAACGCGAACCCATTTGTCTCTCTCCGCACTGAGCTTGGATAGCTGGGTCTCCAGTTCCTTGACGCCCGAGTTGAGCTTTTTGATCTCTTCTTTGATCTGTTCCCGTTTTTGCCGCGCCGCTTCGAGTTGGGGATCCAGCTTAGCCTTCTCCTTATCTAGCTGCCCAATCTTCTCCTGATAGGGCTTGGTGTTTCTTCCCTGCTGGACCGCATGGTCATACTCATACCAGGCCTCTTCCAACTCGCTTTTGACGAACTTGACCTCCTGGTCCAACTCAGTGAAACGAACTTCCGCCTTGACCTCATTTCGCTTAAGCTCGTTAAGTTTCTTGGACAAATCTCCCCGAGCCAAGCTGGCCTTCCCTGCCTCGAGCTTCTTTACCGACTCCTGGTAAGCGGGATCGGCTTGAAGCTTCTTGTCCTCCTCCTCATAGGCCGCCTTGGCCTTATGATAATCCAACCGGTAGAAGTCTGCCTGGAACTTTTTCCACGGACGCCGTGTGATATTGTCGTCCCAAAAGGACCAAAGGGTGACAACCAGTAAGAGGCCGCTCCCCAACAGGAAGACACTGCCGTAAGATTTCTTTTCCTCGCCCTCGTCGACGCCTCGTACCGCCATCTCCGTCCCCTTACGCTACCTTCTTCTCCAGTGTGCGGCCCAAGGAAAAGAGCCCAACGCCGATCAGCGTCAGCACAATTTCCTCGGCCATAGAGTAATTTTGCAGGATACCCACAAAAAGGGCATAGCCCACATCTGCAACCCCCAGCGCCTGGAAGACCTTCGCAACGTAGAACATCAGATATTCAGCCACGGCGTGACCAAGATATATTTCACGTTGAACACAAGCCTTAAAAACATCTTGGCTGGAAGAGAGAGCATGGTCACAAAGAGAAAGGCGGTGATGGAAAAGCGAACCATGCCCCACCTTTCTAAAAACTCCTTCCCTTTTACGCGCAGAACCCAAAGATAAAAAGCCGCAATGCTAACTATGTAATAGCCGACTACCACCACCACGCCACAGACTGCCGACCAGGTGTAGTCCCTGAACCCAAGGAGATAAGGCAGGTCCACGTTGGTCAATGCGACGACCTTGTGGGGATCCCAGCGTTGCCAGGGCCAGAAGAGATTCCATCCCGGCCCGCGGAAAAAGGTCCCGATGATGATCATGCTGACCCAAAGGACGTGAAATCCAAGAAAAAAGGTCAGGATCTCGTATTTTCTTTCTTGGTACGTGTAATAACCATTGCCTTTAGGATTGATATCGATAAAGGGGATCATCATGAGACCCACGATGATCAGACTAGGGAGCACCACGCCCGCATGCCACGGGTCAAAATAGACCAGCATCTCCTGGAGGCCCAAAAAATACCAGGGGGCCTTGGACGGGTTGGGGGTACGAGTGGGGTTGGCCGGCTCTTCCAGCGGGGCATCGATAACCACTGACCATAGGATCAAGACCACCATCACGAAGATGGCAACGAGAAACTCCCCGCGAACTAGATGCGGCCAGGTATGGATTTTATCATCCACCATGACAGGCCTCTGTTTTTCCTGCTCGACCTTGGCCATCTTCCTTAACCCTTTATCCCTTGATCCCTTGATCGCTTATAGCGATGGGCCAGAGAAACCGTCTCTTCGAATGCGCCAAAAATGGACCGCCATCAGGAGACTGGCCACCAGCGGGATGAAAATGCAGTGGAGGATATAAAAACGGAGTAAGGTATGGGGTCCGATCTCCCCGCCACCGAACAAAAACGCACGGGCATCGTAGATGGGATTGGCGCCAACGAAGTCGGCAAAAGGTCCTTCATGTCCTAGAAGCGGCGTTGCCCGCGCCATGTTGGAGCCCACCGTTACGGCCCAAATGGAGAGCTGATCCCAGGGTAGGAGATAACCCGTGAAGCTCAGCAGAAGTGTCAGGACCAAAAGGAGAACCCCGACAATCCAGTTAAATTCCCTGGGCGGCTTGTAGGAACCTGTAAGAAAGACTCGGAACATATGGAGCCAGACAAAGACCACCATGGCATGGGCGGACCAACGATGCATATTGCGCATGAGCATCCCAAAAGGCATATCGAACTCGAGATACTTCATATCTGCGTAGGCGTATTCCGCCACAGGTCGATAGTAGAACATCAGGTAGATTCCGGTAACGACGGTGACCAGGAACATAAGGAAGGTGAGCCCTCCCATACACCACGTGAACCTCATCCTCACACCATGCCTGCGCACCTTGGCCGGATGGAGATGAAGCCAGACGTTGGCCGTTACCATGAGAACGCGGTTGCGGGGCGTGTCCTCATAGCCATGACGAAAGATCGCCTTCCAGACCTGGCTCTCGACGATATCGTTTTTGATCTCTTCCAACTTCTTCAAGTTCATAAAATATTTCCCGTCAAACTTTCAGGATGCTGTCCGGGTACTGCTCATCAGGCTCCACACCAGGATTCATCTTAAAAACCTTGCTCTTGTCTACCACGAGCTGGCCGTCATCACCCACACTGACCTTAAAGCGATCCAATGGACGAGGGGCAGGCCCTTCGAAGTTAAGACCGGTCTTAAAGAAACCGCTCCCGTGACAGGGGCATTTGAACTTGTTTTCGGCCGCCAGCCAGCGAGGGGTGCATCCCAGATGGGTACACTTGGCAAAGATAGCCTTAAGGCCCTGTTCCTCGCGGACAATCCAAACGCGAAATTCCTGTTTATACTTCTCGCTGACCTCCCCTACCGCGTAGTCGGAAGGCAGCCCCGCCTTGAACGTGGCGGGGGGTTGGAAAAGAACCCTGGGAAATGCGGAGCGAAGGAAGCCCAAAAGACTAAATCCGGTAAAAATGCCAAAGCTGCCCCAACCAAAGCGGGTAAAGAAGTCCCGGCGGGACCAAATTCCTCTCTTTACTTCTTCCTTCTTATCGTCCTCTGCCATCGTCCTCCTACCTTTTGAGCCAACTAATCAGGGCGCCCCACAAAATGAAGATCAGTCCGCCCAACATCAGAACTATCCCCACAGGTCCAAATATAAAAGAGAGCCCGGCCCCTAAAACGAAGATGAGGACCCCGACCCCCAACGGATTTAAGGGACGCGGAGATGATGCTTCCTTCGTCTGCTCTCCCCCACCCGTCTCGAACATCTCCTCTCGGATAAGGGTGTAGGCCAGCTCTTTGAGATCTTCGCGTCTTTGCGGTTCAGCGCTCTGGATCAGTCGGCCAATCTCTTGGGATAACCTTTCAACTTCTTGTTCCAGTGCCTGATGGCCCGCGTTGGAAGAATCTGAAGCCATCGAGATTAGATTTTTTGATTATTATAGAAAATTTCTCTTGTCAACCTTTGTCCGTAACCCCTTCTTGCGCTTGTCGAGTAAAACAACAGCTATGGCTGCCATTCCTCGTCCCGCACCCACCCAACCCAACCCCTCCGTGGTCACCGCCTTGATATTTAGCTTATCTTCTCCCACCTTGAGGAGCTGAGCCAATTTCTCTCTGATCTCTTTGAAGAAGGGAGCCAGTCGTGGCTTCTGGGCTAGTAGGGTAATATCCCCATTCACGATCCGGAATCCCGCCCGCTCCATCATGCGCAACACCTGATTGAGAAGTTTCTGGCTCGAGATTCCTTTGTAGCGTGGGTCCGTATCTGGAAAATGGCTCCCGATATCTCCTTTCCCCATAGCGCCCAACAGCGCATTCATCAAAGCATGAAGGAGCACATCCGCATCCGAATGGCCCACTAATCCTGAGGGGTGCGGAATCGTAACTCCGCCGAGAACGAGCTTTCGTCCCCGCTGAAACCGGTGGACATCAAAGCCATGTCCTATATGGTAGTCGCGAGCCATGAGGTACCTCTCAGGAAATCCTGGTCTACCGAAATCAGGCCTTGATCATCGCTCCATCCCAAGCAACAATCAAGAGACATTTTCCATGATCCGCCTTCGTTGCGCGAGGCGCCCACGGGTGGTATAAGGTCCGAAAAAAAATTAAGCGTACACTTTTTCAAGAGAAGAAGGACCGAAAAACCTAGAATCCCGGTATGAGAGATCCATAGAGGATGCATAGCTATCGCGGATGAGACTACTCCTTACCGGCAATCCTGGAATCGGCAAGACTTCGGTTATTAAAGCTACGTTGAGAAATCTCCCGGGCATAAGATATGCAGGATTTTATACGGAGGAGAAACGGCACCGTGGGCAGAGAATTGCCTTTAAGATCTTTACTCTGGATGGCCAGGAGGGAACTCTTGCTTCGATAGGCCGAAGGGAACCAACGATAGGGAGATACACGATACACGTAGAGGAATTTGAAAAGCTTGTTCTTTCCCTGATCGACCTGGAAATAACCCCCGCAGACCTCTACATCATTGACG
>JBOHVJ010000200.1:0-3300 GCA_050735075.1 Binatia bacterium
GGTATAGGAGAGATGCGCACAAGGGCGGTTACGGCATTCCTGCAGAAACACATCCCAGGCAATCCGACGATCAAGATAGAGTTTATGCCGGGCGCAGGAGGGCGGAAGGCCGCCAACCACCTCTATCGGGCGGCTCGTCCGGATGGCCTGACCATCGGCAGCGCGCCCGGTGGGATGATTTCATCTGCTATTCTTGGGGAAGCTGGTGTCGAGTATGATCTCAACAAGTTTATCTATCTTGGCTCTCCTAACAGCACCAGTCATTATGTGTTTTTTACCAACAGGAAGCTTGGCCTTGATAGCCTGGCAAAGCTACGGGAAAAAACGGGCTTAAGACTCGGCGCGCAGACAGTCGGGCATCCCGTCTATTACAATATACGCCTTTTCGCTTACCTGCTCGATCTCAGAGAGCCAAAGTTCGTCACTGGCTATTCGGCCCCTGAGATTGATCTGGCACTACTACGAGGGGAACTGGACGCTGCGTTGAGTGTTGCCAGCAGCGTCGTACGGCGAACGCCTGAATTCATCGAGAAGGGCTTAATGGATTTCCATGCGATCATCGAGATCCCAAGAGGGGACAAGCATCCTCGCTTTGTCCATCTTCCAGAGATAGAAACCTTTGCCAAGTCGGATAGGGAGCGGAAGGTACTGGCGATGCACCGCACCTTCAGGCTGGCCGGCTCGCCTTTTCTCCTTCCTCCTGGCACGCCGAGAGAGCGAGTGGAGATTTTGCAGGAAGGCATGCGAAAGGTGTTTAAGGACCCGGAATTTTATAAAGACTTTAGAAAGCTCACCGGAGAGGATCCCACGCCTCTCATGCCAGAGGCACACGAGAAGGCTATAAGGGAACTGCCTCGTGAGCGTGAGATCGTCGAACTCTACAAGCTCTTTGGCGGGCCCGATCCTCTGCCGCCACGCAAAGCTGACTAACTCCAATGGCCACGAAGGTCTTTGAGCTGAGTCTGAATAAAAGTTATGGGAGGATAACATGAAGCCGGAGAAGGCGAAGTTGGTCGTTGACGGGATGAAGGAGGCCGGTATCAATTTTGCTGTCGGTGTTCCCGACGCGCAGTTCATTGAAGTTTATAAAATGGTAGCGGAAGACCGTGATATCCATTACGTCGGAGCTGCCAATGAAGGCGAGGCTGCTGGAATTGCGATGGGAGCCTGGTTCGGAGGAAAAAGGCCGGTGCTCATCATTGCGACTTCTGGCCTGTTAGTCGCCACGTACCACCTTGCGCGGATCAACCTCCTCCACGAGGTGCCGCTGTTGGTTTTGATTCCCTATAGGGGAGATCTCGGTGATCCGAGATGGATGGGTCTATATCGTAAAACGACAGAGCCGGCGCTGAGGGCTATGGATATACCGTATCGGGTTGTGAGCCATTCTACCGATATTGTGCGAACCATTAGAGAATGCAACGAGAGCGCAAGGGCTTGGTTAAGGTCCGTTGCTGTCCTGCTCACGGAGGAGGCGCTATGGTAAGTCGGTACGAACTACTCACAAAGCTTTCGACCATCATTTCGGATGAGGCGCTCGTTGTCTCCTGCATCGGCAACAACAGTGGCTTCTGGGGACAACTCAGACAAAGCGAGGCAGACCTATTTCACATAACCATGGGCATGTGTACCCCAACGGCACTCGGTCTTGCTTTAGCATTGCCGCAGAGAAAGGTCATTGCATTGGATGGCGATGGGAATCTCCTTCTCAATCTAGGAACTTTGGGAACGGTGGCGAATCAGAATCCTTCAAATCTGACTATTATTGTCTTTGACAATGGGAATTACTTGGGGAGTCATAAAAAGGAACCAGGCATGCCCACGGCCTCGGCAGGCAAGCTGGATTTCGAAAGGGTGGCGAAGGCGAGCGGGATCGAGAGCGCCTGCACTGTGCGCGGCGTGGAGGATTTTGAAAAGAGCATTAAGACTGCGCTCTCCGACAAAGGTCCGCACTTCATTGCGGCGAAGGTTGAGCCGCTGGATGATGTCAGGCCGCCTAAAACGAAGCGTATGCCAGACCCGAGAGAAAATAAGTACCGTTTCGCCAGTTATATTGAGAGGACCGAAGGGGTCGAAATTCTTGGCGGTGGCTTGGGAAGCTTTGGATGAGGCGGATACCCATTCTATTCTTGCTCCTTCATTTTGGGGCCGACTCTTGGGCTCAAACCAAAATGACTATTGCCTACTCGTCCTTGGGATCGATGGCGACCGGGGTCTGGATGGCGAAAGAGATCGGCGCGTTCGAGAAGTATCGAATTCACGCCGATATCATTTTTATCTCCTCCGGGCCCGTCGTTATCCAGGCGTTAATCGGTGGGGACCTGCAGGGAGGGAGCGGAGCCAGTAATGCCGTCATTAACGCGATCTTGAATGGAGCCCCCATTATAGCGGTGGGCGGAACGGCGAACCGGCCATACCATAGGCTGTGGGTCCAGGCCGAGATCAACCGGCTTGAAGATCTACGAGGAAAAACTCTGGGCGTCACCCGTTTTGGGTCGATTACAGATAACTTAACTAGAATTCTGCTGCGTCGAAATGGTTTGGAAGGCGCCGTAAACGTGCGCCAGATGGGAGGAACCCTCGAAGTGGCGGCTGCCTTCCAGCAGCGTGCCATTGCAGGCGCCGTGACTTCAGATTTGCGTGTGCCGGCCCACGTTACAGCAAAGATCTTGCTGGAATTGGTTGACCTAGGCATCCCGTATTCGATGAACATGATCGCGGTATCGCGCGATTACTATCGTCGATATCCCGAGACAGTGGAGGGGATGGTGAGAGCATACGCTGAGGGAGTGGCAGCCATAAATCACCAGAAGGAGAGAGCGCTAAGAGTGATCGCCAAATATTCGCGTCTCACCGAAGCTAAAAGTATCGAGGATCATTACCGAGACTCGGTTACTTATTTAGATCGCATACCGCGAGCCGAGCCCGAGGCAATTCATACCATCCTTGAGTTTATGGGAAAGAAAGGGATGCCAGTGGAAACCTTTATGGACAACACAATCGTGGACCGCCTAGTGCGCGAGGGGTTTATAGACAGGCTCTACAAGAAACGTTAAGAATAGAGTAAAGAAAGGGAGGTACTTATGGAAAAACCACGAATTCGGCATATAGCCATCAATGTTGAGGACCGCGACAAGGAGGCGGAATACTATAAGAAAGTCTTCCGCATGGAGGAGAAGATGCGCGGTCCAAACGGCACGATTTATCTCTCGGATGGGTTTGTTGATATTGCCCTCTTCCACTCGACAAACTACCCGTGGGGCATCAACCACTTCGGCTTTCAGGTGGAAAGCGTCAAGG
>JBOHVJ010000201.1:0-17530 GCA_050735075.1 Binatia bacterium
ACGCTTCACCTGCGCCCTTACGGACGCTCACGATGCATGACTCGGAGTCAGTGTGGGTCGCTACTCCTTCACTGTATGAAACTTTCATTCACAACACCTTGCCGGTTTTAACCGGCGCACCGAAGGGCGAACGGCCGATTGCGACACAGTCTCTCAGGGGGGAAGGGCCTAAGTTGTCCCGTGCACCTGCGTTGTGTGTGTCATTCTGAACCGTAGCGCAGCGAAGGCGAAGAATCTCGTGTCTTTGCTGCCTTTCATCTGGTAGAGTTGAGACCCTTCGCTGCGCTCAGGGTGACAGGAAGGCTCGCATGATTCAACTTGCAACACTTTGGACTTTGTCTCCCTAGTAGAAGTAAGAAAGTTAGCCGTTTTTCAAGAATTATATACTTGGGCTATCTAAATATGTAAATCAAAGCTTTTGTTGTCGGCGCTTGAATCTGGAACAGTCAAAACATAATAGTTGCTTTTCTTGATCACCTTCCCCTCTCGCCTGATTTCTAAACGCAGGACATAATCACGATTTGCCAATCCAGGCAAAGAAATTTCACCCTCTAACAATACAGCCGAATCGGTCAATATGGCCGCATGGCTAGGTAGAATGAAGGGCGGCAGCCTTTGAGAGTCGGGAAAAACACCAAAATCTTGGCCAAGAACGGAACGAATCGCAACGGGAACAATCTCCGTCCTCTTGCGCTCTAAGTCTATGACCATTCTAGGCCCTTCATCGGTCTGCCAGCAAAGATCTGCCCTTTGCTTTACCTTGCCATGCTTCAACAAAACAACTGACACGGTACAATTGTCGATATAACTAGAGTGAAAAAAACCAGGCTCAATCTGCACTGGGATATGCCACCAAGAAAAAAAATCCTGCTCCGCGGCATCCCTCGGCTTACCGAAACAGATTGGGGGCATCCTGGCAATGCTCCAGCCGAAGAAACCGGCCAGAATCCCAACGATGCCGAGGATAGTTCCAGAAGTAGCGCAATCCATCCAGTTCAAAAGCGAATCCATGTAATCCTATGCCACGAGGCAATGAACATGCCATTGTGCTCCAACTGCCGTAATTTGTTGACTTTACAGACTTTCTGCATCTTACCAATGCGTCGAAAACGATAAATTTTGTCATATTGTGTGCAAATGCGTACAATTCAGAGGCGTGATCAAATTTGAGAGTTTGGAATTGGGGGGTCTGGCCACAGTCTTGTCCAAGATGGAATTCTCTTTTTCCTTCTCCCCATGAGACTGTGTCGCAATTAGCCGTCCCCCTTCGAGAGCCTCAGGACGAACGGCTAAGTCTTTGAATTTCGGAGTGTCACCATCCGTTCGTGGTGAGCCTGTCGAACCATGAACGGAATTGCGACACAGTCCCCATTGCCGGAGAAGGCTAGGATGAGGGGTTATCCGGCGAGTCTCACCTTGTCCCGTCAAGGGAGAGGAAAACGATTCGGGCAGAAGGTCTCATTTTGAAAGACCGCAAAATACAACAAGATCAGCAAATGATGAGAAGGAGTCTTTCAATCTTCGCCCCAACTAAAAGGGGGATAGATGATATGGCAAGCCTAATCAATACGTATCGAACATCCGTTGGATCTCGTTGGGATCGTTTGTCACTGTAAGAGCCAAGGCCAACAACAGCCGAGCCTTCCAGGGCTGTAGATTATCGGATGCGACGATGCCGCGACGGATAAGCCTCGGGCTGCGCACCACGCGCCCTGAGCCCACGCGGCTGCCTATGCAGACCATGACCCCCTTCTGACGCGCCCGGTCAAAGGCCTCATCCTCGGCCGGCGTAGGTCGCCCGGCCCCCGTTCCGGCACTGATGATCCCCTTGGCACCGGCGGCGACCGCGGCATCGATCATCGCGCCGTCCGCGCCAACGTAAGAAACAACCACATCCACGCGCGGCAGTGATTGGAGCTTTCGAACATCGAACTCAGTATCCAAGGTATGTTTTTTCTCAGTCCGGTGAAAATAGATCACTTTTCCGTCCGCGTCGGCGTAGCCTAGCGGTCCAAGATCTCGGCCTTGAAAGGCCTGGACACGATAGGTGGCGGTTTTCGTCACATCACGGCCACCGTAAATAGCGTCATTCATCACCAACAACGCTCCACGGCCCCGTGAGTTCGGATCCCCTGCCACGCGCACGGCTTGAAGCACGTTGAGATAGCCGTCGGCGCTGATCGCCGAGGAGGGGCGCATCGATCCCACGAGCACCACGGGCTTATCCGTTTTGAGCGTCAGCGTAAGAAAATAGGCCGTCTCCTCAATGGTGTTTGTCCCATGAGTGATCACGATGCCGTCAGCCTTATTCTGGTCGAAGATCGAGTGAATGGTTCGGACTAAGTCGAGCCAGTCCTTGTCGACGAGCGCATGGCTAGGGAGTCTCCTGAACGGTATCTCCTCTATCTTAGCTATCGATTGCAGCTCAGGGAGCTGTGCCAACAGCTCGCCGGTGCTAAGCCGTTTATTCGCCTCGATGTACCAGGCTAGATCCAGCCGGTCTTTGCCGATAGAGTCGATGGTGCCTCCAGTAATAATAAGTGCCACGCGGGGTAGTTCGCTCATTTTTCCTTCATCCTTCCTCCGAAACTGCTGGTTTTCGCACCCCCTCTCTTTTATCCTCTCCCCCCGACGGGGCCGACGGGGGAGAGGGAAGGGTGAGGGGGGAGTGCTGAATTTTACTACCTCAAGTCGGCGGAAATGTCTATCGCCGCTTTATTCTTCCGCGGCTGATTCGACCTGTCACTAGCCCCAGCGCAATAACACCCAGGAAAGAAAGTAGTGAAGGGACAATGGCTTTCGGGGGAGGATCGATGCCGGTCACGGCTATGACCTTCTCCTCCCGAATCTCCCCCTTACCCTCCACCTCGGCCACGGCTGTAACTCGATGGGCAGCCCCATCTGTGAAGTGAAAGCTCAGCGTGAAATTTCCTCTTGTCGGTATTTTTTCAAGAGAGAAGATCCGCTTTTCTTTTTCCAAGTGCGTGATCGTGAGAGTCAAGAGAGAAGGCTGCTGCTTTCCCGTATCTGGCCTCGAGAGATTCCAACGGATCTCGCTCGGTTGGCCGACAACGGCTGGACCAACTTCAAGGCGACTGGCAGGCTTGCCTTCTATGTCCTTCGCTGGTGTCTCAATGGATGGGACAACGAACAAGGCCGCTAGCAGTAAAAGAAGGATGGGATATCTCATCTCTTGCTCAGGTTTCTCTGTCCCTATTGGTAAATAACCTTCCAGCCATAACCCCGAAGAGAAAAAGCACAACAACAAAGCATCCAAGATATAAAAGTTTGAGGCGGTTCTCCCTGATAGCGAAGTTAAAGACTTTCTTTACCTCTTCCCTCCGTTCATCGATCGCGGTCACTTCCAGCCGATAGATTCCTCGAATGGGAAACACATATTCCCAACCTACGCTACCACGAAAAGCCGGCAGCTCCATTTCAATCAGGCGGCTACCTTCCACTAGCGGAAAGTCGGTGGAGAATGGCCACCCGGGAGTCGGCGCGTAGAGGCGGATCTTGAAGATCGTTCCCTCGGCCAGCTTTTGATCACTGTCCAAGAACCTCAAGACTATCTTGACTGGATCTGAGAGAGGACGAACCTGATCGAGCGCGGGAGAAGTTTGAAGGTCAATGGTCCTGTCGCCAGCGCAAGCGTAGGCAGCGAACAGGAACGAGCAGAGAAATAGGGCAAGATACCTGATCAGTGGCAAGGAACGATAGCTAGGGAATGGCGAAAGTTATGAAGGGTATCGTGGATGGGCGGGTAAGTCGCAGCTAAGAGCAGGTAGAGGATCACCCCCGATACGCTGAGCAATAACCCCGATTTCACGAGGAACGAAAAAGATTCAGGTAACGCAATCCTTTTTACAGTGCCAATCGCCTTTTCCATAAACTCTCCCCCAATCGATTGCTATTCTTGGCCGAATCGATGTCCGCTGTCAAGACGAAAAAAGACTCCCTTCGCTCCACGACCTCTCGCAACGACCCTTCCTTGCTCATCGGGGGCGGCGAGTCTTCCGACCGCAGCCAATGGACCAGTGTTTAGCAATGGTTCAAGTCTCAGCCACAATACGTTGGCTGAGCCGCCAAAGCTTTGTGGCAGAGTTCAAATAGTTCAAATCGTTTAAAACGGCATGAACGTTTCGAACTCTATTCGTCTACGGGCTTCAAGCTTCCCCTTGGAGACTTCACAGAACTCCCGAGCGGAGGGGGCATGTCCCGAAGCCAGGGAGACGTCCGACACTGAACTGATTCAGAGAGAACAGGCGGATCACAGTAGTTAGGGGCAGAGAAGCAGAGGTCCATCGGCTCCCGCGGAGGGGCATGTCCCCTCCGCTTCTCTCTGCCACCACATTTTCCCGGAGGCCCCGAACTTCCCATTCATTGATTGGGCACCTGGCTCCGTCGACCGAACCACCAGAACGCCAGGATCAAGGGGGTGAGCACCAACGTCATCAGCAGTGTGACCGCCGAGGCCTTGTTTATCCCCCCACCATACCAGTAGCTCCAGATCACCGCCGGCAAGGTGATGTTGTCATGCACCCCCAAAAAGACCGCCACAGTCAGCTCGCGGTAGACCAGCAAGGCTGTCCAGATCCATACCGAGAGCAATGTCGGCCAGATGAGAGGGAGGACGACGCGCCATCCGGTGCGCAAGGTGGAGAGACCAGCTACGAAAGCCGCCTCTTCGAGCTCCCTGTGAATCTGGAGGAGCGAGCCATTGAGGGCTCGGGTAGCGAAGGCCAGGCGAGCGACGACGTATACTACGGCAATGATAGCCACCGATCCGTAGAGGGGCAAGAAATTTCCAACGACGAATAATGAGAGCAGCAGGGCCCCGATCGCCATGATCACCTCAGGTAGGGCATGGGGCAGAAAGGCCCCGAATTCAAGCAGGTAGCGGGACCGGCTTTTGGATCGCACGACGAGCCAAGAGATGCTGGCGGCAAAAAGAAGCACGACCAGCGGAACTACCAGCACCAGAATTCCAGTGTTTTTCAATCCGCGCAGGACTAGTCCCCAGTCCATGTTCTGGAAGTGGACCATTGAAAGCTTGCCCATCATTTCAAATGACGGCGGTGCGAAATAGGGGGTGAAGGCCGCATAGGCGATCAAAAGAAGCGGCAACAGCTTAGAGATGAAGGCATAGAAGCCAATAAAGCCCCAACCAAGAACCACCCATCCCCCAAGATGAATCAAGGCTGGCCGATAGCCCTTGCCCGTAACAACTTCGAAGCGATGGCCGTGGCGCAAGACCTGTCCATACCAATAGGTAAGGAATATCGCCAAGATGACCATGAAGGCCCCCATGGCACCTGATACGCCATACTCGGGAAGGCCACTGCCTGGCGGATGGACTTTGATGTACATAAAAGTGCTGAGCATATAGACCCGATTCCCAAGGCCAAGGATCGCTGGGATATCAAACGTGGCAATTCCGATGGTCGTGATATAGATCACGGCCGCCAAAATACCAGGCAATGCCAAGGGGAGCGTGATGCGCCAGAGTGTCTTCCCGAAGTTCAGGCCATGGACCTTCGCCGCCTCCTCCAGCGATGGGTTCATGGCGCGGAACATCTGAGCCGTGAGGATGAAAACGACAGCGGCGAGACTCATGCCCTGGACAAAACCCATACCGACAGGAGTAGCAATGTTAATGGGGCCTTCTGTTAGGCCGAACAGATCCATCAGCCATCGGTTCAAGATCCCAATGCGGGGATGCGCGATGAGGGTCCAGCCCATGGCCGTATAGATGCCCGGTATAAGCAGGCCGAGGGTCATGATGGCATAGATGAAAGTCTTGCCAGGGATGGTGGTTCTCTCGGTCAACCAGGCAATGGGTAGGCCGAGGACTAGAGCAAAAAAAGTCGTTGAGAGTGTGAAGATCCCCGTGTTGCGCAGAACGTGGAGGAGAAAGGGGTCAGTGAGGATGTCCTGATAATTCTCCAGCGTATAGATGGCGCTCGCCGTGCCGAACACGCCCTTCTGGAAGCTGATCCAGAACATGACGGCAGCGAGCACAAGGATCAGCCCCATAGGCGCCAGCGCCAGAGAAAATAGCAAGGGTGAGGATTGCCGCTTGGCCCCCAACGAGAAGGGAAACTTGAGAACCGCCTGCCTGACAGAGCTCATTATCGGGCTCCCTCTCTCAGAATCTTTTCAAGCTCTTTTTGCATCTCCTGATAGCCTTTGAGGGAGCCCAGCCACTGGGGGGAGCTGACGATCACCTTTCCACCAGCGCCGCGCACCTTTTCCACCTCTTTTTTCATATGGGAGTCCGGGTAGACATGAAGATCCATGCCATCATGCCTCCAGAGGAGTGCCTGACCCTCTGGGGTGTGGAGGTACGCAGCAAGCAGGGCGCCGGCATTGGGCGAGCGCGAGTTTTTGGGCACTCCACTCCACCTCATGTGCAGTACCGTCCCTTCTTGTAAGACGGTGTGGGCGATCGGAGCCCCGGCCCTCTGGAGCACGACGCTGTCGTTTCCACCGCAGGTAAGGACAAGCATCAGGAATTCGCCGCTGGTGATGCGCTCTGACTCACCGCAGCGTATGAGGCCGGCGATCTGTTTCGACAGCTTCTTGGTAAAGTCAATCATGTACTCACGGCCCAGGAAATCCGGCATGGCCATCTCGCGCAACCCGGCTGCGTAGGGAGTTGCAGCGATCTTACCCTTCCATTTAGGGTTGAGGACGTCCTCCAGCCGCCGTGGGACGTCGGCCGCTTTGACGAGATTGGTGTTATACTGGAGTCCCACAACCGTAGTAGCGAATGCGAGATAGGTGTTATCTGGAGCTATGGGTTGGAACTTCTCTTCACCACTCAGCCTTCGATCCAGGATCTTAGCCCACTCTACAGGCCTGAGCACGTTGGCCTTCGTGGCATCCAGCATGGCCTGGGAGTTTCCTAGATAAACATCCGTGCTGGCAGGCTGGCCTGCCGCTGCCTCTTGGGCAATCCGAAGCATCAACCGCTGCATATCCGGGCCGGGAGTAAACTGAGCCTTCAGATTCAGGCCCCATTTCTTGTTCATCCCGGTGACGATCTCCTGGAGCCCGGGGCCTCCGCCGAAGCTGTTTTCGGACCACTGCCCCCTCAGCGTGCCCTCCTTCTTCGCCCCCTCGATTAACTCGGCGAGCGGGGTTGCCGTCGCCCCATATACAACCGGCATATAGATCGCCACGAGAAGCATGACAGCAGCGACGATGGAGAAGATGCGAATGAGCAACTTTGATTGACCGTACATAGCGAACCCTCCTTACCTTTTCTCAATCGAAATAGTCATCCTTGCACATGCCTTGCCTTTAACCTGCCACCGCAGCGAGGGATGAGGTCTGCTGGTCGACGCCCAGGCTGATCCTTTCCTCCATCGGGAAAACCATAACGTCGGCAGGATCCACGTATAGATAAAGATTTCCATCCTTTCGTACAGGGGCGACTCGGCTCTTCCCGACAAAAAGTTGATCCCTGACTACCACGTTATACACAAACTGGTCACCCAAAAAAGTGCTTGACTGAAGCGTAGCTCGTAAAAGGTTAGACTCGGTTGCAGGGCTGCTTTGGACGATCGAGAGACATTCTGGCCGAAAACCAAGAAGGACATTGTCGCCGGGATTTGCCGATCCCTTGATGTGAAGCGGGCCGACTGCCGTCTCGGCCAAGCCTGAGTGAACAATCCTACCCTTGAGCCAATTGACTAATCCAAAAAACTCGGCCACTTCGGCCCGACGCGGTTTATGGTACAACTCCATCGGCGCGCCGACCTGGAGAAGCTCGCCGGATTGCATCAGGGCGATCTTGTCGGAGATGGCCATTGCCTCGACTTGGTCATGAGTGACGTAAAGGACCGTAGAGCCCAGATGCTTTGCCAGATCACGGATTTTGCCGCGCACCTCTTCCCTAAGGCGAGCATCGAGATTGCTAAGAGGTTCGTCCATTAGAAGAATTCTTGGGTTCACCGCTATAGCTCGGGCAAGGGCGACACGCTGCTGCTGCCCACCGCTAAGCAGGGTTGCCGAACGATCGGCTAGATCCTCTAGCTGGACCAAGCGCAATGCCTCACGTACTCGGCTTGCGACCTCGCTGCGCCGTACCCGTTGGGCGCCCTCTGCCAAAGGGAGTGCTACATTCTCATAGACCGTCAGATGAGGCCAGACAGCGTAGGACTGAAAAACCATCCCAAGTTTGCGCTGCTGCGATGGTACCCAGGTCGGTGGGTTGTCTGACGAAACCACTTGGCCAGCGATACGGATCTCACCACTCTCCGGGGACTCTAGACCCGCGACGCAACGGAGAAGCGTTGTCTTACCAGAGCCGCTCGCCCCTACGATAACGAAGAACTCGCCTTCGGCCACATCGAGGTCCAATTCTTTAACCGCTGTAACCTTGCTGCCGTTGACTGTAAACTGCTTGGTGAGGCTGTGAATTGAGATCATCTTGTGAGTTCGCCTCCGTGCGCTTGCAGTGACTTTTGGCCGGCCCAGCCAGCCGTCCTAAGAAAAGATGACTAAGCGCGGACGATCACTCGTACTTGACGCCAGGCAGCGGATTGGCCACAACCTCCTCAAGAGACTTGGCCCGGCTCCACTGATCCGTCGGCCGGCTTTTACCGTCCCAGCCGACCTGGTCCATCGAGGCATAGAGCTCGATGTTGAAACCATCGGGATCACGAAATTCAACCCCCGGATTGCCTCCAGCACCCCGTCGCCCTTCGTAAATGATCGGCACTCCTTTGGCGCGGAGAAAATCCCGAATTTTGAACAGCTCCGAGACGCTACCGACCTCCAGGGCGCAATGGTGAAATCCAGGCTGACCTTCCTTCGGTAGCTCATCGCGCGTTTTGGCCGGCACAAGGGCAATGGTATGGTGATCCAACCCATGGCGGAGAAAAACCATGCCATGCTCATTTCGGTCGGAAACCTGGAAGCCCATGATCTCCGTCCAAAAATTCGTGGTCCGTTCAATATCACTGACAGTGAAAACCACGTGACCCAGCTTCTTCACCCTTACTGGAGTGCTACTTTCACTCATCGTCTTCCCTCCTTATCCCTCATAGATACGGCCAGATTCTTGTCCATGCGCCAGTCATTGTCAAGGCCACTGTAACATGTTGGAAAAGGTTTATCTGACGATCAACACGCTGATCCTGGACCTTAGCCACAGCACTAAAAACAGGGCAGAACCTGCCAGCAAGCCCAAAGCAATAATGCAACCAACGACCATTTTTCGATAAAAGACCGTATAAGGTTAGTCTTGCGGTGAGAATCGTATCGGAGATCCGACGCCACCTTTTCCCTACGTGCACGCGCCGCAGCCCACTTGCCATGTTGCTTTTGGATATGCATATGCAATACTATATGCGTGTACGAGATCCGCTTTGCTGAGGATGTGGAGAAAGACCTAGCCAGGATCCCGGTTTATTACAGGAAGCAAATAATGGATGCTATGGAAAAACAGCTCGCGCATATGCCCGACACTCCAACAAGGAACCGCAAGCTTCTTAGCAATCTGGTCCCTCCATGGGAAGCTGTGCAGCCGGTTTGGGGGTTGAGAGTTGGTGATTACCGCGTTTTCTACGATGTCTCCACCGAAGAGGACGTGGTCTATGTGCGGGCAGTCCGCAAAAAGCCAGCAGGAAGGAAAACGGAGGATATTCTATGAAATCTGTTACTGCCCGGGACCTACAGAAAAAAGTCAAAGAGTGTGTCGATACTGCCCAAGAGGAGCGCGTCGTAATAACCAGGCGGGGCCGTCCTGCAGCGGTCTTGGTCGGGGTCGAAGGCAAAGACTGGGAGGATGTGGTCCTACAAACCTCGCCGGCATTTTGGAAGCTGATCGAAGAGCGCAGAAAACAGGCCACGATTTCCTTTAAAGAGCTCCGGGCGCGGCTCAAAAAGCGCAAGAGATAGCATCTCTCTCATCCGTTTCATCGAGCAGGAAGTGGATCCGGACCGGCGAGCTTTTGATACAGCTTAACGACCTCTGAATCTCGGGGCAAGTCTTTGATCGCCCGCTCCAGTTCTTCACCGCCGAGGGGCGCAGGATCATCGCCCATAAGCTTTTTAAACTCTGCGGGAAATTCCGGATCCGCAAACGCCTTGCGCATGGCTTCGCGGATGATCTGAACACGCTCTTTGGGCGTTCCCGGAGGGAATATGTAGGGCCAGCGCGGGTACTGGAAGGCGCGGAACATGTCAAGTAGCTTTCGTTCCGTCTCCGACTTGGCAAAGCTTCCCAGTTCGGGCACGTAAGAGAATAAGGGGTGATGACGGCCCTTGGGAACCGTAAGCGTAGCATGGAAGTTTACCAGCTTCTTTTCGATCCACTCAGGCTTCTCCACGACAAATCGGGCCGCCCCGGTCGAATGAGCATCCAGCTCCCCACGCATGAGAGCTATGTAAATTTCAGGACCGGTAAAGCCGGTCACGAACTTCGGCGCTTTCAAATTAAGAAGATACGCGACGAGGCGCGCTGTGACATAGACCGGATGCCCGACCGCGTGAGCGCCGAACCTGAGGCCGCTGGCAGCTCGTAGTTTCTCGATCGTGTCTAACCCCATCTCCCCCTTGGTATAGAAGATGTAGGGGTCACCGGTATCCGTTGATCCGAGGTAAATCAGTTTATCGAGATCGTATGCGCTGCCGGGGAGGCCCAAGATCGGCCCTACCACCAGTCCCGCACCGATCGATCCTATAGTCAGTCCGTCGGGCCGGGTAGAATTATAAATGACGTTTGCGGCTTTTCTCCCGGCAGCGCCTGGTACAAACTCAAGCATTAAACTGGGTTGTCCGGGGATATATTTTTCTAGAACCCGCATAAGTGCTCTCGTTTGGAACTCTCCAGAGCCTCCGGGCCCGCCGCCACGAAGCATTTTGATCGTCTTCCCCCTGTAGAAGTCCGATTGGGAGAATGCATTATCCGCTGGCAAAATAGCCACTAGCCCAACCAAAATCACGTGAACGAACGTGTAAAGCGCCAACCTGGTAAATGTTTTCATGGACACCTCCCGCCAACAGTAGGGGCAATAGGGGGTCAGACCTGAGTAATTGACTATTTTCATGCTCCCAGCAAGCGCAACAATCGAGCTTCAGCTTTTCTGTCCCGGTTCGCCGCGTAACTTGCATACAACCTGCTTATCATCGAGGCGTCGCGGTGGAGCTGTTCTCCTAACTCCTTAGCCCTAACCCCAGCCCACTCTCTTGCTGCATACACCAACAGCGATCGCGCTTTCACCCAGCGCCGGCTCCGCCCTGTATCAACCAAGCGTCCTGGCTCCACGTCATGCATCGCCGCTACGGCCTTAAGTAACCGCCCAAAGCTAGCTTTTAGTTTTCTCGATTCCCCTTTCTGCGTCTTGTTCTCGATCTGTTCAACAAAACGCTCATCACCCAAAAAGCGCTGATCGACTGTCTCATAGAATCGTTCCACGTGCCCCAGACCTATCCCCTCTTCCATGAATTTCATATACGCTCGTCGTGCTTGGCCTAAAGTCGCACCGAATTGCTCCAGCACAAACGCTGCTTCCACTTTGACCGGAGTATGCTCCCCAAGATAACCTTGATGACTGCTCCAACGATACTTCCACGGGTCCTGGGCATGTTCCACTCTGGCTGGATTCAAATGAATGTAACGCACGAGCTCTAACAAATAGGCATCACCATCGCACAAGATCGCCTTGTAGCGTCCTTGAAAGAGGTGACCCACTGTGCCGTGCCTGCGGTTGTAGCGCTGCGTAAAGCTAGCCTGTATCCCTTGCATGATCTTGGATAGCGGCACCCGGCCTGTCTTAACCAGCAAGTGAACATGGTTAGACATCAGCACGTAGCCATACAGAATAAATTCGTACCGCCTTCGGTAATGCTCAAGGCGCTCCAGATAAGTCAGCCGGTCGTGATCATCTACAAAGATATCGCGCCGTTGATTTCCACGCGCGATGACGTGATAAAAAGCGCCGTCAAATTCGATTCTCGGCTTGCGAGCCATCCGCCCGACGCTAACCTCACTCGGTCCAATAAGTCAACAACTCAGGTCTGACCCCAGAGGTCGCAGAGGTCGCTTGCTCAGGATACCATTCGACTCGCGACGTAGCCCACGCTGATGACGGCTATGGGGTCTGCCATGAGCGAGCGGCAGAAATGCCGCGAGTCGAATGGTGGGCCCACCTGGATTCGAACCAGGGACCTACCGGTTATGAGCCGGTGGCTCTAACCAGCTGAGCTATGGGCCCGGAGTCAAATTCTGGATTTTAGATTGCCGATTTTAGATTTTGGATTTAAAGGTTCGCAGTTTCGCGCGTCTTTTGCAAGAGTGTCAGCCCAACTCGCTGTTTAACTCTCCATAAAACTTTTCAGCCGTTTGCTGCGGCTGGGATGCCTGAGCTTGCGCAGGGCCTTGGCCTCGATCTGGCGGATACGCTCGCGGGTCACAGTGAACTTCTGTCCTACCTCTTCGAGGGTATGATCCGATTTTTCCCCAATCCCAAAACGCATCCGCAGGACCTGCTCCTCGCGCGGAGTCAGAGTTGCCAGCACCTTCTTGGTCTGCTCCTGAAGGTTGATATTGACCACGGCGTCGGAAGGCGTGATGATCCGCTTATCCTCGATGAAGTCGCCTAAGTGACTGTCCTCCTCCTCCCCTACGGGGGTCTCGAGGGAGATCGGCTCCTTGGCGATCTTCAACACCTTGCGCACCTTATCTAAAGGGATCTCCATCTTGGCGGCGATCTCCTCCGGAGTCGGCTCCCGGCCGATCTCCTGAACCAGATAGCGGGAAGTGCGGATCAGTTTGTTGATGGTCTCGATCATGTGCACCGGGATCCGAATGGTCCGGGCCTGGTCGGCGATGGCCCGGGTAATCGCCTGGCGGATCCACCAGGTAGCATAAGTGGAAAACTTATAGCCACGCTGATACTCAAACTTGTCCACCGCTTTCATGAGACCGATGTTTCCTTCCTGAATGAGATCCAGGAACTGGAGTCCCCGGTTCGTGTATTTTTTGGCAATGCTGACAACCAAACGGAGATTGGCCTCGATCAATTCCTTCTTGGCTAAGTTCGCCTTGGTCTCCCCCTCGATAAAGGACTCTACTCGACGCCTGATCTCCTCTGCCGGCATCTCTAGGTCTCTCTCGATTCGTCTGACATCTCGCCTCCCGGCCCGAATTTCTTCAACCATTCTCTGAATGGCGTCATGCCCCATGCGGAGAGACCCTATGGCTCGCTGCCAATGCTTCTTGCGTCCGTTGCTACTCGGAACAATCTTGAGGATTTCCTGATAGGGTTTTCCAGTCTTACGCTCGAACTCCGTCACTCTCCTGTCCCACCCCCGTATCTGATCCATGGCCTTCTTTAAGCCTTCGACGATCACCTCAGTTTGTCTCCGGCTCAGTTGCATGGCGTTCAGGGCGTCAAAGACCTTTTCCTGTCGCTTGGAGAGCGCCTCTTGAAGAAGCTTACGCCTTTGGGCTGAGAGGTGTTTCCGTTCTAGTTTCCCTTTGATTTTTTCCCTTTGGTTGGCCAATCGACGCAATTTGCCTATCTGGTCCAGGAGCTTCTTCTCATAGACCTCTTCCTCCTCCAGGTAATCCAGATCATCATCCCCGTCTTGGATAATCTCCCGCACCCGGATCTCGTGACGCGCAAGCCTCTCCTCCAGGTCTAGGACATGGCGTAGGGCTAAAGGGCTGGAGAGGACCTCGTCAAGGACCTGTTTTTCCCCTTCCTCAATCTTTTTGGCGATCTCGACCTCGCCCTCGCGACTTAGAAGGGAAACGGTCCCCATCTCTCGAAGGTACATCCGCACCGGATCCCCGGTTCTGCCCGCGACCTCTCCTTCCGTTTCCACATCGAGGTCTTTCTCCTCCTCTTCCTCCTCCACGAGTTCCTCGGCCTGACCGGCCAGGCTGACTCTCTGATTGGAATCGATAACCTCGATGTCCATTTCACCAAAAATGGACATGACATCATCGATCTGATCCGGTGATACAATATCGGCCGGGAGCATGTCGTTGACCTCATCGTAGGTCAGGTAGCCCTTCTCCTTGCCGAGGTCGATGAGTTTCTTGACCTCTTTGATGTTTTTCTTGTGGGCTACCTGATCGGGGCCAAAGGCCTCGTTCGCGGTCTCTAGCGTATCCCCGTCTTGGACGCGAATCTTTGACGCTCTAGCTGTCGTTTTCTTCGGACGACCTCTTGCCATTCCAACATCCTTTCTTTTTTGGTCTCCTCATCTTTTTTCTCCTCCGCAACCCGGATCGCTTGGCGAAGATCGTTCTCCAGGCCTCTCAAGTGTCTCCTACGAAGATGCGAGAGGCAATCCTCCATCATCTTCTCGGCCTCCTCCTGGGGCATGCTTTCCCCCTCCAGCACAAGGGCAGCGATTTGAGATGCCCGATCCGGCGGTAACCCCTGCACCAAGTGTGCCACATCCACCTTACCCCCCACCCTCCATTCTGCAAGAACCCCTCGCACAACCTCACTCCAGTTTGGACTGACGAGACTCTCTATATCCTTTTCCCGCTCCACATTCTGGACCATGGAAGGAAAGCGAAGCATGAGGCTTACCAGCGAACGCTCCACGAGCTCTTCCCTCGCCCCTTCTTGAACAGGCTTTAGAGCAGCCCCTGGGGAAACCGAGCGGCGCTGTTCTCCTGAAGGACGCAAAGGAGGGCGCAAGAGTTCTTCTCTAATTCCTAAGGAATCAACGGCGCGGCGGGCCAGCAGATCGACTTCAAAGGGATTGCGGGCCTTGGCCAGGAGTCGACTGATCTCTTGGGCAATCTGACTCTTCCCCTCAAGGCTCTTTCCGTATTGTCGTTCCAACCAGGTAAAGGTGTAATCCGCTAGAGGGACCGCCTGGTCCGTGATCGTCTCCAACGCCTGCTTGCCTTTGGATCGAACAAAGGTGTCCGGGTCTTCCCCCGTGGGCAGAAAGGCACCGCGCCCAAGCAGTCCTCCCTCGATAAAGATCTCAAAGCTCCGGGCCGCAGCTTTTCTTCCGGCCTCATCCCCATCAAATAGGGCAATGATGTTTTTCGTATATCGTCCCAAGATGCGCACGTGGTCTGGAGTGAGGGCGGTGCCCAAGGTCGCAACGGCATAGGAGATGCCAAATTGAAATAAGGCAATCACGTCCAGATACCCCTCCACCACAACCACCCGATCCACTTCCCGAACAGTCTCCTTGGCCTGAAAGAGGCCGTAGAGATTGGCTCCCTTGCGAAAGAGAAGGGTCTCGGGCGAATTGAGATACTTAGGGAGACCTTGCTCAATCACCCGGCCGCCGAACCCGACAACCTTTCCGCCAGGATTCACAATAGGGAAGATGAGACGACCAAAAAACTTTTCCCCGTAATGCTCCGACCCTCGCTCGCTGATAAGTCCCAAGCGCACTGCGTGCTTTAAAGAGAGCCCCTCTCTTTTGAGAAAAGCGACCAAACCTTGGCCCGCATGTGGGGCATAACCGAGATAAAAGCGCCGCGCTAGCTGCTCCTCGACCCCTCTGGCCTTGAGATATTCAAGAGCCCTCTTCCCCTCAGGATGGCCGAACAGCACCTCATGAAAATAGGCCGCCGCCCTTTCATTGAGCCGATATAAGGACTCTTTCTCTTCCGTGTCTCTCCTTGCCCCGGGTCTGTCCGAGCGCTCCACCGCGATTCCATACCGCTTTGCCACCTGCTCCACGGCCTCTGGAAAAGTCAGATGGTCGTACCGCATCAAAAAATGAAAGACATTTCCTCCGACGCTGCAACCGAAACAATGAAAGATGCCCTTTTCCTCGTTCACCGTGAAGGAGGGGGTCTTTTCCGAATGAAACGGACAAAGCCCAAGGTAATTGCGCCCCATCTTTTTTAAGGTCAAGTGATCCGATATCACCTCCACAATGGAGGAGCGCTCGCGAACTTCTAAAATCTTTCCTTCCGCAATCATCTTTATCACGTAAAGGAAGCAAAGACTCCCTTCTCGCGTGCCTCCCCCTGTGGGAAGAGATTTGCCTTTCCAATCCGGATGAGTCCTTGGGCGAGTTGATAGAGAGGAGGAGCGAGGTAGGATCCATCGATTCTTTGCCTCGTCTTATCGGGAATCAAGGAAGAAGAACCCAGGAAAAAAATAATGAGAGATAAGACGGCTGCTCCCTTTCCCATTCCTAGCGCCAGGCCCCCGACCCGATTGACTGCTTGCAGGAAAAGGAATTCTGCCGAACGATGGAGGAGCCAGCCGACCAGGCTGAAGACAAAGTAGACGGCAAAGAAAAGAGCGATAAAAGCTATGGCCCGAAGAATGATGAACGAGAACTTCCAGGTGTTTGCCAAGAGAACGGCCCCTGGTTCATCATAACGGATTGCCACCATGAAACCGATAATAAGTCCAAGCAGAGAGAAACTCTCCCGAAAGAGCCCTTTAAAATAACCCCTCAGGGTAAAGAGGGATAAAAGGACAAGCAGGATCGGATCAATGATGTTCACCAATAGGACACATCCACTTTCGGAAGGGATTGAACGTCAGTCGCCGGAGTAAAGCCTCGCCCCTTGTTATCCGCTCAGGATTTCCTTGGCAAGCTCGCTCACGCGCTTACCTTCGGTGCGACCGGTGACCTTGGGCATAACCTGTTTCATCACCTTTCCCAAGTCCTGCACTCCTTTCGCACCCACTTCCTCAATGGAACTCCTGATCAGGGCGCGAACCTCCTCCTCACTCAAGGCCTCAGGAAGAAAGCGGCGCAGGACCCCCAACTCGGCCTCTTCCTTCACCACCAAATCGGTCCTTCCCCCCTTCTGAAAATACTCGATTGACTCCTGCCTCTGCTTACAAAGGGAGGATATAGTCTTCAAGATTTCGTCCGCCGTTAGTTCTCTGCGACCCTTGATCTCTTCATTGTGTAGGGCTGATAAAAGTAGCCTCAGGGTGGAAAGGGTCAATCGATCACCGCTCTTCATGGCAGCTTTCATGGCATCCTGGATTTTAGTCTTCAGATCCATTCCTCTGCGACCGCCTCCATTCGAATGAGCCGTGCATTCTAATAATAATGGCTTCGGGATCGTCTCAAGGCCCTCTTCTTTGCTGCTATCGCCTTCTTCTTCCTTTTGACACTTGGTTTTTCGTAATGTTCGCGCTTGCGCAGCTCTGCCAATATCCCTGCCTTCTCGCAAAGCTTTTTGAAGCGCCGGATCGCGCTCTCAATGGATTCGTTTTCTCTGACCCTGACTCCGGTCATAGCTTTGTATCACCTCCCCCGCTCCACTAATATCACCTAACATACTCTTATTCTTCAGGTTTTTATTGTATCCCATTTATGCACCAAGTCAAGCAAGGCTGTGGAAAAACTTGACGCCAACAGACGAGATGTGTACGATGAGACCATCCATTACCCCTGTGAATGCACTAATGCCGAAAGGACTGCTCTTTTCCCGCACGATAGGGCTCCTCTTTCTCCTCCTTCCCTCTATTTATCCGAGTCAAACGCTCGCCTCTTCCCATAAGGCAGAGTCTCTTCTTCTCTCTAATGGCCTTAGGGTCGTCGCCAAGAAGGATCC
>JBOHVJ010000202.1:0-4987 GCA_050735075.1 Binatia bacterium
GCTTGTCCAACTCTTCGTGGTAGTTGTCAATATACGTGCTCAATTGGTGCGTGTCGGACCAGTAAGTCTGGCCGGAGGTGGAGAGATAGTAACTGGAGTATACTTCGAACGCTTTTCTCTTGTCCACGTGCCCTAGGTAATAAAGGTTCTTCCAGTCGTCAACCGAGAGTTCCTTCTGCCCTTCAGGCATCGGTGTGTTGTCATCCACCGGACGGTAGCGGGACACGACGCCCTTGCGCAGGAAGCCGTCAGAATCCGCGTCGGTCATGTACTGGAAATCGCCGTACAGGGATCCATCTGCAATCCGCTGCTGGAAAACAGGTATCAAGTCTTCCAGGTCGAGGACTTCTACCACCCTTTCTATTTTCCTTCTAGGCGCGAGGCGAAGTTTGACCGAGGCGATCACTCCGAACAGGCCATATCCGCCGATGGCCAGTCGGAAAAGCTCGGAGTTCTCCCGTCTGTTGCACGTCCGCACGCCTCCGTTCGCGTCAATGAGAAGAAAGGATTCCACATCGGCGATGATCGGTTTAAAGCGCAGACCCCTGCCGTGAACATTCGCGGCAAGCGCTCCGCCCATGCTAAGCCGATCGGCGCCGGTCTGCTTTTGAATAATGCCCCACTGCCGCGCTTGGCCTTTCTGCGCCTCAACAAGGTAACCAATCAACTCAGGCCACTGGAGTCCGGCTTCAACGTCGATCAGGCCCTTGTCAGGATCGAAGTTTAATACTCGGTTCATTGCCCGCGTATCCACCAGGATGGTATCGCTACCGAACTGTTGCCCTCCCATTGCGTGCATCCCCCCGGCGATGCTAAGCGCTCGACCTTCCGATCGGGCCCCTCGAATGATGGTCTGAAGTGCTTCATGGGAGCTTGGCTTTACGATTCTGTGCACACGTGTTGCGTTTAACTGGGAATGAATGTCGTTCACCAGGCTCTCAGACGGCGAGGATACTTGCCAGGTGCAGCCGTAGGGACACAGGGCACCCACCAAGCCTGTCTTCGCGCTCAGTTCCAAAAATTCCCGTCGCGTCAGCATAGTCACCTCCGTCTTGAGGACAGCAGCCATCGTGCAGCCCAAAAAATCAATAACAACGCCACCGCTTGAATGAGATGGTAGAGGGCATTGTGATTAAAGTAGAGGGGATGAAGCGCAACCTGGCCCTGTTGTACTCCAGCGGCGACAAAGGTAAGCAGAAGCCCAACCGTTCCAAGTAATAGTTGGCTCTCCCGCCCCAGTAAGTATTGTCTTGCAAAGACCACCAGCAGGAAAATAGTGGGTGGCAAATAGTTGGCAACAGCAAGCCAAAATTCCTGTGTGATGAGTAATACGAGAACGGAGTAGCCGGCGAATTCTGCGGCCGCTACGAATGAAATCCAGCGTGCGATGACCTTAGAGAATTGGATACAGGCGGCTACCGCCCATGTGGAGAGTGCCGCTAACCCACTGGCAATGAGGGTGGCTGGCCATAAGATGCGGTATCCAATGCTTTCCTCATCAAGGAAAAAGCCGTGGACCGTTCCTCCAGTTAAGGCAGCTAAGCCAATGGACCCAAAAAACAGGGCAAACCAGTTTCTAAGAGACTGCTGTTGGCCACCCTGGCGATAGACCAGATAGGCGAGGGCGGCACATTCGATCGCCAGCGCGTAGTCCGTCAAGGTAACGTCGGGTTCAGTCATCATCCCTTATGCGAACTGTGGTTGAGCATAGCACTTGCAGGAGCTTGTCTGGCATGGAAGTGGCCCAGGGTGAAGAGAAATCCCGCTAACACGAAGTGAAAGAAGATTATAGCTGTTTGTCCGAACCACCTACGCTCAGGAAAAAGCGCCATAGAGAGGGCATACCGCAGCGCCATGAGGGCGAAATAAAAATAGCTGATCCAGCAAAGAAAACGTCCCATACTTTTTCTCGGGACCACGAAGAAGCCGCCTCTCCGAGAGAAGTCCATGGATATCTTGGCCTGGAAGAGCAGGATCACGGCCTGTAGGGGAAGGAGAATGGGATAAGGAATCAGCCCTGAAATGCCGATAGGTAAGGTGGGATCATACCATGCCTTCATCGGCGGAAGAAAGGGAATGTCGAAGAAAGCGACTAGGGCTTGGGCCAGTACCCTCAGAAAGAAAAGGAAGGTGAGTAACCCTAAGATGAAAGCATAGATGGATAAGGTTTCCCGAGGGTTCATCTATGACTCCCTGAAAGGGAGGGCCGATTGCCTTCATGCCCGCCTCCTTGGATTTCCAAGGCAATGGCCTTTACTTTTTTGAGATCTACCTTTCCTGTTCCAAGCACAGGGATGGCTTCAACACGGTAGAGATTTTCCTTTTTAGGGATCCAAAGCTTTGGGAGGTCTGCTGCGTTGAGCTTATTCCATAGCTCCTCTGGGGCGACCTCCTTCTGGGTGTAAAAGACGACCAGGCGCTCTCCCTTCTGGTCATCCGGAACCGCTGTGACGACGCAGCCCTGGTCCCCTAGGATCTGGTGGATGGCCTCTTCTACCCTGATATGGGGAACCATCTCGCCGCCGATTTTGCTGAAGCGAGAGAGACGGTCGGTTATTCGGATGAAGCCGTCCTCATCGATTGAGGCGATGTCCCCCGTGACATACCAGCCGTTTTGAAAAACCTCCGCCGTTTGCTCTGCCTGATCCCAATAGCTCATCATCCGACTGGGACCTTTAACGAGAAGCAATCCCTCTTCACCGGGAGGGAGGTCTTCGCCAGTCTCGGGGTTGACTGCCTTCGCTACGACGCCGGGGATCGGATGGCCGACCGTTCCGGACTTGAGGCCTCTCTGATGTTCGCGCCCCTCCCGGACATCGGGGATGTTCACTGCCACGACGGGTCCCATCTCCGTGCAGCCGTATCCTTCCAAGAGTTCCAGGCCATACTTTTCTCGGAACGCCGTCGCAAGGGGATCGCGCAGTTTTTCGGCGCCCACGATTGCGTAGCGCAGTGTGGAGAACGCTTCTGCCGTGCACCTCTTCAGATATCCGCCGTAAAAGGTCGGCGTGCTGATCAGGATCGTGGCTTTGTACTTAAACACCATCTCGCCGATGGTCTTGGCATCCATGGGGTTGGCGTGGTAGACGACCGCGAAGCCAGAGAGAAGAGGAAACCAGAGAGTGCCGGTGAAGCCGAAAGAGTGAAAAAATGGCAGCACACCCATCATCCGGTCTTTCTTAGTGACCCAAAAGATCTGGGCGATTCCCTCTATGTTGGAGAGGATATTGTGATGAGAGAGCATGACGCCCTTGGGTGTCCCCGTGCTCCCGCTGGAGAAGATGACTGTGGCTAGGGATTCGGGTTTTTGGTTCCCATCACTATAGAGGGCCTGTAGCAGGCGAGAAGGGAGTAAGAAAGCCAGTAGGGCGGTTAAGGCTTTCTGCGATGGTTTGATCTGTTTCATCACTTCCTCAAGGAAGACCATCCCTTCCATTTCCTCAAGCTTCCCTTTGGCGAGAAATATCCGCGAGGTAAAGATCGTTTTTATGCCGCACTGTTGGATGGCAGAGGCCATGGCCTCCCGACCTACCGTGAAGTTGAGGTTGACTGGGATCTTACCTGCAAGGAGCATAGCGATGTTTGCAAGGGCTCCGGCCATCGAGGCTGGAAGCAAGATTCCCACCATGGAGTCTCCCGGATAATGTTTGCGAACCCAGTGTGCTAGCAACAAGCTGCCCATAAGCGTCTTTCCATAGGTGAGCTCCTTGCCGGTGGAGTCGGCCATGCAGAACGAGAACCAACGTCGTTTGGCGGTCTTTATAAACTTGAGCTGCAGGAGATCTCGCGGCTGCCGCCGGTATTGCACGGCTTCGCTTCCTAGTTCCATGATCGCCTGCCGGGCCTCTTCAGCGCTAGCCGTGGCGGGCAAAGGGTTGCCAAACGATACCGTGACAGAATAGGGAATCCGCTCGGGCCACTTCCAAAAGAAATGACCCTCTTTGAAACTGAAGATACTTCCCCACAACCGGTCCAGATGAACCGGGATAACTGGTATCTCCATGCCGTCAACAATTTTCTCAAAACCTCTTTTAAACGGCAGGAAATTTCCTGTCCGGCTAATGGCCCCCTCGGCAAAGATACAGACCATATGGCCTTGGCGCAGCTCTTCACGGGCCCGCTCCAACGATTCAACAATATCTTTTCGGTGGGCTGAGACCGGAATCGCCTTCATTAAACGAAAGAGCCAATTCAGCGCCTTCAGCTCATAATAAGGCCGGTAAACCATAAAACGGATAAAGCGCTGTACACATGCCCCAACCAGGAGGGCGTCCACATGAGAGATATGATTGCACACCAGCAGCGCAGGTCCTCGGAAAGGAACGTTTTCCTGTCCCACGATGCGGATTCTGTAAATTGTGTGGGTGAGCATCCAGAGCGTGAATCGGATCATGAAATCAGGCAGGATGCTCAGAATGTAGACTGTCGCCACAAGCGTGAAGAGGCCGAAAATGAGCATGATCTGATCCGCCGTCACTTGAAAGAGGTCTCGGAAAACCCAGAGTGCTCCTGAGGCGAGGAGGATTCCTCCTGTATTGAGGAAATTGTTAGTGGCGATCAACTGGCCTTTCTCTTCACGCCCACTCCTCTGCTGCAATAGGGCAATCAAGGGGACGATAAAGAGCCCGCCCGAGAATCCGAGCAGGACGAGTGCAATTGCTGCCTGAGTATAGGAAGGAGCCGTGGATGAAAGTAGTATCGAAAAGGCCCCCATCCCGATCGAACCAAGGGGCACCAACCCCAGCTCCACCTTGTCACCAGAGAGGCGCCCGGCCACTAGGCTGCCGATGCCAATCCCCGTGGCAAGGAATGTCCCCAGAATTCCTATCCACAGGTCATCCAACCCCATTACCTGTTTGCCGAAGAGAATGATGTCCGTCTGGAGTAGGGCACCCAAAAACCAGAAATAGGAGATGCCTAACACCGTGAGCCATAGAGTCTTGTCGCTATAGAGTCGCTTGATACCACTTCCGATCTCAGCCCAGGG
>JBOHVJ010000203.1:0-12714 GCA_050735075.1 Binatia bacterium
CTTCAAAGCCTGGAGCGGGCTTTCTCGATTTTGTGAACGCGACAAGCTCATCTACTTTCTCCAGAAAAACGTCCAATGGCTGAAGCTCCTCCACGGAAAGGGCTTGTAAAAAAACCCCGTTGATGGCAGGTCCTCCCTTCTTCCACCATTCCCTTCCCATACCGTTTCCCGAGAGAATTCCTCCTAGAATCTCTGTAACGAGACTAAGTCCCGATCCTTTGTAACCTCCAAAGGGCAGGATCACACCTCTAGGTGGACCGATGAAAGCCTTAAAATCAGTCGTCGGATGGCCATGTCCGTCGAGCATGATGCCCTCTGCAATAACCTCTCCCTTCGCCACCTTCCTCTGGAGCTCGCCCATGCTCATTGCCGCAGTCGCGAAGTCGACAATGATATGCTGGCCATTCTTTCCCGGGATACCGAAGGCTATGGGGTTGGTTCCGGTAACAGGCTCCATAGCGCCGTAGGGGGGAATGTTTCCTGATCCGACGCTTACGGTTGCCATTCCGACCATTCGATTTTCCGCAGCCATCTCTACATAATCTGCGAGCCGTCCCACGTGGGCTGAACGGAAAATGCAGACAATGCCTACACCATGCTCCTTGGCCTTTGTTATGGCGAGATTCATCCCTTCATAGGCGGCAACCTGGCCAATGTAATGATTCCCATCGATGACGGCTGTGGTTTTTCCTTCCCGAACAAGTTTGGGTCTTTCCTGGAGACGTGTTAGGCCTTCCCGGATTCTCGATACGTAAGAGGGGATGCGAGAGATACCGTGTCCCGCATATCCATGCAGATCCGCCTTGAGTAACAGCCTCGATACCAGTTGGGAGTCTTCAGGGGGCACTCCGGCGGATGAGAGTAGTTTCTCCGCGAACGTCAGTAGCTCATCGTGGCTGAATTTGGGCAAGGCTGATCTCCCTTAAGTTTTTCGTGATTGCGCTTTGTTTGGAGCGTCGAAAAAGTGCCTGTCAGAGGATAGTTGCCGGGAAGAAGCGCGCCAACCAATCGGATACGATGCGCGTCACGCGCGCGTTTTCTTCGCCGAACATGAAGTGGTCGACTTCCGACAGCAGATGCAGCTCTACCGGCTGCTTTGCGCGTCTGAACATCTCGATCGACTCCTCTGTTGGTGTCACCGAGTCGTTCGCGCTGTGCAAGAGCAAGAGCGGCCGCGGTGAGATCTTTCCCACCATTTCGTCGGCGCGGAAATCGTACATGCTTTGGGCGGTCTCAGCGGGGAACTCCATGATCGACCCTTGGCTCATGTTGCCACGCAAGCGCTCCGGGATCGGAACAATGTCAAAGCGTGGTACCATCAGCGACTTGCCGGTGCGAGCGCGATAGCGGCGCCCTTCCTCTAGCATGTTGGTGAAGCGGGTCCAGGCCTCTGGGGTAGAATGCTGGCGGCGGAATTTGCGCTCTCCATCCCCCCAGCCTCCAGAGGAGATGACAGCCGCAACGCGAGTATCCACACCGCCAGTGTAAACCGCCACTGCCGCACCGAAGCTGCTGCCCACTAAAGCGATGCGCTTGGGATCAACGTCGGGCCGGCTGGCCATGGTGGTCACGGCGTTGGAGGTGTCGGCCACCTGGTCAAGACAGAGAATGCGTCCATGCTCGCCTTCGCTCTCGCCGCAGCCGCGGTAGTCGAAGCGCATGGTCACGTAGCCCCACTTGGTCAACTGCTCGGCAATCACTATCTGGCCGCGGCCCTCTTTGTTGCCGCCAAAACCATGGAGGACAAGGAACACTGGATGGCGCTCGCCCGCGCGCATATCAGGAGGGGTATGGACTATGCCAGATAGGTTTAGGCCATCTGATTTGAATGTCACGCGGGATTCCATCGCTCAACTCCTTTTTTCTTTTTCAAGAATCTGGCCGCCCCACAACTCTTTCAAAAAGTCTTTAATGTATTTGTCAGCCTTCTTATCCCCACGGACCCAGGTAGGGTTCTCCGTGGTAGGTATCTGACATGGGTTCGAGCACCTCTGGCCATTCGCCGGGACTGACCTTAGGCCGCAGTTCCTTCGGGCGAGGTTTTCCGTCCCAGCCGACTTGCTCCATGTAGTAGTAGAGTTGCAAGCAGTGGCCGTCCGGATCAAAGACATGAGCCGCATAGTCGATGCCAGGAAACAGCTCTGGTGGCACTTTATCGGTAATTCGAGCGCCGCGGTCGCTAAGAAAGCGGACGGCATTGCGGAGCTGCTGATAGTTCGCAAGTTGGAGCCCGAACGCCATGCAGGTGGAGTGCGGACTTAAACCTAGCATCTCCCGAAGCGCAAGAGGATAGAGCGCGAGCGAATGGTGCTCGGTATTGGCGCGCATGAAGACGCAGCGGTGACCCCGCCAGGTGACCGTCTCGGTCAGGGTAAAACCTAATCTATCCCGGTAGAAAGCCTCTGCAGCGTCCACATCCTTGACAAACAGGCTTACTGGACCGATGCGCACAATCTTGAATGGCCGGGGCAAAAGAATTCCGTCCACATCGTAGGTAGCCGGGAGTTGATCGATGTGGCGATGGCCCGAGGTTAGATCGACGCCGTCCCTCAATGCCTGTTCTATCTCGTCAAACTCAGACATTTGAGGTAGCTCGGGCGCCTCATCGAAGCGGCGGTTATACATGATCTTTGGCTTGCTGTGGCCGGTCCAACCAACTTGCTCGATCCCATAGTAGAGCTCATTGGTGTGTCCGTCCGGGTCATAGATGTAGGTGTGCCAGTTGGAGCCGGGCATGTCTCGGCCCGAACGCTGGATCTTCACATCTCTGTCTCTAAACCACGTTATGGCATTCCCAATCTCACGCAGACTTCCAACCTGCCAGGTAATCTGATTAATCGTTATCTCGGGTTTTGCTCTTGCCTCTGGATTCAGCGCTTCTCGAAGCCGCTTGTTGAAGATGACAAATGCATGGTGGTCAGTTCCGTAGCGCATAAACCACCCCCTGCGGTCTCCGAGTCCGGCAATCTGCTCCGGACTCTTTGCCCGGCGCCCCATGTCGTTGTTGTCCGAGACCTTAAAGCCCAGAAGCTCGGTATAGAAGCGGACACCCTCTTCCATATTGACCATGTTGAATCCGAAGTGTCCCAGGCGTCGGATCTTGAAGGGCCGATCCAATAGAAGTCCACCTACGTTGAACTTGGTTTGTGCTGAGTTCGCCATATTTTCCCTCCTCGCAGTTTAATGGCATAGCCGACCCAATAGCGCCACTTTCAGGAAAAGTCAATCTTTGTATTTGCCCGAGAAATCAATCAATTTTCCCATATTTTTTTGTGTTAAGAAAATCCCCGTCCTGGGTGTAAACCGTTCCAGCGGTCGGGCGTCTAAACAGACTAAGATGCCTCATTCTCAAAGAACAAAAGAAGGAGGTCAGAAATGAAGAAAACGGTATTAATCGCATGCAGTTTAGTGGCTATCGGGGCTGCTGCGCCAGCAAGGGCCCAGGAGGGCTTTTTTGATCGCCTGGGAGATCGAATCGACGAGCGTTTGGACCGGCGCGGCGAGGCGGTCAACGAACGTTTAGACCGCCGAGGTGAGGCCATTAATGAGTCGCTCGATCGACGCGGAGAGGCTATCGACGAGCGTTTGGATCGTCGTGGCGATGCCATAAACGATCGGCTCGACGCGAGAGCGGAAAGGGCCCGCGAGCAAGGTAAGGAACATTTGGCCGAGCGGCTGGATCGCAGAGGAGATCGAATCGAGGAGCATCTCGATCGGAAGGGTGACCGGATAGAAAACCGCCTGGATCGCAAAGGTGACCGGATCGAGAATCGATTGGACCGCAGAGGAGATCGAATCGAGAATCGCCTGGATCGGCGCGGAGATCGCATCAACCGCCACTTCGACCGGCACGGCAGGGCATTCCATCATCGTAGACATCTCCATCCAAGGGCTGGCAAGTAACTCCTGGTAGAGGAAGTCAGGCGCCTTGACCTGCGCAACATCACCTCCTAGGTCAAGGTGCCTGGCCCTCTTAAGCCCTCACACCCTCAAAAAGAATTCCGTTCTTTTCCCTTCCGCCATTAAAGATCCTATTGTCTCGATGATGCACTCTGGAGTATAAGGAGTGTAATCAGGGTTTCGTCATCCTCAAACGAGAAGGGGGTAACTCATGATAAAAGAATGTCATGCGGAGCGGGAAATATTCTGGCCCAATGGATCCAGGATTGCGGTATTGTTAACTTTTGACTTTCAGGGCGGAGAAGATGTTAAGCCCTTGCCAGACGGAAAGATTAACCATGAGGAGTTCACTCAGGCAGAGTATGGGCCGAAGACGGGCATATGGAGAATCTTAAGGATTCTGGAACAAAACAAGGTCAAGGCGACCTTTTTGACTTGTGGAGGGATCGCCGAGAGGTATCCCGCGGCGGTGCAGGCGATCGTTTCGCACGGACACGAGGTAGCGGGGCATGGATATCATCATGAGGTGGCGCGAGACTTGTCGAAGGAGGAGGAGAGGGATGTCATTAAGCGGGCAACAGAGATGATTCGGAGTAGGGCGGGAAAGCGTCCGGTGGGGTGGCGCTCTTGCACCCAAAGCCCCAATAGCTTAGAGCTTCTTATCGAGCAAGATTATCTTTGGAACAGCAACTCATTTTCTTATGATCTCCCGTTTGTTTGGGAAAGTGGGGATCGAAAGCTAGTTGAGCTTCCGCGCCAGCCTTTCGGTGACGGAAGAACGTATGGCCATCGGGACTCAGGGAACCCCAGTGACACGTTAGTAATATGGAAATCTCTCTTTGATGAATTTTATGAAGAATCAAGGAGTGCTCCCACTTTTTGTCCGTTTCAATTCCACCCTTACATCTCCAGTAGGCCGGGAAGGGCGAAGGCTTTAGCCGAGCTGATCCGGCACATGAAAAAGCATGAGAGAGTCTGGTTCGCGACCGGCAGCGAAGTCGCCCAGTGGTGGCTCAAACGGGGGTTTTCAATCGGATCTATCGAGAAACCTGCCAAGAGAATCGCTCAGGCAGTTTAAGGCTCGTAAATCATCACGCCAACGGGCTTTCCGCCGACTGGGAGATCAGGACAAGCGCTGAAGGCGACGAGAAGATCCATCTCGGCCCTGAGATCCACATAGCTGCCCGGCTTGGGCCGGATCTGTGTGTGCTCCATCTTGCCGGTCTTGCCATCGATCTTCATGTGTTGATTTAAGTTAAGCGGACTGGGAATATCTTCCGGATCAATTCGATACGGCTCTAGGGCTCTGGAGAGATTCTCCCAGCAGCCGTGATCGGGAATCTCTTTGATTTCCCTCGGATAGTATTCTCCGAGCCGCCCCTCCTTTTTGGCCAGTTGGAAGCGGTAGCCGCTACACATGCCCTTTTGCAGATCATGTGTTCCTTCTTTGAAGAGGTCCTCCGCAATCGTCATCATGTGTTGATTGCCCTTACCCATCAATTTGTCGCCGGTGCTGATGAAAATCTTCATGTTATAGACTTTGGTTCTGGCCTGGTCGAAGCGCTCTTTGAGATTGTGTAAATTGAACGCCACGAAATCGACGGTGGTCGCAGCGATAATACGGATGATTTGTCCCTTCTTGAGTTCACTAGCCCATCCGGTGTTATAGGGGACTGTTTCTTCCCTTAGCTTCTTCATGCGCCCATCTCCTTTCTCTCTACATATCACGGTTCGTGAAAGCTCGCGGCGTCGTGCTGGATCGTATTGATGAAAGCCAGCGTTACTGCTCGGCGCGCGCTCTTTGCTAGGCCAGCAAGATGAGATACAAGATCGCTTCTTCGTAAGAAGGTTCGGTAGCCCATGCCTTGGTATTCTTTGATCTCAGGAAGGCTCTCACCATAGATAATAGCCGCTTTCACAGCCCTCAGGGCTTGCGGGACGCCCTTGGCGAGAGGGAGCCCCTGGCCGGCATTGTTTCCTATGACCACGTAATCAACCGAGTCTCTAAGATCTTTCAGGGTCTGGATGATCAATGGCAAAGAAACCTGATCCCACAGCCTCATTTCTCTTTGCGTCTGCTGCGCTGTCAGAGGAACCGGGTATCCCTCCGCAACTTCAAAGGTGCCAGCACGCTGGATTAGCCGGGCCCAAAGGAGCGGTGGAGTGGAGACGAAATGGCCGACCGTCACTTCATTATCCAGGATCAGGACCCCATAATGGTTATGAAAAAGAATTGAAAGCTCGTTGGAAGCTGTCATTTAGGAAGCCAATCTCGATAGCAGCCGCTTGAGCTTCAGGGTTGACTGAAGGGCCTTTCTAAGCGCAGGGATGTTCTTCTCATCGATGATGAGCGGCGATCTTTGAAAGCGGCCGTGATGATCATAGTGACAGAACCGGATCTCGTAGGTTCCCGCCGCCTGGCCTTGCAGAAACTTTAGCAGCTGGATCGTTGGCCGGTGGTACGGAGTGGCGATCTGGGCCTCCTCTTCAATGATTCCTCTTCCCCAATGTAATGAGAACGTCTTTGGTTGATGATAGGTGCCCCTCGGCATCTTGGCCCCCCTCTATCGCTCCTGAAAGATCTCGTCGCCGCTATAGCGGCGGATCTTATCGATGCGGATAAGGACTCCGTAGCCTTTCCGCTCCGGATCTTTATCCAATTCATCCTTGATCGTCCGGTCCATGATCTTCTGTCGCATCTCTCCCTGCTTATAGATCGTGGCTTGGCCGTAAAAGCGCCAGCCGACCCTGCTTGTAACATCGAAATAGAGCATGCAGACATTGGGATTTTGCCCGATGTTGCTGGTACTCAAAGCGCTGGAGCGGTCCCAGAAGGCAATGTGTTCATCATCCCAGACATACGTGCTGCCGCGAAAGCTGATATCGGGCCGGCCATCCTTAGAAGAAGTAGCCCAAACACAATATTTCTTCTCAGCAGAGGCCTTGCTGATCCGCTCTTTCATCTCATCGGTCATTTTGATCACAGTCTTTCCTCCAATAGTTGCGTTTGCCAAAACGTGTAATGGAAAGCGTGTTTGCTGTCAAGCGGAACGAGTTCGCGTTGAGCACTTTTCGCTAGTCTGGTGGGATGGCCGCAAGGCCTTGTTTTTCCTTACTAAATGGCAGTACTGGCTCAATTGACTTCTGTTAGCCGATAGGTTATAAGTCCTATAATAACAATTATAAGGAGAAATATTTGTGGGAGCCATAGCAGTTTCCAAGAAAGAGGAGCAACAGATTGAGAGGCTTTGTAAGGAGCTGAATATCCCAACGAAATCGGGGTTGATCCGGGCTGCCTTAAAGACCTTGGAAAGGAAGACCGAGGAGGAAAGGCTGCGGCGTGAGATTCAGGAATCCGTGCGCCGTTGTGCGGAGGCCGACAAAGAAGAAAACCAGAAGTTATTTCCAGCCGGGGTCGCTCGCCGCAACTCTGGTGAGTAAATGGAGATCAAGCGCGGGCACCTGTACATAGTTGATTTTAACCCGCGCGTAAGAACGAAGCCGGGTAAGCTTCGCCCTGCAGTTGTGCTTCAGTCCGACATCGTTAATATGGCGGGTTATCCGTCCACCATTGTTATCCCTACGACTACTCGGCTCATTGAAGACGCCGGCATCCTAAGACTCCGCCTTAAAAAAGGTGAGGGAGGTCTGGCCCGGAAGAGCGATCTCCTCTTGGGTCAACTGATCGCCGTGGCTAACGAGTCCTTCCGGGACGAGATCGGCATCCTGCCCGACGATTTGATGGAGGAGTTAGAAAAAAGAATCCGCATCATCCTCAGCCTTTGACTCACCTTATATTCACGTTTTCAAGTCGAACACGGGAACAGAGTGATAGGGTTTCCTTTGATTCAGGGAAAATAGTCCCTAAACCCTGTGACCATTTTTCTAAAGACTCTTTGCTCATCCTCAAGCTCGGATCTCGAAACTCAAAAGCTGCCTGGGCGCTTTGTGGTAGGCCTCGCTGCATTCCTTCTCCGAACGGAAGCTGCCAGGTGGTATGATCCGGGCCCGCACGGAAACTTTGAGCGGAGAGATATCAAAGGGATAGGGTTCGAATCTTACTGAGCTTGCACCTTTAGGGATGATCCGCAACTCCACTTCCTCTTTTACGTCATAACCCACGGGGACGGGGGCGATGAGGTCCTCTTTGAAGGCATCTTCAGCGTGACCATCGCAGCAGAAATACAAGGAAAGAAGATCGTAAACCTGAAGGAGGCGGTAATTGAACCATAACTCCTCGGAGAATTTTGGATTCGCCTTGCCTAGCGATTTTTTCTCTTCCTCCTGGCTTGCCTCAAGTTCCCTCATCACAGCCTTAACTTCCGGGCTTCTTTCACGCAGTCTGCCCTTTGGGCTGGTGAAAGTATTGTAACGGTTTTGCCAGAGACCCGTGCGGTGCATGGAAACGAGCAAACCTGCATAGGGGTCATGAGAGCGAACCCACTGGGTGTTTTTCACGTAGGCCTCGAGTTCAACTTCTTCAAAGCCGGGCGGACTTTCACGATGGCCATAAGGTCGCCCCTTCTCGACATTCATCGGCGGGTCCCCCTCCCACTCCCTATACCCACTGTCGTGGTATGTGGTGGCGAAGACCATAGATTGGTAGGGCCTGAGCTTGGCAAAATTTTTGTTCCCCCAATGAGCCGCGAACTGCGCCGATAACTCTGCGTGATCTTCCTGAGTGCTGACAATCGCTGAACCGTCTGGTAGATCCCGAACAACCATCTTATCCTCCTTCTAGATTCTTACCTTTTAAATCTTCAACGGAACGACTTCAACAAAAGTTTATCGCGCCAAGGCCTGTCCTGAGCGAAGTCGAAGGAACACCAATTACACCCTAATCAAATTCCGAAATCCGAAGCTCGAAATCCGAAATAAACCGAAACGCTCAAATCCGAAATCCACAAATCGAAATCCGAAACGAGCTGGTTTGGAATTTTGTGCTTTTTGATCATTTGGATTTGTTTCGAATTTCGGATTTCGAGCTTCTATTTTTGTTTGTTCTTGGCGTGCTTTGCGTCTTTGTGCGAGTCATTGTTTTTCCGATTCCGTAATCCAAAATTCAAATTTCAAATATGTTTGGCTAGGCTTTGATTGCAAAAAGCCTGAGGGCATTTCCACCCAAGATGGCCTCTTTCGCCTCAAGTGAAAGATCCTCGCGGGCATGTACCACGGGCACGGTATCGGGCCAACTCCCCATCGTATCAGCGTGTGGGTAGTCGGTCCCGACTACCCAACTCTGCTTTCCATAACGCTCAACAAGAACACCTAAGAGGCTCTCCGTAGGACGCACGGAAAAGTAAAGGCGGTCCAGGTATTCAACCGGTTTGCGCTTAGGCCTTGCATGTAATTGGTCGTAGTCTCCCTCTCCCTGGTAGACCGCGAGCAAACTATCCATGAGATGAGGCACCTGTGTTCCACCTCCCTCCATGAAGCAAAAGCTGAGTTTGGGGAATGCATCCAACACTCCGCCGAACATCAGATTGGCAAGCGCGATTGAGTTCTCGATGGCGTTACCCATGGCACTCCAAAAGCCGTAGCCCCGCGTCGCATAGTGCCGGGTAAGCCTCCAACCTCCGGCTATTGGACCGGTGTTCACAGGGTGAACAATGATAGGGACGTTGAGTTGCTCCGCCTTAGCGTAGAAAGGCCACAGCTCTTCTGCATCGAGGTCCTTTTCTCTGACGCTCGTGTAACAGACAGGGCCGTGGAGCCCGAGCTCTCGAACGGCTCGCTCTAGCTCGTCGACAGCCAAATTAGCGTCTTGCAGAGGGACCGTTGCCAAGCCGATGAACTTGCCGGGATGTTTCTTAAGAATTCTGCCGATGGAGTTATTGTATGATCTGCATACACTCGCTGCCAGCCTGGGCTCTACATCGTAATAGAAAGAGCCGTTACTGGGGACCAGGACCTGCATGTCGATTCGGGCTTTGGCCATATCGGCGATCCGTACAGATGGGTCATCGCCTGAGCTGCGAGGTCGTGGCATAAAAGGATTTGGAATGTGGCGCGAATAATCGGGAATATTTCGCTGCCGTGCCTCATAGACGACGAACGAGTTTCCTTCCGTATCCGTAACAATCCGAGGTTTTTCTCTTTCGAACTCAGAAGCCACGTCATTAAAGGCGTTATCAGGTAAAATATGGGAGTCACAGTCAACGTACGCCATAAGACCTCCATTTCTTCATCTGACTGCTGTGAAGCAGCAGACTACCTTATGCCAAGAAATTCCCGGTATTCCTCTCTGGATTGTAGGTAAGACTTTCCCAGATTTAAATCCGAGGGAACAATCCTCACATTTTTTATCAGATCTAAAGGGTTGCCTGCCACATCCTTACGAACCGAGCTTCTATCCGTTTTGACAATCAGCTCTTGGCCCTCTTTGGAAAGAACAAAATCGACAAAGAGTCTGGCCGTGTTAGGGTGAGGTGCGAGCTTGTTGATGCCGACGAGTCCGGCTCCAGCGATGACAGGATCAAGGACTAGCAGTTCAACTGAGCTTCCCTTGCGTTTGGCCTCGATGACGTTCTGAAGATAATTGTTGACCAAGAGAGCAACCTCCCCTCCCCCCAACAGCTCGGTTAGCAGGGCGCGTCCTTGCACCAAACGAATGTCTTGTCTTCTCAAACCATCAAGAAATCTCCGCGCTTTCTCATCGCCCCATAATTTCTTGAGATTCGCATACCACTCGATCTCAGAGGAATCCAACCCCAGTTTGCCTTTCCATCGTGGGTCCAAAAGGTCAAGATAGTCTTTAGGAAGCTCTTTAGCGGATACCAAGCGGGTGTTATAGCTTACGATGCTTGGGGTCGTGTACATAGTGGTCCAAAAACCTTCGGCGTCCTTATGGCCCTCCGGAAAATACTTTCGCTCCAGAGAGTCGTATCTGGCGAAGTATCCCTGCTCAAGGAGGGCATAAGGCTCAAAACCGGTGCTATTCATGACATCCCATGCATGGCGTCCAGCTCGCTGTTCAGTCTGAATCCGAGAGACCAGTGCCGGTCCAGTGGCCCGATAGTGGGTGGTTTTGATAAACGGATATTTCTTTTCGAATGCCGACAAAATGGCCTTAGCATCCGGCACAGGAATCCCCGAATAAAAGACCAGTTCACCCTCTTTCTTGGCGCCCTCAATGACTTCCTTCGATTGGCCTCTGACTTGTTCCTTCAGCCCCAAAGCTATCAACGTGGCGGCTATGAGGCCTAGTCGGAAGATCAAAAATTTCGGTCTCATAGATCCCTCCCTGGAATCAGAACTCTTGAAACATCCGTTGTAGTTCCTTCAGATCCTTAGTCTTGGTCAGCCCCAGCATCAATAGGATTCTCGCCTTCTGCGGGGTGAGATTGTCGCCCCAAACATAATAGGGCCTTTCATTATTGATCCTTACCCTCCCCAATCCTCCTCTGTGGGTCATAACCACTGGGATTCCTTTGGCAGCGACGCTTTTCAGCATCTTGTCCATGGCCGGCGTCGGCGATCCTGTCGGGAAGCCAGCGATCACCAGACCTTCAGCCTTTGCCTTTTCCACGGCGGCCTCGATCAAAGCTCCATCCGCATCGACGTAAGAGTAAATAATGTCCACTCTAGGAAGCCTCTGCGCGTTATGGACGTCAAATGGAGTTGCGGTTGTGTGCTTCTGTACGGGAGTCCGATAAAAGGTGATCTGGTCGTCATCTACGAAGCCTAAGACGCCGATGTCCCTGCCACTGTAAGTTTCCAGACGATAGCTGATGGTCTTGGTTACATCTCGGGCTGCATTGATCATATCGTTGGTGACAATCAGTGCCCCTTTGCCAATTGCTGCATCGCTGGCCGCGACCTTTACGGCTTGAAGAAAATTCTTGGGGCTATCGGAGCTGAGCGTGGTGAATTGGCGCTGGGCTGCCGTGAGAACCAGGGGTTTGTTGCTTTTCACGGTAAGGCTTAAAAAGTAACCGGTCTCCTCCAGCGTATTGGAGCCGTGGGTTACCACCACCCCCTTCACCTCTTTTTCCTGAGATAAGATCTCATTAATCCTTTTGGCCAGCTTGAGCCAATTTTCAATGCTGATACTGCTGCTCCCAACGCGAATGATCTCCTCAACCTCCAGCCGGGCAACCTTCTTGAGATCGGGGATGGCTTCGGCCACCTCACCCGCATGTAGTCTCCCCGATGGCGTGTTAGCAATCGTGCCGCCCGTGGCCACTATCTTAACTAAGGGGAGCTTCTCCTGACTTTGGACTTCGCCCACGCCGGCGAGTAGAAAGACCATTCCTAAAATTGAAACCCACATCATAGAGCACCTCCTTTATATTTGGGTCGACAGTGTGTTGGCTTAAAAGAGACGTGTAAGAACATATCGCTTCACCCTCATTGGTTGTCAAGCCCTCGCTGCGCTCGAGATCTCAGATGGCAGATCTCAGATTTGCAATTTGAAATATTTGAAATCTGTCATTTGAAATCCCGAAAGGCATTCCTTGACAAGAATGAGGCCTCCGGATAGACGTTTACACCAATGGCCGACTATTGACGAAAAAAGGAGACTTATTTTATGAAGGCTGAGAGTTTGCCCAGTTATGAGAGGATAGACCGAAATGCAGAGCGCATGGGCACTCCTTATGATGCATGGGCTTTGTCTCAAGGGATCGATGTTTTTAAAGGTTATTTTGTCGAAAACGTTTACACCTTGCCTCTTAAGTGGTGGGAGAGAATGGGTGGATATGGCGCCTTTATCAATCTTGAGGGCACAGGTTACCTGGACGACGCCTATGTTTGCAGCATCCCTCCGGGCAAGAGCCTGAGGCCTCAGAGGCACCTTTTCGAAGAGCTGGTGTA
>JBOHVJ010000204.1:0-10635 GCA_050735075.1 Binatia bacterium
GGCTTGAGATCCGCGATCCGACGTGGAAGCACGGAATGCCCGAGCCTTCCTTCGAGGAGATCGTGCGGTCATGAGCATGTCGAAAGAAAAGTCGAAAGAAAAGGGGTCGGGAGCACTCTTGTCCAAAATAGGCTTTTGAAAAAGTTATCTTGGACAGCATACAGCACCGTCGAAGGCACTGACTTAAGACGTCGATGTCGTTAGGAACCTCATAAATGGCCTGTCCCAGCCCTCTTTCTTGTTTCCTGCCCGGCTTAGACCTGAGCCTTTTAATTTGGACAGCATATTTTCAAGTTCAGGCGACCTGATCCGCATGTTAAGAAATCTTCGCTAAGAAATCAGGTACTTAACCTGTCCAAGACCCCTGGTTCCAGGTTAATTTGGACAGCAGTGCTCCCGACCCTTTTTTTTCGCCTTCCATCCCTATGGCACGCGGCTACTTTCTGGGAAAGCCGAACCTGCCTGTGCCGACACCTGCCCGCGCAGCAGCAGGCGGGCGGCAGACAGAGATCGGGCTAAGATACTCTGGTCTCCCGAGATCAGGTTCTGAGAGCCATATTCTATCCCTCAATTGCAGCATACTGCCCCCGGAAATCTCCAGTGAGGGAATAAGTCAATGATCAATCCTACCCTCAGCGTCTCTTCCTGAATTGGCGAGTGCGGCCTAGCATGGATATTTTCGTACTTGCGCAATTGCGCAAACATGACATGTTCACCAAGAGGTGACGGGCAATGAGTTGGAACGAAGGCTCGAAAATAGGGAGCTCTCAAAAAAGCGGCACGCGGTTCGACCGTGCCTTCATCCCGAGCTCAGGCCGAGGGGAGCTCACCGCCGAACGGCTACCTCCTGGGAAAGCCGAGACCGGGCTAAGACACTCTGATTTTCCGAGATTAGGTCGTCGGAGCCATCCTCTATCCCTCAATTGCAGCATCCTGTCCCCGGAAATCCGTCATCTGCTTTAGGTAAACGAGGTCCATAAGCCAGGCAGCCGTCTATGAGGTCCAGTCTTCGACCTTCAATGCATTCACCCGGAGGAAGTCGCTGTCCATGCTTACCAAAATAGCGTTGAGAGACAGTGCCGTTGCAGCGATCCATAAGTCATTTTCGTCCAGAGGCGTTCCCTGTCTTTCTGCGGCTGATTTTATGGTGGCGTAACGGTCTCCTGCGGCCTCCGGGACTGAGACGCAATCCAGCTGATTGAAAAGTTTAGTGGCTTCAGCTTCGAGATCTTGGTGTCGCTTTCCGGTAGGTAATCTTGCGAGCCCGTATAGGATCTCGCCTCGCGTTATGGTGCAAATCACCGCTCGGTCGTTTGCGCTGAGATTTGTGATCCGGGCCTGGACCTTTGGAGCGCGGCGCATGAGGGCGCTAAAGGCGGTCGTATCCAGCAGATAGGTCACGAAATTTTAGTTTTTATCGAAGACGCCCTCGAAACTCACGGGCCGCTTTCCCTGCTTGATGGCTTGTAACAAGGCCTCGACGTCGGCAGGAGTGCACAGCGGAGGGGTATCCAGAAATTTCAGAATGGCCTGAGGTGAGCCTCGTGGGTGGCCGCTAGGACTACCTGTTTTTTTCTCCTGATCTTTCACTACGATCTCGACCTCCGTGCCCTCGGGAAGCGCCACATCACTTTCCAGCTCGACCACTTTTCCTCTTACGGTCCCTTTATACGGCATAGCAGATCTCCGAGTCTCCGAATGATAGCCTGAAACATACTATAGCAGCATCACCGACCGTTCACCACGTCCTTAAATAGACCGTCAGTCGCTCGATATTTCCCTCCTTATTTTCGCAATTGCGAAAACGTGAAAGGGTCGGGCAAGGAGTTGAACTGGAGGCTCAGAAATAAGGAACTCTCAAAAAAGCGGCACAAGGCTACTTCCTGGGAAAGTCGAGATCGGGCTGAGACACTCTGGTGTCCCGAGATTAGGTCCTCGGAGTCATATTCTACACCTCAACTGCAGCCTACTGTCCCCCGCGATCCTCAGCTTGGCTGGACATTTTCTTATTTTCGCAATTACGAAAACGCGAAAGTGACGGGCAAGGAGTTGCAGCGGAGGCGCGGAAATAAGGAACTCTCAAAAAGGCGGCAAGCGGTTCGACCGTGAGCTCACCGGCGAACGGCTATTTTCTGGGAAAGCCGAGATCGGGCTAAGACACTCTGATGTCCGGGATTAGGTCCTGGGAGCCAGACTCTAATCCCTCAAACTTCTACGATCGCAAGAGCTTATACAGGTCTCTAAAAGATCGAATCGTTTTGAACGCTACCTGTATGAACTCCCGTGACGACGTCTTGGAAAAATCTTTATGAACAAAACGGGCCTGAAACTGGAGCTGCAGATTAACGCCGGGCTTAGATTCAATTGCCTCCGTGACAGCCTTGAACCAGACAGGAAAAGACTTTATCGGACCAGTGCTTTTCAGAAGGTTGGTAGTGTCTGCATTGAATTCCAGAATTGCATCCGGGACGACATTACGCCGTCCTTTGAAGTGACGCTGAGCCAATCTAATCCATAGCTCCGGCGATTCTTTCCTCATTTTTATAATCTCCGCTAAAAACCGTCTATTGAGGGCAGGGTCTCGAGGTATCTGCTTCAGCCTTCGCCATCGCGTACTCGCCTTGTTCGGAAGAGTCAGGTTAATTACTGTCCTTGACTCTTCGATGGAAACGGTGAAATGAAGGTCGGCTGTGAAAGGCCTGATTCCAAAGCAGTCCCAAACGGCGGTTCCTTCAGTCGTGATTGCATCTCGCCGTGTCACCAGTTCTGGGTAAAGCTTTCTAATTTTTGGATGAAGTTCGTCCATCAGGACTTTAAGTACATTTTTTGCTTTGATTCGATCATAGCCGTCATGAAAATCGATTCCTTGGAATCCACTCAGCTTCTCATTCATTTCTAAATATCCCTTTAGATTTAATAGCAGTGGATCATTGTTGCGTGCATTTTTGTCGGCGCGGAGAGAAGTAACTGCCCAGCGATGAACGTCGGTCCAAGGATACCAATAAATCGCCCTCTGTGCTCTCCTTAACTTTTGTACGGCGGCTGGTTCTTTTCTGTCAGGGCTTAATACCAGGAGGGCTTTCCGGCGATAGGACGCTATACTTTCCAGGTGACCGAGGAGTTGACCTTCCCGCACCGTGCCAGGGATAACCTTGCTTTCAATTACAATGGCCCAATCCTGCTCGTCGCAAAAAATTTGACCGTCAGGAACTGTTCTGATTCGTCGCCTCTGTTCTGTAGCGTCTTTGCGATCTCCAGATCCGAGAGGTCGTTTCTGAGTCGATATTTCTATCCTGTCTCGCCAGCGATCATATTCCGTCAGTGCGAACTGCTTTAGAAACAATAAAGCCAACCGTGGGGATGAGGAGATCGTCTGCAAAAGAGCATTGGTCACTCGATTCTCGTATACCGAGTATTGGTCAAAAAGATTGGGTAGACTTGGCTTCAGCATCGTGGTTGGAACGCATATACAAACTAAAGGGTTCCTGACACATCTTCATTCTCCGAGGACGTGAAAGGCGATCTCCTGAGACGTGAGCGCCTCGGTACGATCGGAGCGCGATCTCCAAAACCGGATTATCTTTTCAAAAAGTTCTACCCCATTTGCAAGCGAGTCTCCGCGAAGCAACTGTCCTCAGAATTGCCTGAATGCCAAGACCGGCTGCTACGGCCTGCCGGGCCGTGTCTCTTTCGATCCAGCGGAACCTTCTACGGGGCGCTCGACACGACTCTGGCCCGACTTAGTCTGATCCGTGGTCGCCTTTCTAGGCCAAGTTGCCCAAATCCACAACGACGCTACGATATAAAGGCCGGTGCACAAGATGAGCAGCAAATTTCCGGCCTCTGTCCACTTGTATTTTGTTTCCTTATCCTTACCCAATTCTTTCCACGTACCTCGAAACTTGAGAGCATTTAACTCCTTATCCTCCGGGGTATGTCCTTCAAGCGTTTTTGTCAATAAGTTTTCTAGTTTTCTTTCCATCAATACACAGAAAAAGATTAACCTCTGGAAATAACCGGTCAAGAAGGTTGCCATGAAAAGGAGACCGGTGGCGAACAAAATAGCCAAGCCATAGCTTTCCCGCTCAATTAGGAATGCACCTAGCGAAAGCGATAAACCAATAAAAAAGGTCGCTACTGACGTCCTGATTGTACTGTAGTGTACATCGTAGCTTCTCACCTCTGAGTACATCTTCATGATCGTATCGGAAAGGTTTGATCCATTCATTTGGTCTATCTCCTTGTACAGTGATAGAGGGCCTCCGTAGGATCGGAGCGTGATCTCCAAAATCGGATTATCTTTTCAAAAAGCTCTACCCCATTAGCAAACCAAGTGCCCGTAAAGGAGTTTTTCCTCCCCTTTCCCTTTTCCGCTTCAAACTGTACGTTTTATGCAAGGTATTCTTTTAGGAAGTCGTCTCGCAGCCTTATGTTAATGATTTGTGCTGTGGAAAGCGATTGGTATAGGGTTTTATCGGTAGTAACAAGAGCTTTAGCATTTGCGGAATCAAAGATTTCAACGAGATAGAGATCATCCGCTGGCACTAAGTTTTTTAAGTTGTCCGGCAACTCTCTCAAATCGTCAGAGCTTAGGAGGCGACACTTTTGAGAGTTAAGAAGAATGGCCACATGAAGGTATTTGCTCAGCTTGCTGATAAGAGGATCGGGTTGGGTCATTAGTCCATAAGCTTTTTGGGCCCAGGGCGAGCCTCGTAGGACAACGATTTTGTCGCACTTTTCCTTAAGTTTCCTTAGGAAATTGCCCGCCTCTTCCTGAGCGTCTTTGCCATTCTGCCCGGCCAAGTCATGAAGAAGCCACTCGTCGATAACAAAACTGAGGGAAGACAAGTCAGGCCTCGATGTTATTGGCAACGTTTAGAAAGGTTTTAAGGTCCTCCAATTCTCCTTCTACAAAAGCTGCCAAGCCCCCCTCAATTTGTCCTTTTTCATTGACCGTTTGCTGATCAAACAGAGTTGTCTTTTTCTCTTTATGAGCGAGGTAGCATGCTAATTCAGTGTGTTTTAATTCACCTGAGGCGACCAAAGCCAGCAGGGCCGCTAAGAATGGTTCACTATGGGTCGCCACGACAAATTCCTTGCCATCCTCGCGGACGATTTCAACCAAAGCATGGGCGAATTGCCGCACCGCTGTAGGGTGGAGGTGAATTTCCGGCTCTTCAATACAAATGCGGTGAACATCACTCCGTAATGCTTTCGCCAAGAGATAGACCATTTGGTTCACACCGAAACCTTCGTTAACTAATTCCACTAGGACTCCTGTTCGCTTGTCGGTTGCGTCAAGTGAATAAATCGCGGTACCAGGCTTTGTACTCGACCTGAAATCGCGTGCGAGGATTTGTTCCAGATAATGACTTACCTTCCCGACAAGATATTTGTCATTAGAAAGGTGAGTGGCCAATTCATCTTCGGTCACTAGCATTGGGGAAATCGGAGCTGCACTATAGTAGGGCTTAGAGAAACCTCGTCTCAGAGGAACAACATCTACAGTCCTTAATAATTCTGCAGGCGAATTTAGTATCTCGGTAAACGCGGTAGCCTCTTTGAGCGCCTCTGCATTCGGCTCGACCGGCTGCACCTGTGCCAAAATTCCGTTCCAGTTTGCGTTGAAAGAAGTTCCGGCTATTGAAAAAGCTCCCTGAGCCTGTTGATTTGCCGGATAAGGGAAGGGAACAGATAGATCTAGTTTTAGCTTAAGCCCATTTTCGACTTCCAATGCGAAGCTCCCTTTACTTTCTCCAATTATCACCCTGTACGACAGATTTATGTTGTCACTTCGGAACTTGACTCCCAACTCGATTTCTTCATTCTTTCGATGGTCGAAGACAACCGCGTCAAAACCTCCGAGGCTTGCAAAGATGTAATTAAAAAACCCGGCGGTTGCTTGATTAGGGTTTAAGATTATGTTCTTGAGTGTAAGCAGAGCATAAAGAAGGCTAGATTTTCCCCCACCGTTCGGTCCATACACCACGGTGATCGGAGCCAGCTCCACTTCTTGGTCTCTAATAGAACGAAAATTTCTAATTGTCAGTATCATCTTGGACCTCTCTTTCTGAGCGTTCGCTCATTCCCAGCTACTATGCCACGCATCTGCCGAACTGGCAATTCACCTAATCACAATTCTCCTCGAAATGCGCGGTCTAAAATTGATTGCTCCAGGCGCTTGAGTTCGGCGTCGGTCTCTTCGTGCCTGTGCTTCAGGCGACGCACCTGCTGTGCTACTGAGTCCAGATAAGCTACAACGCGCCGTTGTTCTCCCAGATCAGGGATAAACGGGACTTGTAATTCGCTTAGGTCATCCTGATTAACTGTGGCTTGACCGATGGCAGGTTTCTGCTTCCCCAATATCTGCTGTTTAACAGATTTCGAGCTAAGGGCGGCAACTGCGAACGCTGGATCGGCGAGCTCACGTTTTATACGGACCCGAATGTTTTTACGGAGACTTCGATTTCACGCTTGGTTAGCTTTGCACCTCTAAAATAGAAATAATAGGTCCTCTTTTTTCTTGTTGTTAGTCATCTTGCTCTATTCGTCAGTTAAGCATGACTTTTATGCTGCGATCGACTCCGCTAGCTTGTACATTTCACTCTCTCAGATGAGGGGTGGAACGGGTGAACGCCAACGTACGGTTCCCGGCTTTGTCATATTCGTAGGTCAAATTGCCCAACGGGGTCCCCCCTAGACTATAATTGATGCTCGTCAGCCTCGAAGCCTGATCGTAGCCATATTCTACCAGAACATCATTGGGCAAAGTAAGAGACGTACGACGGCTTGCATTCTCGTACTGGAAACGACGGGCCCACAAAGCCCTTATGAACTATCACCCTGACATTTTCACGTTGCTGTTAACCTGACATATTGACATTGCTACAACAGCAAAAAATTAGGGCTAACAAGTCAAGGTAGATTTAACCCATTGACATAGAAGCGAACCATCGAATACCCTGAATACAAGAAGACGACCGTAACAAAGGCATCAGTATGGCTCAGGATCTAAGGAGTTACCTGGACCGCATCAAGCGTGATAAGCCGGAGGAGTTTTTGCTTATCTCGAAGGAGATCGACCCGGCTTACGAAATCACCGCGCTCGTCGAGAAGCTCGAGCGCGAAGCCAGGCGTCGTCCGGTGATCCTCTTCCAGAACGTCAAGGGTAGCAAATTTCCTGTCCTGACCAACCTCCATGCCAGTCGCTCCCGCCTTGCCTTGGCGATGCATAGTAGTCCGGAGGATATGCAACGAACCTACCTTCGGGCCATGGAAAAGCCTATCCCTCCCAAGATTGTTTTCAATGCTCCGGTCAAAGAAGTAGTTCTTAAAGGCAAGCAGATCAACCTCTACCACCTTCCCCAGATCGTCCACCATGAAAGGGATTCTGGTCCCTACATCACTGCGGCGATCTCATTTGCTAAGGACCCGACAGCCGAGACATGGAATTGTGCCTACAACAGGCTCATGATCAAGGCCCAAGACAGGACTTCCGTTCATATCACCGCGTCAAAGCATCTCTGGGAATTTTACCAGATTGCGGAGTCCCGTGGAGAGCCTCTGTCCGTCGCCTTCGCCATCGGGGTTCATCCAGCCATCGCGCTCGGGGCGTTGGCCATTGGCTCTATTGACGAGGACGAGCGGAGCATCATGGGAGCACTGTTGGGCGAGCCCCTTGAGCTCGTGGAGTGTGAGACTTCGGACTTGATGGTTCCAGCACACGCCGAGCTTGTCCTCGAGGCTGAGATTCTTCCACGGGAACGGACTGCAGAGGGACCTTTCGGCGAATTTACCGGTTACAGTTTGGGGGAGCGCCAGCGTGAAGTCGTTAAGGTGAAAGCCATTACGCACAGGACCGATGCCATCTTTCAGGACATTGCAGTCGCCCACCTGGATCACCTGCTCCTCTCCACGATCCCGATTGAAGCCAATCTCTATCGCGCGGTGCGAGCGATGGTGCCATCTGTGAAAGCCGTCAGAGTCCCTGCGCCCTACACTTGCTACGTTTCCATCGAACAACGCGTCCCAGGCCAGGCTAAGAACGCTATCCTTGCCGTGCTCGGTAATGACCTCTATATGAAACAGGTCGTTGTCGTCGACCACGATGTGGACGTTTTTAATGATAGAGAAGTGACCTGGGCGGTTGCGACTCGCTGCCAGCCGGATCGGGACATCACCATCATCTCCAACGTGCGAGGATCGGATCTCGACCCGTCGACTAAAGAGGACGGGTACACGGCCAAATGGGGGGTGGACGCCACAGCCAAGCCGTCACTGGCGGCGTACACTCCGAGAAATCGGATTCCTCATGACGTTTGGCAGCGAATTAACCTCAAAGACTTTTCTAAATAAACCCATGGCCAAAAATTTTGCGGCCCTTCTTGAGGAGACTTCCAGGCGCTTTGCTGACAAGACCGCACTTGCTTGGGATGGGGGTACGCTCACCTATGCCGAACTCGACCGCAGCGCCAGTGGTTTCGCTTGCCTTCTTGCAGAGCGCGGATTGAGGGCAGGCGACCGAGTTTGCATCTCGCTCCCTAACCACTGGACATTTGCAGTGGCCGTCCTTGCTGGACTTAAGATGGGCGCGAGGGTCTCCCCCATAAACGTCTTGCTTAAGTCCCAAGAACGAGAGGAAATACTTGACGCTTTAAAGCCCCATTTTATCATCCAAGAGGTGGAGGCAAGAGAGAGTCTGTGGGAGACAGCAGCAGATATCGACTCGCCTGCGCTGATTACCTACACGTCAGGGAGCACCGGAAAGCCCAAAGGAGTCCTTGTCTCCCATGAGGCATTAGCCTTCGCAACCCGCTCCTGGGCCGGTCCTGTGATGAGACTAACCCCTGAGGACGTGGTTCTGGCCGCTCTCCCTCTCGCTCATGCTTACGGACTGCCTGGCGCCCTCCTTGCCGCTCTCTCGGCTGGGGCCAAAGTTGTGATTGTGGAGCGGTTCTCGCCGGAGACCGTCCTGGAGACTGTCAAACGCCAGCGGGTTACTGTCTTTCCTGGAGTAGCAACGATGTTCCTCCGTCTCCTCGCCTCTCCGGCATTCCGAGCTTCTGATCTCTCGAGCCTCCGCCTTGCGGTCTCTGGTGCCGCACCATGTCCTTGGGAGCTAGTGGGGGAATGGAGAGAACGCACCGGTTCGAGAATCCTACGTGGCTATGGAATGACGGAGCTGTTTCGCCCTGTCTCCTATCTCTCTGCTGACCCTATGGATCTCCCCGACGCCGTCGGCCGGGCCGTTCCAGGCGTGCAGGTAAAGGTTGTGAACGATGGTGGAAAATCGCTCAGTGACGGAGAGGTCGGCGAGTTATGGGTCAAGACCCCTGCGGCGATGGATGGTTACCTGGACGATCCGGAGGAGACACAAGCAGTCCTGTCAGATGGTTGGTTTAAGACTGGAGATCTGGCCACCGTTCTGCCGGGCGGATTCATTCAAATTGCCGGCCGAAAGCGTGAAAGGATTCTCCGAGGTGGATACTCGGTCTTTTCCCCAGAGGTTGAAGGAGCTTTGCTTTCTCATCCGTCGGTGGTTGAGGCAGCGGTGATCGGGACCCCCAGCGTCGACCTGGGAGAGGAGGTCGTTGGATTTGTGAGCCTGAAGCCAGGGGTCAAGACTACTCCAGGGGATCTCATCAACCACTGCAAGGAGCGATTGGCCGCATACAAATACCCCCGAAGGGTGATTGTCTTGGAGCAGCTTCCGAAGGGGTCAACGGGAAAGATCGACAAGTCACGATTGAGGAATTTTATCCCTTCGTGAGAGGCTGCTGACTAGGACTGATGCACAATAGATGCTCAACGACATGTTACGACAAGGAGCCTTTATGAGTAAATCGCTGCACGACTTTTTTCGAGAAGTTGAGGATCGACTGCCGCTCGATCTCTTGCGTGTAAGCCGACCGCTGTCACCGGCTCATTATGATGTCACTGCCGTGCTTCAACACCTGGAGAACGATAGAAAATTTCCCGCCATACTCTTTGAAAAACCGCTGAATCTGAGAGGCCAACCCTCCCCCTTTCCCCTTCTCAGCAATCTCTTCGCCACCCGCCAGCGCTGCGCTTTGGCTTTGGGGATGGCCCCGGGTGACGAAAGGCTTCCGTTGAGCCTGGAATATGCAAGGAGAGAAGAAAATCTGATTCCTCCTGTCGTGGTACCCGTGAGGGATGCACCGGTGAAGCAGGTTGTAAAACGCGGCGAAGATGCGGACCTCTATGAGTTTCCGGTGGTGCGTCACCATGCAATGGATCCGGCCCCCTACATCGATATGACTCCAGTCATGAGGGACCCTGAGGGAGGTTTTTATAATGTGGCCTTTCTGCGCAATATGGTGAAAGGTCCGAGACGGCTCGGCATTCACATGTCGCCTCGGCACAACTGGCAGATCCATCGAAAACACGAGGAAAAGAAACGTCCCACCCCGGTCGCGATCGTCGTGGGTCATCATCCGTCATTCTACCTGGGGGCACTCAACGTCTCCCCCTTCGGCGTTGACGATTACTCACGTATCGGGTCCATTATGGGGGCGCCGCTTCGACTCACCACCTCTGAGACCTGGGGCGAAGATTTTATGGTTCCGGCCGACGCGGAGATCATTATCGAAGGACATGTCCTCCCAAATGTAAGGG
>JBOHVJ010000205.1:0-12378 GCA_050735075.1 Binatia bacterium
CTTCTGGGTTGCCCACACCTGAGCCGGGATGCTGGAAACGACATTCGTTTGTAAATCCCGCTCTAACAACTCGATTATCGGTAGATTATGCCATCCTGCCCCCAGCATGTAGATACCATCCGCCCCCCCGGCCTCAGTAAAGACCTTCTTGGCGAAGGAGTATATCTCCTCGGGCGGAATCTTCCCAGCGTCCTCAAATGGAACGTCGAGTCCCTTCATCGCGGTAACCTTGAAGCCACCATCTTCAAAAAACTTGGCAAACTTTGGGTTAAGGTCATCCTTGAAGTAGGTGATCCCAACCAGCCGTTTAATACCCAAGGCGCGAAAGGCCTCAACCTGAGCGATCGTGGCCGTAAGCACGGGAATTCTGTGCTTTTGTTGGAGTCGCTTTGCTGCCTCGGTGTCAGCGCCGTATCCCCGCACCATCGTGGGCGGGGCTCCCATAATGACCACGATGTCCGCGCCTAACTCGGCAAGTTTCGCCACCTTCTTCTCGGCTATCGCCAAGGCCTCCTGGAACTCCTGGTCTGTTCCGGCCCTGACACCCACATGGAGTGGTATGAACCCTACACCCTCGGGCATGAGGCGGATAAAGCTTTCCATCGAGCCGGGCCGGTAGGTCGGCTTCACCAAACCAACGATCCCTCTCGCACCGTAATACATGGTCACCTCGCTATGGGATGACGTGCTCCGATCTTCCCAGGACTCGGCCGGGGAGAGCACCGGTATGCTTTCCATCTTCGGTCAGGACCTGACCGTTCACGACGGTCATCTTCACCCCCATAGCCTTCTGCACCAGCCGCTTTTCTCCGCCGGGCAGATCGTTGACCATCTCGGGCTCGCAGTCTCCCACGGTCTGAGGATCGAAAAGAACGAGATCGGCGGCCATTCCTGGCCGAATCAAGCCTCGATCATAGAAACCAAAGATAGAGGCGACCATGAAGGTGAGCTTGCGCACGCCCTCTTCGAGGCTCATCACTTTCCGGTCCCTGACCCAGTAGCCCAGAAAGCGGGTTGCGTAACCGTAGCCGGCATCGTAGATCAGATGGGCCCCGGCATCGGATTGACCCACCAGAGTGAAAGGACTCTTAAGGATCTCCGCCACCGCGTTCTCGTCGCCATTGTTACTCGAAGTCTGGAAGAGCGTCTCCAGGCCTTCCTCCAAGGAGAGATCCAGAAAGGCATCAAGGACTTCTTTCCCTTGCATCTTGGCGATCTCGGCGACGCTCTTTCGCTCAAGAGATTTGTTTTTCGGCGTCGCTGCCTTGATCATGTAAACCAGGTCCCACCGCCGAGAAAAACGGGAGCGGAAATGATTCTCCACCGCTTCGTAGCGAAGCTTCTGGCGCACTTCCGGGTCGCGAAAGATCTCCATCCTTTGGTCGATAGGGGTAAAGAGGATCTCCTTCCATTTCGGAAGGTCATCGAAGACTTGAGCGTTCTTGAGATTGAAGCGGTTATTAAACAGTCGGGCATTGCAAAGAGGATAGGATGGAATGCCGGCAGCTAGGCTCTGCTGGGCCATCCCCAAGAGCTGGCGCCAGAGATCGGGCTGATCCCACCGATGGGCGATGCTCTGCCAGACGACGGGCCGCCCTGCCGCCGCGAGGCGATTGAAGAAATCGACCCCCTTCTCAGCGGGAACTGAAATCCCTGGAGTCCCAACGGAGATCTGGACCGACCCTCGGTTCAGCTCACCCAAGACACTCGCCAGCTCGATGATCTCCTCTTCGGTAGCGAGGCGGCTAGCGATTGGCCTTCCATCGGCGCGCATGTGCACCGGATTCTGGTTCGTGGAAAAACCGATCGCCCCGGCAAGCACGCTCTCTTTCAGGATCTTCTTCATTCGCTCGATCTCGTCCGGCTTTGCCGCCCTTTCACAGGCCGCCTCGCCCATCACATACTGCCGCAAGGCGCAGTGGCCGACCAGGGCGGCCACGTTGACCCCCAGCCTGCCATCGAGACGATTCAGATATTCAGGAAAAGTCTCCCATTCCCAACTCACTGCCGATCTCAGCACTTGCAGGGGCATCGCCTCGACCCGAACAAAGCTTCCCAGGATGCTCTCCCTGTCTTGCGGATGACACGGCGCGAGCGTGAGCCCACAGTTGCCGGGGATAACCGTGGTGATTCCATGCCAGCAGGAGGAGGTTGCGATGGGGTCCCACAAAAGCTGGGCATCCAGGTGAGTGTGAAAGTCGATGAAGCCCGGAGTGACGGCAAGTCCATCCGCGCTGATGGTCCGTTGGGCAGTGCCACTCACGCGGCCAACATCCACAATCTTTCCACCTTGTACGGCAACGTCGCCGAGGTACGAAGGCAGCCCGCTCCCGTCGACAATCCGGGCGCCTTTAATCACCAAGTCGTACGCCATTAGTCACTCTCCTCTCTGTTTCCTAAGCGAGACTTCTAACCGATAACCGAAGGCATGCCTGATGTCAACTAACCGATGTCCTGCGTTGACAAGGCGGCGCCAATATGCAAAAAAAGCCTCTCGGTCCACTCGTGCACGTCGCTAAGGGACAATGACCGCTATTTACAGCCCAATGAGGTTGCCACTCTCGCACATGTGATTCCACAGATGCGGCAGTTCACTAACATCATGTTTTCCGGTTTGCTGAACGAACTTAAAAGGCTCAGGCTGGGTTTCCTGGAGGCGGGCCGCGGGTGGGTTCCCTTTTTGATAAGCAAGATCGAGGAGCGATTGGAGCAGATCGCGCCAGGAGAACGCCCAGTTCTACCAAGCCAGCTTCTTGTCCGGAGACAGCTCTTCTTCCAATGCGGCGAGGAGATGACAACCGGACGTGATATCGAGCTCTTAGGCGATGGTTGCCTTCTCTGGGCCTCGGACTTTCCCCACGAGGCGACAAAGACCGATATGCGAGAGCTGGTAAAGGAATTTTTTGCCCGCAAAGATCTAACGGGCGAATCGAAGAGCAAGATCGCCTACGACAATGCGAAACAGTTCTATGGTCTTTGAAGAAAAGTGACGTTGGCTAGCCTCAAGGTAATAGCGACTTTATAAACCCGCTCTGATCCAGTTCCTTTACAAGCCGGCTATCTGCGAAATCTTCCGGTTTTGCTAATTTGGCCTTGGGATTGGTTCTTTCTATGTAGCGCAGGATGGTAGAAATCCCCTTCATTGCCGGATAGGGTGGAAGGGAAAGACTGTCTTTTATTGTCTCTTGGTAACTCTCTTCTAACATTTGCCTGTCGTCACTCCTAAAGTATTTGGCCATAACCTTTATGGCAAAGGGCTTATCCTTCTTGGCCAGCGCCGCTGCTTCAATATAGGCCTTTAGAAACCGCCTCACTACGTCTTCGTGAGTTTTAAGATACTTGCGGGTAGTGACGACGCCATTCACGTGAAAGTCCGCCTCCAGCTTCGAAAGATCCAGAAGCTCCCTCATACCCGATTGCCTGGCTCGAATGTTGGCCGGTGGAGATAAAGCTGCCGCCTGAATCCTACCCGTGACCAGGGCGGCCACGGTCTCTGGTTGGCCACCGGTTTGTACCATCGTGATATCCCTTTCCGGATTTAGGCCGTATTTTTCCAAGGCAAAGCGCGATGCGAAATCGGAGAGCGTGCCGAAGCGAGTGGTGCCAAAGACCTTACCTTTGAGATCTTCCATCCTATCAATTCCCGACCGGCTGAAGATGGAAAAGAGAAAGTTTCGAAAGATGGTCGCCACGATAATCGCGTCGGCGCCAGAGAGACTTGCCTGAACGGATGCTGGGCCGCCGAGTTGGATGATGGGTACCTCCCCGGCAAGCATTGCCTGCAAGGCCAGGGAACTGCCAGGAATGCTAATCACCTCAGCAGAGATACCATACTTCTCGAAGAGGTTGGCCTCCTTAGCGTACCAAAGCACCATTTGGGTTGCCCCGGCTGACCCACCGCCAAACCTGAGCTTATCCAATTTTCTCTCCTGGGCAGAGGACAAGGAAGACAGAATCAGCCCTGCGACAAAAATAGTCCATACTGAAGCGACCATCTTTTTCATCCTTCCTCACCCTCCCTTTTATCTTTATAACTCCATGACAAACTTCTGTCTCCCCTTAGCAAATCAGCGGAACTTAAAGATCTCATTGTAGAGCTTCTGCGTCTCATCAAGACTTTTATAAAGCTCAGGGTACATCATCACTCGCTTGTAGCCTCGAAGGAGTCTAGGCGGATCTGGGAGAACATCTTTGCGTACAGGTATTCTATTGAATGACTTTATAATTTCCTGTCCGTCTTTTGCGATGAGAAAATCATACAAGAGCTTCCCAGAATTGGGATGACGGGCCTTTGCGCCTAACATCGTCGGTATGACCCTTACTACCGCAGGTTCAAGAGGGATCCAGTCTACCGGAGCCCCTTTCCTGTTGAACAGCTCGTAGAGATGAGCCGAACCTATAGCGAGCGGAAACTCCCCAGCGCTTAGTAGTTGAGCCATGAGGGAGGTGCTATCCTTCGGAACAGGATCTTGAGAGGCAAGGTGCCGAAAGTAAGAGATTGCCTTCTCTTTTCCCCATACCGGGATTAGCGCATGAAGCATTCCGGCAGACGTGTCCACACCAATTTTTTGTCTCTTCCATCTAGGATCAAGTAGTGCCTCATAGGTTTCCGGGATATCTTGCTTCTTCAGTATCTTGCTATTAAAGCCCAAAACAAAGGTAGTAGCCGAATAGGCTGTCCAGAAACCTTGCTTGTCCACTAAATCCTCATCGATCATTCTCGCCTCAGGCGAACGATACTGCGCTATCAGTCCCTTTTCCATAATCGGAACAAACAACTCTCCCCCTCCCCCCACGACATCCCACTCGTACTTTCCCGCTCGCGCCTCGAGAAGGATCCTGCTAATCAGCGGTGCATTGCCTGTGCGGTAAAGAACCACATTGACAAAGGGGTACTTCTTCTGAAACAGATCCGCGATTCTTTTGCTTGTCTCCAAATTTGTTGTTGTATACCAGACTACTTCGCGCTCCTTTTTCGCCACTTCGATTAGTTTTGGATCTGGACTTGCCTGTGGCCAGGATAGGACAGGCACTGAAAAAACCGCACTGAGCATCAGGCAGGAAATAGCGATCTTCGCTTTCTTCATTGCGATACTCCCCACAAATCCGACTCTGATCCGGCTAAAATGACCTTCTTAGCGGTTATGATCTCCCCATCCTGAATTCATCTTTAGCGCATAGGCTCTCGGGACACAACTCCATTTGCTCACGCTTCATCCTGTCCGCACACTACTGAAAGGCTCTCTTCCTGACGTGATGCCGTATCTCAGTTGGCTGGCGCGGAGAATCGAGTTCAAAACGTTCAAGACGTTCAAGACGTTTTGAACGATTTGAACCATTTGAACGGCTTAAACCATTGTCGATAGGCCCATCGGCCGCAGCCGGAAGACTCGCTCCCCGAAGGAGGCATGCAGAAAAGCCGAACGGCAGGACAGTTGAGGTTCGGACCTACACCTGAACTGAACTGGACTGGACTTTGCTTGGGTCACGAGACGGGTCGGACCACGCTATGATGCAGTACTTCTAGAATTTTTCGCCCAAGAGAAGTTTTTCCGGCCTTAGCGCATCACTTTTGCTACCACAATTATCCACGTAAGCTTCACTGCGTTTCTGCAGTAGGTACATCCCGCACTCCGCGACCTGCGATCGCTCTTTTAGAGCGCACGTTTCCCCTCTAAAAACGCGCCGCTAATCACCCGCGGCCACTCCTATTTCTATCAGTTGATCCGTTCGATCAATACCTTACGCCCGTCCGACCCGGTTCTTACGGCTCTAGACAGCCAAATTACTGACGAACGGAAAGCGCGACAGTGTAGTTTTTCTCGGTCAAGCTGTTAGCACGAACTCGTGCCGTTAAGCCCTCCAGCGCCAATGGTACTAGACGGTCGCCGTATGGAAGAGTAGGACGCTGCCGGATTTAATCTGAAAAGGCCCGTGGATCTAACGATCCCGGGCCTTTTTGTTTGTTTGACATGCGTATACTATAATCATATACTCGTTTGATGCCGGAAGTTCTAAAGGGCATTCAGGGATTCGAGTGGGACGAAGGAAACTCCGGTAAGAACGAGAAAAAGCATGGGATCACTGATCGTGAAGCGGAGGAGATTTTTTTTAATAATCCGTTAGTCATAGGCCGCAGTCTAAAGGGCGAGCCGGAAGTGCGTTATGCAGCGTTGGGAAAGACGTACGGCAGCCGGCTTCTGGCGGTAGTTTTTACTATACGCTCTAAGCGGGTCCGCGTCATAAGCGCTAGGCCTATGAGCAGGAAGGAGAGAAAGCTTTATGAGGAAGAAGGTTAAGCACATCGGAAAATTCAAGCGAGAGGCGGATGAGAGAGAGTTCTGGAGCACACACGACACCACGGATCACTTCGACTTCTCGAAGCAGAATCGCGTCGAGATCGAGTTCGACCCTGGGATTGAAGCTCCTGTTAAGTCTATATCTATTCGTTTGCCGCGCGAGATGCTTAATGAGCTCAAGGTGCTCGCCAACAAGAAGGACATTCCGTACCAGTCACTGATCAAGGTCTATCTTGCAGAAAAAATCAAAGAAGAGCGAAAGGCGGGGTGAGGTTCGAGGTTTAAGGTTTAGTCAGGACTCAGCACTCAAAGCTCAGCACTGTTTTTGGCCTTAAGCCCTCCAGCGCCGATGGTACTATACGGTCGCCGTTCGGCTAAGCTCACGACAGGCTGTATAGAAGAGTAGGACGCTGCCGGATTCGAATTCAAAAGGCCCATAGATCTCATGATCCCGGGCCTTTTTTTGGGGATAGTCGTTACTCACTACACCCTCGGCTTGACTCCAAGCAGCGGGTTTGAACAACTTAGGTATGATTTGCAGTTGCTTCTCTCGATCGGGTCACAGCTTCGGATCGGTTTAGTTAGCTCGGATCAGGCCTCGCCCGATCCACAGAGTCCCTATAGGTGTGACAGACACTCAAAAAATAATTGAGTTAACGGTATTCAAAGAGTTTGCTGAGATCTGTCCCTACAAAATTGACCCCAATTCTATAGAAAAGCGCGCCGGGCCGGAGCCAGATATTCTGTGCAACATTGCAGGAAATGGTTCAGTAGCCTTTGAGCTAGGAGAGACAGTTGACGCAGTTTTCGCGAGACAGGTAGATGGAGGGTATAAGCTCCAGCAAAAATTTGATGAGGCGTGCATGAACCTCCCTGCTTTAAGAAGCAGTCTTCCTGACGCCATTGTTTATGTTGAGTTCTTTGACGAAGTTTCAGACAGAGTTCGAGTAAATGCGTTGAACCAATCCTTAAGCTCCTGCATTCCTTGGAGCCGTCCTTTGACGGGGACGTGCCTATATGGAAACATCCGCAGCTACGAGTGGACCTCTTGGTGCCAGGCATTCGTATTGACTTATTGTTAGAGAGCCGACGGGGGCCTCTGTCAGTACACGCTCGCCGATCCCTACGCGCTCGTTTTTTACGGCTGGGGCGTGCGCGGCGGACTTCCCATGAACGAGCTCAGCGCCTACACGGCATGGCAGGACCGCATGCTGAAGCGCCCGACGGTGCGGAAAATTCTAGAGACCGAGAAGAACGTTTCGACATAATACCTCGAATACTCTCTCCGCAACTGAGCCTTCAGAGCCTTCAGAGCAGCCTGGTTGACACGGAGGATAAGGACGCGATAGACTTCACTTCCTTCCTATTTCAGTATAGGCGCTTCTGAAAGAGGAAAAGACAGAGGTTGAAGCACCAGTCAGTCTCTCCTTGCGAAACGATGCCTAGAGGGAAAACCGACCAGAGCGTGGTTCCTGTCAGTGCGTTCTCCATGTTCTGCTCCTATTAGCGGGCAGGTTCTCAGGGTAAAAGACTCTAACAGTCTCTCATAGGAGGAGAACATGAGTAATAATAAATTGTATGTTGGCGGTCTGCCCTTTTCCGTAACGGAAGGAAAACTGCAAGAATTATTCGCGGCACACGGGACCGTGGAATCGGCCAAGGTGATCACGGATAAATTCACCGGGCAGTCGCGGGGCTTCGGCTTCGTGGAGATGAGTTCCGGGGGAGAAGCCCAAAAGGCTATCCAAGCGTTGAACGGCACTCAACTGGACGGGCGAACCCTCACGGTTAATGAGGCCAAGCCGATGCAAAGGCGCGATGGTGGAGGTGGAAGCGGAGGTTGGGGGAACAGGAGCGGCGGCGGACGCGACCGCTGGTAGTTTTCTCTTTCTTCAATTACCAAAAAGGGGCAACAGGTCGGTTTGCCCCTTTTTTATTGACCACAGCAGTTTTTGTACTTCTTACCGCTTCCACATGAGCAGGGCTCATTGCGTCCGGGTTTCTTCTCGACCCTTGTCGGCTTGGGCGGATTCAACAGACGTTCGAGATCGCTGATATCCTCCGGCTTGTCGGGATCGAGTTCGATCTTATATTTCCAACCGTTTTTTTCGAACTGGGAGGTGACCGTTTTGAGTCTTGCCTCCGTTCGTACATGAACAACCGCCGGATTTTTCTCCGTGCCCAGTTTCGCCCTCTTCTTAAGGTCGACAGTTCTCAGCCGATTCTCGCCATCGACGATGCTTTTCAGCTTGCCGATATCGGCAATTCGGTTTCCCATGTACTCACTATTTCAAATATTGCGTAACTTAGCTAACGAAATGTGAAAGCCTTCAGGACGAAGTGTCCCTGAGAAGACGGGAGGCGCGAGGCAATGGGCAACAGGAATGAAGGCAAAAAAGTAAAGATATAGAAGTCAGACCCTCATAACTGTCCCGTAACGCCCGTTACATTGTCACCACAAGATCTTTTATTTTCCCTTTCGCCCTGCGTTCGACGAGTTTGTCGATTTTCCTCTGGACCTGATAGCCGATCTGCTCATATCCACACTCCCGGCAAACCGTGCAGGGAACGTTGCGGATCTCAAGCAGATCGGTTTGTATCGTTGTCCGGCCAAGATAAGTCCGCGATCCACACTGTGCGCATTTTCCGGGCATTCCGTTATCTAACCCTTCATCCCTTTAACCCTCAGCGCCATGGCCGCGTTTTGCTACCATCCCCTCTTTACAACCTCAACTAAAACTCCTGGGGTCCCCTAACCACCCGCAGCCTATCTCGGCCGCCGCCCGGCAGTCATCACGGACAGGGTCATCATCACGGACAGGTCAGGCATTTGATTATTTAATTTGGTACCCCGTCAATTCTAGCCTTGAGTGTAAGAAATAAATTTAAATGTCTGACCCTGCTTGTCTATTCGGCTTTCGTTTGTTCAACAGAGTCTGGCTTTCCTAACGATCGAATTACGTCATCCACTTTGCTGTTGCCAATTACTAGATTCCGAAAGCCCTTCCCTTCTACGAGAATTTTGTCTTGGGCAAACGACTGCGCAATCAATGTCAAAAAGAGAGCAAGCGTAAGAAACAGTCTTGAAACAGTCACCTGAAGCATTTTGAGTATTCTAACGCGATGCCGCTAAGCTGCCGTTGACAGCTTAGGTGGCGTGTTAGACGACACTAATCTCGATGTGCTTTTACAAGTCCTCTGGCGTAAGCCCCGTTCGCTTTGCGATTCGCGCGAGCATCCGAGGACCAAGTTCTTCATCCTCGTGAAAGGCAAATACAAAATCCGGCCAGTCCGGACGGGAAAGTGTGCGGTGAGAACCAGTCTGCCGCTTAATAGTCCAACCAATACGAAGCAGTGCTGCCAAGACACGTCTGGCACGCGTGCTGGGCCACTGGCTCATGCGGCGGCAAAAGAGATGCTAACAAGATCGGGGCCGGCTTCACCATGTTCGAGGCGGTCCGCTATCACGCGCAGCGCAAGGGCTTGCACCTTTGCTCGGGCCTCCTCCGGAGTCTGCCCATACGCAAGAACGCCGGGCAGGTCCATTACTTCAGCAATCCAGCGTCCATCCTCTTCCTGCTCAATTTCAACTTTGAACGTCATTAGCTGCTATCCTACTCTGATGGCACCCGCTTTGGAAGAGCTCGTATTGAATCATCTAAAATGTAACCATAGGAGGTATCGTTGACTCATTTAGAATGTAACCCACAGATATTGAGGGATATCAGCAACCAGGGAGGGTTACATTTTCATGAGTCGGAAATCGAAATGGGATTACCTCAAAGCGATCTACTTCCGCTACCAAAAGGGTTCCAAACCGCTGAGAGTTCGCATTCTCGACGAGTTCTGCCAAGTCTGCGGCTACAACCGCAAATACGCCATCCGGCTGCTCAATGGTCCAGCGCCACAAAAACCCAAGACAAACCCCAAAGGCCGTCGCCCCACCTACGGTGCGAAGGTTATCTCGTCTCTGACGGCCATCTGGGAGGCCGCGGGCTACCCGTGCTCTGGGCGCCTAAAAGCTCTGCTACCGTTATGGCTCCCTTGGGCCAGCAAACGCTTCGCTATATCGGCCCAAGCCCAAAAGCAGCTGCTCTCGATCAGCCCCGCTACCATCGACCGGCGACTCAAGCCGAAAAAGCGCCAACTGAAAAAGAGACTCTACGGGCGCACCAAACCCGGCACCTTGCTCAAACATCACATCCCCATCAAAACCGATGCCTGGGATGTCAAAGTCCCAGGATTTACCGAAACCGATTTGGTCTCTCACTCCGGCAACTCTTCTTCGGGGGAGTTCCTCCACTCGCTCAATGTCACCGACATTCACTCCACCTGGGTGGAAAGTCGCGCCGTCATGGGCAAAAGCCAGATCGGGGTACTTGATGCCATGCAGGACATTGAACACGCTTTGCCGTTTAAACTTCTGGGCATCGATTCCGACAACGGCTCAGAATTTATCAACTACCACCTCAAGACCTTCTGTGATCAAAACAAAATCCAATTCACCCGAGGGCGGCCCTACAAAAAAGATGATAACGCCCATATCGAGCAGAAAAATTGGACCCATGTGCGCAAAATCTTCGGCTACTTGCGCTATGACTCCGAGCAAGCTCTTAAAGCCATGAATGATCTGTACCGAAACGAATTAAGAATCCTGCAAAACCTGTTTCTGCCTTCCATGAAGCTTTTAGCAAAGACTCGGGTCGGCTCTAAGCTCAAACGCCGCTATGATAAACCGCACACCCCGCTTCAGCGGCTGTTAAACTGCCCCGAGGCCGATCCCGCCAAGATCGAAGAGCTTAAAAGGCTGCGCGACAGTACCGATCCCTTTGAATTGGCCAAACGCATTGAGCAAAAGCTCGAGCGCATCTACCTGATGGCTAACCATCGCATCGGCCCTAGCCCCCAACCTACGCAGGCTAAAACCCAACCCCTAACTCGAATCGAAAAACAGACTCTCAATGAGATCTCTAAAATCTTTGGAATCCAGGTCTATGTCAAAAATCACCTTAACTCCTAATCGTTGGGTTACATTTCAAATGATGCAACGAATCACCCTTGGGTTACATTCTTAAATGAGTTGACAGGGAGCTTAGTGTTATGGCATAAATCTTGCCTTCCTTAATGAAAGTAATCAAATACGAGCCAATACTTGTCACGAAATAAAGAAAATTACCCTCTACGACGTTCTGATGTGAAGGTTCGGGTTTTGGAAGGAGAAACGGTGGTGCTAGATCGTGAGGCAGAACTAATTCACCAACTCAACCAAACGGCAAGCTTTATCTGGGATTGTTGCGATGGCAAATCCACGGTGGCCGATATCACAAATCAGCTTGTCGAGGCCTTCAACGTCGATCCAGAAACCTCAGTAAAAGATGTGACTGCAATAGTCGGGCAGTTCCAGAAATTAGGTCTCCTGGAGCCGCGGCAGAAGTAATTGTTGTTTCGGAAAAAGATAAGGAGGATTGACTATGTCTGAAAAACGATTGACGAGAAGAGAGGCAATCAAGAAGGCCGCTTATATGACCCCGTTCATTTTAACCCTTGCTGTTACACCTTCCTTTGCATCATCTGGTACCAACGGTCCATCGGATACCAAAAGACGTTCTCGTGGCGGGGGATGTCAGTGGTGGGAATTCTGGTGCTGGATCGGCAAAGCATTTTCTTAAAGCAACGGAGGTAAACAATATTTTGCACCTTGACTCAAAGCCCTCCTACCGGCGAGCCGTTTGTGAGGGATCCTGCAGGTACCATCTTGGAATCGCTCTCACTATCAGTGTTTGACTGTAACGTTAAGGCTGAGTGCCAGGACCCTGAGGTCCTGCGCCTATTAGTAGCGAATTATGGTCAGTTGCAAGGAGGGCTGGGTGCAGCCGATCTTCATTATGTCGTTGGCAGAAGAAAGGGATCCCCTGCTTTCATCATTACGAGAAACGGACAAGAACACATGACGGCATCGGATGACGGCGAGTTTCTCTTTTTATTCGAAAAGGATCTAACCATCGAGCTGCAAAAGCTTCGACGCGACCTCTATTTTGTCCATGCTGCCGCACTTGAATTTGCAGGTAGAGCCCTGATG
>JBOHVJ010000206.1:0-5601 GCA_050735075.1 Binatia bacterium
GGGTTTAACCGTAAAAAGCCGCCTCCAGGTCCTGCTCCCGGCAGGGAAAGGGAATTTCTACGACGAATTCAACGTCGTCCCGGCGAGCCTGCTCGACAAACTCCGCCAGGGAAAGGTGCTCATTCGCAACTGGCACGGCCTTAACTGGGACACGGAAGAGAAGCTCGCCAGAAAGAAAACGGTGGATAAGCGCGGGGCTAAGAGCGACGAGGCTTATGTGAGAGAAGTTCTCGGGGAGATTGCCACGGCTCGCAGCCTGGTCGTGATCAACGACGAAGCGCATCACGCCTGGCGAATACCGGCCGAGTCCAAAGTCAACCCATTCGACACCCCGCCCACAGGGCGGGGCTTGCTCAGGGTTGATGGTGAGCAACATACGAACAACTTGACCCCGCGCACAGCACGGGGCCTGAGTCGAACCGTCAAAGGCGTCAAGAAGGAAGACATCGAAGATATCCGCTGATCACTGCTGATGAGGTGATGGTGAAAAAGCCAACAACCCAGCCCACATTTACTTCAGGTCGCAAGGCACCGTCGAGGGCCTAAGATGCTGGAAAACCAAATACTTTCAACTGCCAGAACGAAAATTTTGCCTAAGGATCGAATTGATCGACGCTTGAACCAAGTTTTTGGTAGGCCGTCCATGGCGGTAAAGGCTCTGTTTCTAATTACACAGACCCTTAAAGCAATCAACAGTCAGGCTCTGGCGGCCAAATGATTACCTTCTTACCCTTCTGCCACTGGACGAGGAGAGTCCGGTGACCGATCTGGCAGCCGCTGTTTGGGTCAATGCGGAACGCCCCATAAAAGGTATGGATATCTAGATCAGCTACCGCTTGACGCAATCGCTCATCCTCTAATCCCCCTGCCTGCTGAATCGCTTCGTGAATAATAACCCCTGTGGCAAACGCCTGAGCCGCAGTGTAATCAGGAGCCGCTCCGAAGATTCTTTTGAAATGGGTCGAGAACCATTCTGAGGTAGGCCCTGTGAGGGGAGAGTAGCGTACTCCAGGTTCCCACTGGGAGGGGCCAATAACTCCCTCTGCCTTGTCGCCGAGATCTTGCCTAAAGGTGGACACACCTGCAGCCACGGCGACGATCGGCTTTGCCCTGGTCCATTGCCTGACAATTTCTACCTCGTCCTCAAAGCTCCCTATAGCCACCAGGAGGTCCGGATGATTGCTCAAGGCACTTTTTATGAGTCCGCTGGCGTCTTTCAAGGGTGAGTCAAAGGAAGCTAGATGGACGGTTAGGCCGCGGGCTTTTGTCGCTTCAACCAAGCCTCGGGCCACATGGATTGCAAAGGTCCCCGAAGATGCTTTGACACAAACGATGCGACGGAGAGTTGGTTCCTCGGTTACGAGATAGGAGGGAAGGGATGCAAGGTATCTACTTGCCGGGCTTAGCACGCTGACTAGGTAGTTCCATTCCTGCTTCCCAATATCATCCGATGCGCCGCCGTGGTTCCAAAGAATTTTCTTGTTGCTTTCTGCTATCGGGGCTACCGCCAAGGTCAAGACGCTGGAATAGGTTCCGAAGAGGAGATCGACACGGTCTTCCTTAAGGAGTCTTACAACGTTGCTCTTGGCCAAGTCTATTTTACTTTGGTCGTCGTAGGCAATGAGTCGGACCGGCAACGACTGCGCCCTGTCCCTGAGATAAATCCCACCCTGTTGATTCACATATTCGACCCAAAGCTGGATACCGCGCAGGGCCTGCTCACCCTGAAGGCGGAATTTTCCGCTAAGGGATATCGAGAGCCCTAAAGTGATTTCTTTGGGGGGCCGGCGCTTTAACATCTTTTCTACCATGCCTAAGCACAGTCGGGCGTTCAAGGGGTGACAGGACCAAGGCGTTTGAAGGTGCGTTGAATTCGGAGAACAGGGAGTGTATCGTAAAAAATAGAATTGAGGGTAAGGGATGGGACAAACCCTTTATGAGGAGTTAGGTGGCGAGGCCAAGCTGCGCCAGATTATCGACGCTTTCATCGATCGTGTTTTTGACGATAGGATGATCGGTTTCTTCTTCCGCAATGCGGACAAGAATCGGATTAAGGAGATGGAGTTCCAACTGACGGCGCGATTCCTCGGCGCTGACGTGGAGTATCAAGGGAGGCCGCTCGATGAGGTTCACGCCAAGCATCCGATCATGGGCGGGCAGTTTGCCCGTAGACTTCAGATCCTCAGAGAGACGCTCGAACATTACAAAGTGCCGAAGCATATCCAGGATGCATGGATCAAGCATACAGAAAGTTTAAGACCCCTGATTACCAGGGATGCGGGCTCGGACTGTGATCCGCTCCTTGCGCGGGAAAAAGTCGAGGCAATCTCCAAGAATGCTCGTTGAAGCTCGGGGTAGAGTTGATGACCAGTACAAACGCATTAAGTAATGTTCCGTTCTCGGGGAAGAAGGCCTTAGGGCCGTGGGCAATGGGCCTCTGCCTCGAGGGCCACCCACGCCAACCCCTTAGGCTGCTTACTCCCAGGGTCTGGGCCTGCCATAATGGCCACGTTCCTGTGCCCCCGGGCCCTCAGTCTTCTTCCCCTCGATGGAATCCTGATCTAACACTGTTGAAGATGTCTGTATTAGTCATCGGCAATTTTGATAGAAATAGCGTCAATGAAGATACGTGACCTCTATGCCCAGCCCGGGTTGACTCGCTCCATCGAGTTCTTCCCGCCTAAAACGGAGAAGGGGGACGAAAACCTGTTCAACGAGATTGCCGTATTAAAGACCCTCAAACCCTCCTTTTGCTCGGTGACCTACGGAGCCGGTGGCAGCACGCGGGAAAAGACAGTGGATCTGGTGGATCGGATCCACCGCGAGTGTGGGCTTGAGGTGATGTGCCACTTGACTGTCGTCGGTCAATCGAAGGAAGAGGTCCGTTCGGTTCTGACCAAGCTGAAGCAGAGGGGAATCGAAAACATGATCGCGCTGGGAGGGGATCCGCCCCAGGGAGTTGGTGATTGGACTCCGCATCCTGACGGATTTCATCACTCGGTAGAGTTGGTCAGAGAGGCGGTTGCCCACAAGTGGTTTTCCATCGCTGTCGCGGGATTCCCCGAACTTCACCCACGGGCGGAGAGCCGAGAGGCGGATCTCAGGTTTCTTAAAGAAAAGGTGGAAGCCGGCGCAGATGTAGTGATTACTCAGTTATTTTTCGACAACGAGGACTTCTATCGTTACGTCGAAGATCTGAGGAGCCTTGGGGTCCGTGTGCCCATAGTTCCCGGTATCCTACCTATCCTATCGGTACAGCAGATACGCCGCTTCACGGCACTGTGTAAGTCAAAGATCCCTCCGCGACTAGAGCAGTTGCTAGCAAAAGTGGAGAACGACGATGAGGGGGCGGTACAGTTGGGAATCGACTACGCCACCGAACAGTGTGAAGGACTCCTTGAATTCGGTGTGCCGGGAATCCATTTCTATTCCTTAAACAAGTCCCGATCTGTTAAAGCCATTTTGGAAAATCTTAACCTGTAACTCTCGCCTTATTTCCGGATTCGTTGAATTCACGGGTTAGGGATAGTAAGGTAGCGGAGAGGCAAGAAGAGATTAGCGTCAGCGGGAGAGCCGGCATGGATGATGTTAGCGAGCAGATGGAGGTGCGCCGAAAAAAACTCCTCAAGTTGAAGGAATCCGGCTATTCTCTTTACCCGAACGACTTCCGACCCAGCCACTTGACCTCCCAGATCGTTTCCGAGTTTGGTGACCTTACCGACGATCAACTTAGTACGCTTCAAACAAGCTTCTCTCTCGCCGGCCGGATCATGGGGATCCGCTCCTTTGGCAAGGCGTCCTTCTTTCACCTTCAAGACAGGAAGGGGAGACTTCAGGTTTATGTGCGCCGCGATCGGGTGGGAGAAGAGGGGTATCAACTTTTTCAATCCTTGGACATGGGTGACATTGTAGGGGTGTGGGGACGACTATTCCGCACCAAGACCAAGGAGCTTACCCTGGAGGCCCAGGGCCTTCGCTTTCTTTCTAAATGCCTGCGGCCGTTGCCGGAGAAATGGCACGGCCTGGCGGATGTTGAGGTTCGCTACCGGCAACGATATGTGGATCTTATGGTGAATCGCGAGGTGAGGGAGGTCTTCGAAAGGCGATCTCGAATCATCCAACTCATTCGCCGCTTTTTTGAGGAAAGAGATTTTTTGGAGGTGGAGACCCCGATGATGCAATCCATTCCAGGAGGAGCGGCGGCGAGACCTTTTGTCACTCACCACAATGCTTTGAACATGGAGCTCTACCTCAGAGTGGCACCGGAACTCTTTCTCAAGCGTCTGCTAGTAGGGGGGGTAGAGAGGGTCTTTGAGCTCAATCGCAACTTTCGCAACGAAGGCATCTCTGTGCGCCATAATCCGGAATTCACCATGCTTGAGTTCTATCAAGCCTATGCCACTTATGAAGATCTTATGGCGCTCACGGAGGAGCTGTTTGTAACCGTGGCTGAAGAGATATTGGGCTCTCCAAAGGTCTCTTTCGGAAATCAGACGATCGATCTCCAACCTCCTTGGAGGAGACTGTCGCTTATAGAGGCAATCGAAGAGTACGGAGGTGCGAAGGGTGGTGAGGTAACGACGGTGGAGAGATTGCGGCAGTTTTCGCAGAAAAGAGATCTGCATCTTGATATGGGGTTACCTTATGGGAACCTGCTTGTGGAGGTTTTTGAAAAGGTTGTGGAACCCCATCTTATCCAACCCAGCTTTGTGATGGGCTATCCGCTGGAGGTTTCACCCTTGGCAAGAAAGAATGAGGCCAATCCAGCCCTGGTGGATCGGTTTGAACTCTACATTGGTGGGAGAGAGCTGGCCAATGCCTTTTCCGAATTGAACGATCCGTTTGACCAGCGGGATCGTTTTCTGCAACAGGCTGAGGCCCGAAAGGCCGGAGATGAACTCGCCAGCGCCACGGACGAAGATTACTTGCGTGCCCTAGAATACGGGATGCCGCCGGCAGCGGGAGAGGGGATTGGTATCGATCGGATGATCATGCTGTTCACAAACTCCGCTTCTATTCGGGATGTTATCCTTTTCCCTATACTCCGGCCAGAGCGCTGATAGAGTTTCGAGTTCCGAGTTTCGAGTCAACCTGAAACCCCAAACCCGTAACCCGAAACTTTCCATATGAAATACGAACTCTTTATCGGCCTTCGCTATCTACGTGCGCGAAGGCACGAGACCTTCATTTCTCTGATCACTGTCATCTCAGTGCTTGGGGTGATGATCGGGGTGATGACCCTCAACGTGGTCATGGCGGTCATGACGGGCTTCGAAGAAACGCTTCGGGACCGCTTGCTGGGAATCAATGCTCATGTGGCTCTGGTCAAGCCGGGAGATCGTCTGACTCAATACAAGGAGCTTCTCGAAATTGTGATGCAAGAGAAAGGTGTCCGGGCCGCCTCGCCTTCGATCTATGGGCAGGTCATGGTGACCTCTGGGGCACGCGTCTCGGGCGTAGTCGTGCGGGGAATTGATCCTGATCGAATTAATGGAGTCGTTGACATCCATCGCTACATCACGAAGGGAAGCCTGCAGGACTTGAAGACACCTCGTGTGATTCAGGTTGAAGGGCGCCCTGTGCCATTGCCGGGGGTGATCC
>JBOHVJ010000207.1:0-3693 GCA_050735075.1 Binatia bacterium
GATATAGAACGCCTGAGGCCACCAGGCGCCTGGTCAGAGTCCTCCTCGCCCCGGACGATCTTGGTCGTCCTTATATTGGCCCCCCGGGCATCCCTGCGGACCGGGTCCAAGTTTTGCGCGAGGCCTATGTGAAGATGATGAATGATCGTGAACTCCTGACGGAAGCGGAAAAGCGGGATTGGGGAGTGAACCCCACCAGGGGTAAAGAGCTGGAGGCTATGGCCAAGGAGCTGATGGCCCAACCACCTGAGGTCATAGAAAGCATGAAAAAACTTTTGGCCAAGTGATTCTAAAAAAGGAGACCCTGTATGAAACAAGTGATCTCTGCCTTATTGCTTGTTTTACTATGGAGTTCAAACCTTCAGGCGCAGGCCGATTTCTATAAAGGCAAGACCATTAGGTTGGTCCTGGGATTCTCTGCAGGGGGCACCAACGATCTCTGGGCTCGCGCCATCGCGCGGTTTTGGAACAAATATATTCCTGGGAACCCGGAGATCATCGTGCAAAACATGCCGGGCGCCGGCTCCATGACCGCAGCCAATTACGTATACGCGGTCGGGAAACCTGACGGGCTCACCCTGGGGATGATCTCCCCTGCCCTATTTTTTGATCAGCTCGCCGGCCGCAAAGAAATCCAGTTTGACTGGTCAAAATTCGCTTGGATCGGCTCACCAGAGGAGACCGATGAGATGCTGTCTGTGCGATCCGACACTCCCTATAGAACTTTGGAAGATATCCGCAGGGCAACCGTGCCGCCTAAATGCGGCGCCACGGGAACCGGTACAACCGGCCATTATTTTCCCAGGCTTCTCGAAGAGGTCCTGGGACTCAAGTTTAATATCGTAACAGGCTACCCGGGAGCATCGGAAATCGACCTGGCGATTGAGAAGGGTGAGGTTCACTGTCGCGCTGGAACCACGAGCGCCTTTTTTGGACGCGAGCCGGGCCGAACTTGGGCCAAGACGGGGTTTGTGCGACTGCTCGTGGTGGGCGGAGTGAAGCGCGACCCAAGAACGCCCGACACACCAACGCTTTGGGAGCTAATGGAAAAACAAAAGACGCCGGAACTTGGCAGACGCGTCGCCACCGTCATTCTCTCTCCTGGCACTTTCGGTCGCCCCTTCGTGGGCAGCCCGGGAATACCCGCCGATAGGGTCAAAATTCTACGCGAGGGCTTTATGAAAACGATGAGCGATCCCGAGCTTTTGGCCGAAGCTGAAAAGAGAAAGTGGGAGGCAAAGCCGGTGAGCGGAAAAAGACTTGAGGTGCTAGCGCGGGATGTGATCGCACAGCCACCAGAAGTTATTAGCCGGATGAACGTAGTCTTGGGGCGTTAAGGAGGGTAGTTCCATGAAGAACAAGCTTTTGTGTCTTACTTTTCTGACCGGTTTCGCCTTTGTCGTTGGTGTGGCAAATGCAACGACACACGAATTTTATAAAGGCAAGACCATAAAGATTGTAGTCGGGTTTCTAGCAGGAGATGTGTTCGACTTGTGGGCGCGCCTGTACGCCCAGCAAATGCCAAAGCACATTCCCGGGAAGCCTGACATCATAGTACAGAACATGCCTGGCGCAGGCTCGATGATTGCGGCCAATCATGTCTATAGCGTGGCTAAACCTGACGGTTTGACGCTAGGATCAACTCTGCCCGCTCTATATTTCGATCAGCTTATCGGGCGCAAAGAGGTCCAGTTTGACTGGGCTAAATTTGTCTGGATTGGCTCTCCGGTGCAGAGTGAGCATCAAATGTATATGCGTTCCGATGCCCCTTATAAGACCATTGAAGATATTCGCAAGGCTACGGTGCCTCCAAAGTGCGGCACCACGGGGACTGGCTCAACGGGTTACTATATCCCTAAGCTTTTAGAAGAGGCCGTAGGGGCAAAATTTAATCTTGTCACCGGCTACCAGGGAGGCCAGGACATTGACCTGGCGGTTGAGAGGGGTGAGTTGCACTGCCGGGCCTTTACCATCGAGGCCTTTTTTGCCCGCGAGCCGTTCCATACCTGGCGCAAAAAGGGCTTTGTCCGTAACGTGATTCAGACCGGGCGCACCCGCGACCCCAAGCTGCCAGAAGTCCCAACGATCTATGAACTGATGGATCAGTATAAGACCGCTGAAGCAAGTAGGCGCTTGGCCAATGTGGTCCTTGCGGCTGGTGCCCTCGGCCGTCCCCTAGTGGGTACGCCTGGAATCCCTCCCGACCGGGTTAGGGTCCTGCGCGAGGCTTATAACAGGACTCTGAAAGACCCTGACTTCCTGGCCGAGCTCGAGAAGAGAAAATACGAATTGCAGCCCGTAAAGGGCGAGGAGCTGGAGGCTATAGCAAAAGAGGTCATCGCACAACCTCCCGAAATCATTGAGCGGATGAGAAAACTTTTGGGCAGATAGTTTTGGATGCCTTCACTTTCAGTGTTGGCTCTCAGTAGAGCTTAGATTTTCATCCGCTGCACGGCATTCCAAGGTCCGAAGGAGGCGCCATTATGAGGAAGAGAACGAATAAGATAGCGGGCGGCTTACTACTCTTCTCCTTGGGATGCGGGTTCTGGCTCACCCCTAGCCTTCTCGCACAGACAGAGCCCTTTTATAAAGGGAAAAGTATACGAATAGTTGTCGGTACTACAGCCGGAGGATTTTATGACCGATGGGCACGCCTTATCGCACGTTATTGGCCCAAGTACATTCCGGGAACTCCGGAACTCATAGTGCAAAACATGCCCGGGGCCGGATCAGTCATAGCCTCTAACTATGTTTACAATGTTGTGAAACCAGATGGTCTCACCCTAGGGATGCCGCTCAACGGCATTTATATGGATCAGCTTGTTGGGCGTAAAGAAGTGCAATTCGATGTTCGCAAGTTTGTTTGGATCGGCTCGCCAGAGCGTACGCCGATGCTTATCTACATGCGCGCCGACGCTCCATATAAGTCGATAGCGGATGTTCGCAATGCCAAAGAGCCAGCCAAGTGTGGCTCCACAGGAACAGCAGGTTCAGACTATATCCTTGCGCGGCTTCTTGAAGACACCTTACCACCGCTTAAGATCCATACCGTTCTGGGTTATCCGGGCGGATCGGAGATTGATGTGGCGGTCGAGAGAGGCGAGGTTGTCTGCCGCGGGATGACTGCATCTCCATTTTTCGGTCGCGAGCCGTTTCTCACGTGGCAAAAGAGAAACTTCGTACGGGTTATTCTTTACACTGGCCGCAGTCGGGATCCGAGAATTCCCGAAACTCCGACAATTTCTGAGATTTTTGAGAAGGAAAAGGTGACCGAGGCGAGCCGTCATGTTGCCGAGGTGTTGTTGGCCACTGAGGAGTTTGGTCGTCCCATGGTTGGTCCGCCTGGAACGCCAGCGGATCGCGTCAAGATCCTGCGCACAGCTTACGAGAAAGCCATGAAGGATTCGGAGCTGATCGATGAGGCAAAAAAGGGGAGGATGGATATGGATCCAGTGCTCGGTGAGGAACTGGAGAAATTGGCAACAAGAATCTTGGATCAGCCGCCCGAGGTGCTCGAGCGGGTCAGAAAAATACTCAAGTAGTGAAGCCGTGTCTTCAACGGAAAAGGGAGGTTGCGCATGAAAAGGATAGCGATAGCGCTTTTTCTTCTCTTGCCATGGGGGAAAGAGCTCCTGGCCCAGACGGCCTTTTACCAGGGCAAAAGCATCAGGGTTGTGGTGGGCTTTACCGCGG
>JBOHVJ010000208.1:0-3989 GCA_050735075.1 Binatia bacterium
TGCCCACGTTGGCGGGAACGATCGAGGTAAGAGAGGGATAGGCAAAGTCCACGGGTTGACCGCTAGCTATCGCCGAGAGGCCGAAGAAATCGATCACCACTCCGATGCCGTATTGACCGCTGTTGACGGCCTCCGGCACGCCGAAGCTGCGCTCCGTAATCGTCCCCATGTTCCCCCCGGAGTTCAAAAGAAGAGCCCAGCCCTTATCCCAGCCATAAGCCTGGAGGATCACCTCGATAGTGATATGGGTCGTGCCGCTGCGCGAAGGGGCGCTGATCACCAGATGGCCGTGGTATTTCGGATTCGAGAGGTCGGTCCATTCCTTGGGCGCGGGCAGCTTGCGGGCCTGGAGGTAGTTTTTGTTCCACATGAGTCCATAGCCGCTAACGGCAAAGCCGAAATAGGTTCCGTCCGGATCATGGATGGGGAAGTTGCCGATATTGGCTGGGATCTTGCCCATGATCTCTTTGGGCAGGGAATACCTATCGAGGAGGCCATCAGTTTTCAGGGTTTGAAAGGCATCTGGGGAACTAACCCAGAAGATGTCTGCCTCAGGCTTAGCTCTGGTCTCGCGCAGATAGGTCACCCCCGCAGGGGTTGGTTTGCTGTTGATGACTACCTTGACGCCGGGATTTTTCGCCTCAAAGGCCTTTTTGTAGGTCTCGAACAGCTCCTTAGGGAAAGAGGTTACGACGACGATCTCTTTCGCGCAGAGGGAAGTTGTCCATGTGGAGAGAGCCAATAGAAATAGCGTAGCAGCTATACGTTTCATGCCTGCCTCCTTATTAATCCAAAATCGGCAATCCAAAATGTGTTAGATAGCAGTAACTCATCACGAGGAAGAAGCTGTGTCAAGGGGTGAAATGTGTGGTTGACGTCTGAAAAAGTCCCCGTCCGTGCTTCGACTCTGCTCAGCACGAACGGCTACTAAGCGCAGTCATCGAGTCGCTAAAGCTGGGCGAAGCCATTGCCATCAGCATCCTCAGAGATTAAAGAGCTACCACCAACGAAGACTTCGATGGCTATACGTTCAGCAAATTCGACGGTACAATCGTGATAGTCTGATTTAGCCGGCGTCTTGCGCTTCCAATTGATGACTTTCGTCGGGGAAGAAGCGGAGGAGGTCAACGTTACCGTGTTCCGAGCCGCTACTGGCCCCGCGCGCGAGAAGTCCTGAAGAAGGTGGCCCAGCAATAAGAAACACCGACCTACCTTGCGAGAGGTTCATTACCGTGATTCTGATCGGCCTTGCTCAATAACCCAAGCCTGACACCAGATCGCACTTTTTTATGGTCAGGGGGCGAGGAGAGGAATTTTTGACTGAGATTTCATCCCAGCCACTTCTTCACTTTTTCTACCAATAACTTTGGCATGGTATGGTGTTTAACAAGGTAATCGTTGGCACCCAGCTTTAATCCTTTCCGAACGTCGTCCGGGCTATCCCGGCTCGTGAGGATTAACACAGGAATATCTTTGCAAGATTCGTCTGACTTGAACTTTTCTAGAAGGTCGAAGCCATTGGCATCAGGCAATAAGACATCCAAGAGGATAAGGTCGGGCTTCCAGTCTTTGGCTTGTGTGAAGCCGTCATTGCCCTTTTCGGCAGTCTTGACGTCGAAGCCGCCACCTTTCAAGACGGCAGACATCATCGTTGCCACGGTGCGACTATCCTCGATAATGAGAATCTTCTTCATTGTACCTGATTAATTGTAGGACACCTCCCAATGATAGGTCAAGACAAATTTTAGGGCTGGGCGCCATCTGCGGCGGGAGTTTTTGCGTTGAAGATTTCGGACAGGGCTGGCACCTGCTAGAGTCTAGGCTCAGCTGAGGATTTCGGGTCGGGGTTAGGAGGCGTAAAGGTTGTCGATGAAGCCGCTGTCGTCGATGGTCCTGAGATAGTGGAGGTCCCAGGGTTCGAGAGGACCGATGTGGCTCATGTTAGGGTCTTTTCCCACATCCAGCTCGTAAACGTTTTGAATCGCGGCGGCCGAAGGGTAGGGCTTCGCTGAGAGGAGTCTGGCCCACTCCCTCTGCAGGTGAACGTAATATTCCTCTTCGTCCAGTCCGTAACGCTCCGCCAGATTTTTTCTAAGAATCCGGACCACCTCGTTAGGGCGGGTTTTGAAAAAGTGAATCGCTTCGATCAAGGCCTTGAGGAAGATGATAACGGTCTCTTCGTTTTCCTTAATGTAATCCGTCGTGGTCAGAATAGTTGTGTTATGGATCACGGGCCGGTCCGGCAGCTCCATGATATGAAGCCCCTTTTTTCTACCGTAGAGATCGAAGGGCATGTCCACGAGAGTGGCGTCGACCTCGCCCGTGACGACCCGATCCACATAACTCACATGTTTTCCTGATGTGCTTTCAATAGGCTCGATGTTGATTTCCTCTCTTTTGAGCCCACAACTTTCAAGAACTGCCGCCAGGTTTCCCTGTACACAGGGTGCCTTGGTATGGCAGATAATTTTTTTCCTACGGAGATCCTGGACACCGCGGATTTGAGGCGAGGTAAGGAGGCGGTCGTCCCAGTTGTTTTGGGTCTGGGCAAGGTAAACGAGTCGCTTTTCTCCCCGGGCACGGGACCTGTAGGTCTCGTGATGCAAACCGCTGATGAAATCGACCTCTCCGGCAAGTACCAAGCGCGGCCGGTGGGCCATGGTCGGCGCCTTTGCGCCACCGACAACTTCGAGCTCGATTTCAAAGCCATATTTCTGGGTCACGCCGGATTCCTTGAACACTGTAAGGAATGGCAGATGCGACGGATCACTGGCGAGAAGTACGATTGAATGAATCACAAATCCTCCCTTCTGGAGTCAGTTACCCACGGCCGAACAAATAGACTCGTCTTCGTTTAACGTGACTATCCCTGAGATTATTTACAGGCGGTAGAATCTTCTTGCATTGTCTCCCAATATTGCCTGCTTATGCTCTTCTTTGATGTCTTTTCTCTCGCGGATTTCGTCGATCTCCTCCATGCAGTTGTCCATCGTAATCTCGTGCGGGAAATCGGATGCGAACATAAAAGGCTCATGCCCGACCCGTTCAATAGAATAGGCCAAAGCCTTCTCATTCCCCTCACAGCCTACAAAGATCCTCCCAGTTCGAAAATAATCCTCAGGCTTTCTTTTGATGCGAAGTCCCCCATACTCCAGCTCCCTCTCCAGCCGGTCGATGACCAGAGGGATCCAACTGGTCCCACCTTCTAGAAATCCAACCTTCAGTTTAGGAAACGCATCGAACACCCCGTCTACGATCAGACCAGTCATCGCGATCGCCAACGGAAAAGGCATACCGAGAGCGCGGGTCGCAGGGAACACCGTGAAGGTGTTGAAACCTAAATTCCCGTAACTTCCCCCATGCACAGCAAGAGCGCAAGCCAGTTTTTCAGCCTCCTCGTAGATAGGCCAGAAGTGCCTGGCGCTTATGTGCTCATTGAGTCCGTTGGAGGGAATCATAGCTCCCACCATACCTAGTTCCTTTACCGCCCTTCTAAGCTCAATAACTGCGTTGGAAACGTCCTGCATAGGCATGAGCGCCATGCCTTTAAGACGAGAACTCACTTTCAAGTATCTCTCGTAAAGCCAATTGTTGTAGGCCCGAGCGTAGGCAGCCGCCCATTCGGGAAAAACAACCTGTCCATAGGCCAGCCCGTCAGTCGGGTAAAGGACCGAGAATTCGAGGCCTGTCTTGTCAAGAAACTCGATCCACTTTTCAGGCCCAACAGTCGGATCGAAAGTGCCCGGCTTCCGACCTTCAACTCTGGCGGTGTGGAACCTATCCAGACTGGGTAGCATGCGTCTAGTAGTTACATACCCAAAGCCCCTGAAAGGTTCTTCGATAAAATCGTTTAACTCACGCTCGTTCTCCATGACATGGCCGTCTGAATCAACGTAGTTTCTTGCCATAACATCCTCCTTTTATTGATGTACGCATGGGTAATGGAACACATGACCCATTTGCTCTGCCCCGATGTTGTATCGAGGCGT
>JBOHVJ010000209.1:0-14762 GCA_050735075.1 Binatia bacterium
TTGCAGCCGTCCAGAGAGATCTCGCAGGTTGTCCTCCAGAGTCTCTCCGTAGTGCTTCCACGTCTCGCCATCGATGCCGGGCACGGCTTCCCGTTTGAGCCCATAGAACGCCGCACGCAACCGACCAATGTCATAGATGTGGTGCAGGAGCGCGGTGAACCGCATCTTCCCGTCTCTCTTGGCCGCCTCCCGTATCCGCTCCAGCGCATTTTGCAGACTCTCCCGACCCTGGGTTCGGTGCCTGGTTTGCTGGCGCAGATTCCCCTCGGCCAGACCCCTTTCCTCCACCGCCTCCGCTGCCGGTCCCACAGCTTTGTTCGGCGGCTTCTCAGGTCCTATGGGCCTGTCCGACTTCCCGCTACCGTACATCATTGGCGTTCGTCCTTGGACTTCCCAATGCGGTCCAGTACTTTCTGTTCCTGGACAGTAACGGGATCTCACGATTCCCACTCGAAGTGTTTCCGTACATGCTTGGGGTCTCCGACCTCGCAGAGCCCTGCCGTGTCTCGCGCTTTAACGACACGACCGATGTTGCCTTCCGCCATCCTCTATAGCGTCGGCGCTCTGAAGTTACACCTCTTTCGCGGCTCAATACCCAGCCTGTACGTACCCTTGTCAACGCTTAGTCTCCACCCTTGCGAATGGCTACCCATGACTCAGGGCCAGTGTGGATCGCTACTCCTTCACTGTATGACTCTTTCATTCACAACACCTCGATGTCATCGTCGCCTCAGAGGATAGAGGTGAGGGTGACGAGAGGGGAGAAATAAGGTTAGGGGGTTCGACGCATCGGGAGAGCGCCGATCCAGCAGGGTCGACGAGTAAGTGATTGAAGGAGAACACTTATGCCAAACGTGAGAGTTATTGATGCTGATGGTCATGTCCGGGACCGCGACGCCGATATCCGAGCCTACATGGAGGAGCCCTATTGCAGGAGGCAGGGTTCCCTTCTACCCAACGACGAATGGGATTCCAGCATGTATGGGAAGCTCGGTATGAACATAACCGATGTGCCGACTCGTCTCCGCGACATGGATACGGAGGGGATCGACATCTCAGTGCTATTCCCCACGGGCGGCTTTAGTGTCACCCGCATCCCGGAAAAAGACTACGCGGCTGCCTTTTGCCGCGGTTACAACAATTGGATTGCCGCCGTCTGCAAGGAGAGCCCCCGGCTTAAAGGGATAGGACTGGTTCCCTTCCAGGATGCGCCTGTGGCCGTGGCGGAAGTCAATCGGGCGATTACGAAACTGGGGCTCGTAGGGATTGCGATCGGCTCTTTCGGGATGAAGGAGCATCTTGGCACCCCAACCTTCTGGCCGATCTATGAGGAGCTCCAGAGACTCAACGCTCCGCTGTTGGTTCACAACTCTCGCCAGGGGCCTGCGGGGGAAATCCGCTTTGACACTTTTCTTTTTCGACATACCATTGGTCGCCCATTTGAGACCCTGTTGGATTGCGCCGCTCTGATGTATGGCGGGGTGCCGGAAAAGTTTCCCAGATTAAGGATCGCATTTCTCGAGTGCGGGTGTGGATGGGTTCCGTACTGGATGGATCGGATGGACGAGGAATGGGAGAAGCGCGAGTCAGAAGCGCCGTTGTTGAAGGCGAAACCGAGCGAGTACATGACCAGAGGAAACTGGTTTTATGCCACGGAGCCCGAGGAGAGCACCCTACCCTACGTCATGGAGCGAGTCGGCCAAGACTTGATCTTATTCGCTTCGGACTATCCACATTGGGACGGGAATTTTCCCTACATGGTCTCAACCGTGCGTGGGCGAAAGGATATCTCGGAGGAAGCCAAACAAAAAATGCTCTGCCAGAACGCCATGAGGCTTTACGGCTGGGAATGAAAGAGGACCACAATCCATGAAATTCAGACCTCAATTCTTTTTCACTCTCCTGATTCTTATTTTCTTCATCGTGTTCGTCTATGAGGCGAGAGAGTGGCGTCTCCAGGCGCGGCTCTACCCTTGGGCAATCGGGATACCCATGATCTTCCTCGCCCTCCTTTACCTCGTTCTGGACTTAAGAGGCAAAACCAAGAGCAGCTCTTCCTCCGGAGACGCTCCAGTTGACTTTCAGTTCACTCAGACCATGGATAGCGCCGTTGCCCGGCGCAGAACCCTTACTATCTTCTCTTGGATCTTCGGCTTTTTCATCGCCATATGGCTCCTGGGCTTCTCCCTCGCTATCGCGGCACTTGTTTTCTTCTATCTCAAAGTTCAGTCGCGTGAGAGATGGATTATTTCGCTCGTGCTTACCGGGGCTGCCTGGCTTTCCTTCTGGGCGCTTTTCGACCGGCTGCTCCATCTCCCCTTTCCCGATGGACAGCTCTTTATTTGGTTAGGCTTATTATAAGGTCAGTACCTGGAGGCTATCATGAAAAAACGAACTAAGGCCATGGCGATCGCCTTTTCTCTGCTTTTTTCCTTGGCATGGAATCTCTGGTCTGTCCCCAGCCTTTGGGCCCAGGCCGAGCCTTTCTATAAAGGTAAGACCATCCGGATTATCGTGGGCTCCACTCCGGGAGGATTTTATGACCGCTGGGCACGCCTCCTGGCCCGTTATATGGGAAAGTATATTCCGGGAAATCCTGAAATTATCGTTCAGAACATGCCAGGAGCTGGATCTATGATAGCGACCAACTATGTCTATAACGTGCCCAAAGGTGACGGTTTGACTGTTGCCATGCCCCTTAACAGCATTTATACAGACCAGCTCGTCGGGCGTAAGGAGGTCCAGTTTGATCTGCGCAAGTTCCACTGGATCGGCTCACCGGCGGTTGAATCAAGCATCCTCTACATGCGCGCCGACGCTCCCTATAAGTCCATCGCAGACATCATCAGGGCCAAGGAGGCACCTAAGTGCGGCTCAACAGGCACTGCCGGCACTGATTATATTATGGCTAGAATGTTGGAAGAAACCATCGGGGCGAAATTCAATTCTGTGGTGGGCTATCCAGGGGGTAGCGAGATCGACGTTGCCGTGGAAAAGGGGGAGGTTGTCTGCCGCGCTCATACCCTTTCCGCCCACTTTGGCCGCGAGCCCTTTGATACGTGGCACAAAAAGAACTTTGATCGACATATCCTTCAGAGCTCGCGCAAACGAGACCCGCGGGCATTAGACACTCCTACCATTTATGAACTCTTCGATGAGTATAAGACTCCGGCGAACAGTCGCCGGGTAGCCCAACTGATAGTAGCGGCAGGTGAGTTTGGTCGTCCCATGTTAGCTACTCCGGGGACTCCACCGGAGAGAGTAAGAATCCTACGCGAAGCTTATCTCAAGGTCTTGAAAGATCCCGAGGTCTTGGCCGAGGCCAAGAAGGGAAGAATGGACGTGGAGGCTACTTCAGGTGAAGAGCTACAGGCCCTAGCGAAAGAGATCCTGGATTCACCTCCGGAGGTCATTGAGAGGGTTAAGAAGCTGTTAGGAAATTAACAGGCTGAATGCTGCAGTCACAAATCTAAGGTGAGCACTTGAAGATCGCCGAGATAGAAACCGTCGAGCTTGCCAATATTCCGGTGACGCCACCATTGTTTCGAGAACCAATCCGTTCATCCGTCAGACTAGTGAAGATAGAGACGGACAATGGCATCGTAGGGATCTCGCAGATTGGCGGCAGCATGCCCTCCGCCTCGGTGGCCTTTATCGAAAAAGATCTCGCACCTTTCTTAAAGGGAAAGGATCCCCTGGAGACAGAGCGGCTGATGCACCAGATGCTCTGGAAGTTTAACACGCGGGCCCACGCCGGCGTGTGGAACTTCGGGGCAAGCGCGATCGATGTGGCCCTGTGGGACATCAAGGGGAAGTTTTATAAGACGCCCGTGTGGCGTCTGCTCGGCGGCGCGCAAAAATCAATCCCGGCCTATATCACTTACGGTCTCAGAACCTACTCCAAAGAGGAACTCGTAGAGGCTGCGAAATACTGGCTCGCTCAAGGCCAAAACAGACTCAAGATCATGGTGGGCCGGCTTAATATCCACGGCCAGATCGATATGCCGGGAGCGAGCGCAGAACATCGCGAAGATAACCCGTCCGAGGACGAGGCAAGGGTAAGAGCAGTGAGAGAGGCCGTCGGCGATGGCGTGGAGTTGATGGTGGATGCGAATTGTCTTATGAAATACGATGCCGCGCTCAGGTGGTGTAAACGTCTGGAGCCATACAATCTGATGTGGTTCGAGGAGCCTATTGTACAGAACGACGCGCATCTCCTGGCCGAGTTGCGCAAACATACCAGCATCCCCATCGGAGCGGGACAGAGAGAAGGTTTCACCAAGTTATGCGAATTGGTGAGGGAACGAGCTGTGGACTTTCTTCACCCCCATGTGGGCTCGGTCGGCGGCATCACGATGGGAATGAAGGCGGCCGCCGTGGCACAGGCATTCAATCTCCCCATCGGTAACGGAGATCACTTCGATATGCACCTACATGCCGGCGTCCCCAATGGCTGGCGTAGCGAATTCCATCTGACAAACTGGATGGTTGCCAACACTATCTATAAGGACCCTCCGGCTCCAGTAAATGGCTGGGTGACGCTCACGGAAACACCGGGCTTTGGTCTGGAACTTCGCGAGGATGCTGTCAAAGAGTACAGGATAAAATGATATGAAGGAGGTCACTATGAAAAAGGCACTGAAGTTAACTGCTTTAGTTGTTTCTTTGCTGATTTTTTTGACCTGGAGCTTAGGGTTCACTCCTAGACTTCACGCTCAGGCCGAGCCTTTTTACAAAGGCAAGACTATCCGAGTCGTCGTTGGCCTTAGTGCCGGGGGTGGTTATGACCGCGCGGCGCGGCTCATGTCCCGGTATATGGGAAAGTACATTCCGGGAACCCCGGACTTGATCGTCCAGAACATGCCAGGAGGCGGATCTGTGATAGCGGCCAATTACGGCTACGGTGTCGCCAAACCCGATGGATTAACCCTTCTCATGCCGCACAACAATATCTATCTAAGCCAACTGTCCGGACAGAAAGAGGTCAAGTTTGACCTGCTCAAATTTAACTGGATCGGTTCATTGGAGAAGGACGATATGACGATATTCATGCGAACCGACGCACCCTACAAATCCATTAGAGATGTTGTCAACGCAAAGGAGCCACCCAAGTGTGGTTCCACAGGAATCGGTAGTTCCGACCATGTGATGTCAAAGATCCTGGAAGAGACCATAGGGGCAAAGATCAACCACGTCCTAGGCTATCCGGGGAGCGCCGAGATCGCCATCGCAGTGGAAAGGGGTGAGGTGGCTTGCATGGGATTAACCGTCTCAACTTACTTTAGCCGCGAGCCTTTTTTAACCTGGGCAAAAAAAGGCTTTGTCCGATTTCTTGCCCAGAGCGGGCGCAAACGGGACGAACGCGTTCCTGATGCTCCCACAATCTACGAGCTCATGAACGAATACAAGACACCCGCGACCGCGCGCCGCGTAGCCGAGGCCATGTTGCTCGGGGGTGAATGGGCGCGCCCGCTCTTGGCCCCTCCTGGCACTCCCCGGAGCGAGTAAAGATTCTGCGTGAGGCTTATGAAAAGGCTGTGAAAGACCCGGATCTTTTAACCGAGGCGAAGAAGTTAAGGATTGATGTGAAGGCATCAAAAGGCGAACAGTTGGGGGTCCTGGCCAGAGAGGGTATGGATCAGCCTCCTCCAGTGGTCGAGCAGATCAAAAAGCTATTCGTGCAATAATGGAAGAGAAACACGTAAAAGATGAGCGGACTTTTTCCCGTCGAGTTGACTCCCCTCCCACTCCTCAGGAACTTAGAGAAAAGTTTGTCGAGTGCGCTAGGAGGACGTCGAGTGAAAAGGCCGTCTGAGCGTGTCTAAGGAAAACGGCGGGCTCAACAGGTCGGGAGGTTATCATGAAAAAAAGAGTGACCATCCCAGTCATAGCCTTCTCATTGTCCATTTTTCTTGCATGGGGCCTTTGCCTCACCCCTACCCTCAAGGCTCAAACTGATGCTTTCTATAAAGGCAAGACCATCCGGATCGTAGTGGGCTACCTCTCAGGAGATGGGTATGACATATGGGCACGCCTTTTCGCCCGCCACATGGGAAAGCACATCCCAGGAAACCCCGATTTCATTGTGCAAAATATGCCAGGGGCAGGCTCCAGAATTGCCGCCAACTATGTCTATAGCGTTGCCAAACCTGACGGATTAACCCTAGGTGCAATCGGTCCGTCTCTGTATTTCGATCAGCTCACGGGCCGGAAAGAGGTCCAGTTTGACTGGGCCAAGTTCACGTGGATTGGCACTCCTGAACAGACTGAGTTTTTGCTTTTTATCCGTTCGGATACTCCTTACAAAACCATTGAAGACATTCGCAAAGCGGCAGATCCACCCAAGTGTGGCGCAACAGCAACAGGTACCTCCGGCCATTACATGCCTTTGCTGTTGGAAGAGACCCTGGGGGTTAAATTCAACGTAATTCTTGGTTACCAAGGTGGCGGCGAGATCGATGTGGCGGTCGAAAGGGGAGAGGTGCACTGCCGTAACTTTACGATCAGTACCTTTTTCGGTCGCGAGCCCTTTGAGACCTGGCGTAAGAAGGGATTTGTCCGGGTACTTATTCAAACTGGAAAGAAACGAGACGAGAGGTTACCAGATATCCCTACGATCTATGAGCTCATGGATCAACACAAGACACCCGTGGCAAGTCGGCGGCTCGCTACCGTGATCCTAGCGCCTGCTGTGTTCGGTCGGCCCATGGTGGCTACTGCGGGAATTCCCCCGGACCGGGTGAAAATTCTTCGCGACGCCTACAACAGATCGCTCAATGAACCGGAGCTTATCGAGGAGACGAAAAAGAGGGGATGGGTTTTAGAACCTATAAAGGGTGAGGATATGCAAGCCCTGGCCCAAGAAGTGATGGCCCAACCGCCGGAAGTTATCGAACGCATGAAAAAACTTCTGGGGAAATAATGCAAGACAGAGACTTGAGACAGGGACAGAGAAAAAATACTGGCTCTTCTCTCTGTCTCTATCTAGCTGGCAGGAGGATGCTATGACCAGGAAAATTATCCTCTCATCCCTTTACCCCTTAATCCCTTTATCCCTTATACTTTTGGTATCAGTTAATCCGCCGGCCTTGGCTCAGGCCCCTTTTTATCAGGGCAAGACTGTAACCATCGTTGCAGGTAGCGCGGCCGGCGTTGTCTATGATTTCTATGCGCGGCTCCTCGCCGAGTACCTGGTCAAGTATATTCCCGGAAACCCAAACATCATCGTGCAGAACATGCCGGGCGCAGGGTCCTTGATTGCCGCCAATTATATTTATGGTGTAGCCAAGCCCGATGGTTTGACCATAGGATCCATCTTTCCAGCGCTTTACTTTGACCAGCTCGTCGGCCGGAAAGAGGTCAAGTTTGACTGGGCGAAGTTTGCCTGGATCGGCAACCCCGCTAAGGTCAATCATTTCCTCTACATGCGCGCCGACACTCCGTACAAAACTATTGAAGACATCCGCAATGCAAAGGAGCCGCCTAAGTGCGGGGCGACAGGGACTGCGTCAACGGCCTACTATATACCCAAGCTCATGGAGGAAATCCTCGGGACAAAATTTAACATTGTGGCTGGCTATTTGAGTGGGAGTGATATTGACTTAGCGGTGGAGAGAGGCGAAGTGCAGTGTCGTGCCTTTACCATTGATGCCTATCTTGCACGCGAGCCATTTCATACCTGGCGCAATAAGAAATTTGTCCGTGAACTCATTCAGGACGCAAGAAAAAGGGACGAAAGGATGCCCGATGTCCCCACCATCTATGAATTCATGGATAGGTACAAGACTCCGGAATCGGGCCGCCGTCTGGCTACTGTAATTTTGGCTGCGGGCGAGGTGGGAAGGCCTTACGTAGCTCCTCCGGGCATGGCCGCGGAGAGGGTTAATATCTTCCGTGAAGCATTCATGAAGACGTTGAAAGATCCTGGGTTTTTAGCCGAGGCCAAGAAGAAAAGATTAGAGATCAGGCCAAGCAGTGGTGAAGAACTTGAGGCCTTGGCCAAAGAGGTGATGGCCCAGCCACCTGAAATCATTGAGCGGATGAAAAAAGTGTTGGGGCAATAATACGAGACAGAGATTTGAGACAGTGACAGAGATAGTCGGAGGAGCCATGAAAAGAATAATTTTTGCTCTTTTGTTTTTTCTGCTATGGGGCCATAACCTGCAAGCTCAGGCCCCTTTCTATCAGGGAAAGACAATAACCATCGTGGTGGGGAATCCGGCCGGAAATGTTTATGACTTCTATGCACGCGTGCTTGCCCAGTACATGGGCAAGCACATTCCAGGTAATCCCAATTTCATCGTGCAAAACATGCCCGGTGCAGGCTCGATCATCGCCGCCAACTTTGTCTTCGGAGTAGCCAAACCTGACGGCCTAACTATTGGTTCGATCTTTCCAGCCCTTTATTTTGACCAGCTCGTTGGGCGCAAGGAGATCCAGTTCGACTGGGCCAAGTTCGCCTGGATCGGCAACCCAGCTAAAGTCACTCACTTCCTCTATATGAGGGCCGATACCCCTTACAAGACAATTGAAGATATCAGGAATGCAACGGTGCCACCCAAGTGCGGCTCCACGGGGACCGCATCGACAGCTTACTATATCCCCAAGCTTATGGAGGAAACCCTCGGGACGAAGTTCACCATCGTCAGTGGCTACATAGGCGGAAGCGACATCGACCTGGCAGTGGAAAAAGGCGAGGTGGTGTGCCGTGCCTTTACCATCGATGCCTACATGGCCCGCGAACCATTTCATACCTGGCGCAAGAAGAACTTTGTCCGAGAGCTCATCCAAGACGCAAAAAAACGGGATGAAAGACTATCGCATGTCCCTACCATCCATGAACTCATGGATAAGTACAGGACTTCGGAACAGGGTCGGCGCCTGGCCGCCGTGATCTTGGCTGCAGGCGAGCTCGGCCGACCTTATGTCGGTCCTCCAGGAATGCCCGGAGAGCGGGTCAAAATTCTGCGCGAGGCGTTTATGAAGACCGTGAACGACCCTGAATTTCTCGAAGAGGCTAAGAAGAGGAAGCTTGAGATCAGGCCGAGCAGCGGTGAAGAGCTCGAGGCCTTGGCGAAGCAGGTCATGGCCCATCCAGCGGACGTGATCGAACGGATGAAGAAACTGTTGGGGCAATGATTTCAATAGACAGAGACAGAGATTTGAGACAGAGAGTAAAAAGTTGTTGTGCGTCGCCTGCCTGGATCTTGTTGGCTTTGCTGCTTTTCCTGTTCCTGAGCTCAACCCTCCAGGCTCAAGATACTTTCTACCAGGGAAAGTCCATAAGACTTGTGGTCGGCTCCACTCCAGGAGGGGGCTACGATCTATGGGCTCGCTTGCTGGCCCGCACCCTGAGCCAGCAGATCCCAGGAAAGCCCGAAATCATGGTACAGAATATGCCCGGAGCGGGCTCTCTGGTAGCGGCTAACTATGTCTATGGCGTAGCCAAGCCAGATGGCCTGACTCTCGGAGCGATTTTGCCTGCGCTTTATTTTGACCAGCTCGTAGGACGCAAAGAGGTTCAGTTTGACTGGGCAAAGTTCACCTGGATCGGCTCCCCGGAGCAAAATGACATTTTGCATTTTATGCGCGCCGATGCCCCCTACCGCTCGGTAGAAGATCTTCGGAACGCTAAGGAGCCGCCCAAGTGCGGCAGTTCAGGCACGGGGACCACAGGTCATTATATCCCGAGGCTTCTTGAGGAGATTCTTGGGATCAAAACTAGAATTGTGAGTGGTTATCAAGGCGGTTCCGAGATCGACTTGGCCGTCGAAAGAGGCGAGGTACAATGCTGGTCTCCGTTGGTAGCGACTTTCTTTGGCCGCGAACCTTATACTACCTGGAGCAAGAAGGGCTTTGTTCGAGTCCTGATTCAGACGGGAAGAAAGCGTGATCCGAGGCTGGCGGATGTTCCTACAATCTATGAGCTTATGGAGCAATATAAGACACCTGAGTCAGGTAGAAGGCTGGCCAAAGTGGTCTTGACTGCTGCCACTCTCGGCCGTCCCATCGTATCTACACCGAACATCCCACAAGAGCGAGTCAAGCTTTTGCGCGAAGCCTACGGTAAGACGCTCAAAGATCCAGAGCTTTTAGCCGAGGTCAAAAAACGTAGTTGGGAGGTAAATCCCCTCACCGGCGAGGAGCTGGAGTCCCTGGCAAAAGAGGTGATCGCCCAACCTCCGGAAGTGATTGAACGGATGAAATGGGTTTTAGGACGGTAATCAATACCGTTTTCTATCTCTCTCTGATAAATTGCTGGAGGGCGCAATGAAAAGAATGACCCTAGCCTTTTCGGTTGTCCTGCTGCTGAGCCCTGGCCTCCAAGCTCAGACCCCTTTCTACCAAGGCAAGACCATAAGGATCGTCGTGGGTGTCCCTGCAGGGGATCTCTATGATCTATGGGCTCGCCTTATTGCCGCCCACATCGGTAAGCACATCCCGGGAAATCCAGACTTCATCGTGCAGAACATGCCCGGGGCAGGCACGATGATTGCGGCCAATTATGTTTACGGCGTGGCCAAGCCTGATGGTTTGACTCTCGGAGTGTTCTTACCGACCCTATATTTCGAGCAGCTTATGGGGCGCAAAGAAGTCCAGTTTGACTGGGCGAAGTACGTCTGGATTGGCTCCCCGGTGCGGGTCGAGCGCCAGATGTACATGCGCTCCGACGCCCCCTATAAAACCGTTGAAGATATTCGCAAAGCTGCTGTACCGCCCAAGTGCGGGGCGACCGGGACCGGCTCCCCAGAATACTTTATACCCAAGCTGATGGAAGAGACTCTGGGAGTAAAATTTACTATTGTCACCGGCTATCCGGGCGGTCAGGATGTTGACTTGGCAGTGGAGAGGGGCGAGCTGCAGTGTCGAGCGTTCACTATCGAGGCCTTCTTCGCCCGCGAGCCATTTCATACCTGGCGTAAAACTGGCTTCGTTCGGAACATCATTCAAACACCACGGAAACGTGATCCTAAATTACCCGACACCCCCACGATCTACGAGCTCATGGATCAATATAAGACGCCTGAGGCAAGCCGACGCCTGGCCACAGTGGTCCTTGCGCCCGGCGCTCTCGGTCGACCCGTGGTAGGGACCCCCGGCATCCCACTGGACCGAGCCAAAATTCTGCGTGAGGCTTTCGCCAAGACGATGACAGATCCAGAGTTCCTGGCCGAGCTAAAGAAGAGGAGATACGAGCTGGAGCCAGTGAGCGGCGAAGAGGTGGAGGCGCTAGCCAAAGAGGTGGTCGCGCAGCCCCCGGAGGTCATCGAACGAATGAGGAAGCTGTTAGGGAAATGAATTCAATATGGTTGGAGGGTGCAATGAAAAGAATGACCCTAGCTCTTTTGATTGTCCTGCTGCTAAGCCCTAGCCTCCGGGCTCAGGCCCCTTTTTATCAGGGAAAGACAATCAGAATCGTCGTGGGCTATCTCGCGGGAGACGTCCACGACCTATGGGCGCGCGCCTACTCCCGCCACATGGGGAGGCACATCCCTGGGAACCCAGACTTCATCGTGCAGAACATGCCAGGGGCGGGCACGATGATTGCGGCCAATCATATCTACAACTTAACCAAGCCTGACGGCCTTACCCTCGGGTCGATTGCGCCGGCCCTCTACTACGCCCAGCTCACAGGCCGCAAAGAGGTCCAATTTGACTGGTCTAAGTTTACCTGGATCGGCTCTCCCGACCGAAACGGACATTTACTTTTTATGCGCTCTGATACCCCTTACAAGACCCTCGAAGACATCCGCAATGCTAAAGAGCCGCCCAGATGCTCGGCCACAGCGATAGGCACCAGCGGCCACGATGTTCCTAAACTTTTCGAAGATACATTGGGAATGAAATTCAGGATCATCACCGGCTATCCGGGCGGCGGCGAGCAGGACTTGGCGCTCGAAAGAGGGGAAGTACAATGCCGAGCCATAACGATTGCGTCCTTCTTCGCCCGCGAACCTTTCCATACTTGGCATAGAACAGGTTTTGTTCGAGTACTCATTCAAACCGCGCGTCAGCGCCATCCTAAGATACCCGATGTCCCGACGATCTATGAGCTTATGGACCGACACAAAACTTCGGAGGCCCGGAGAAGATTCGCGACAGTTTACTTGGGTGCCGGTGGTTTCGGCGCCTGGCCCATTGTCTCATCACCTGGTGTGCCTCTGGACCGGGTTAAGATTCTACGCGAAGCCTATACCAAGACTCTCAAAGACCCCGAGCTGTTGGAAGAGGCGAAAAAGAGAGGCTGGGAAACCAAGCCTGTAAGCGGCGATGAGCTGGAGGCCTTGGCGAAAGAGGTGATCACTCAGCCCCCGGAGGTCGTTGAGTGGTTGAAGAAACTGTTAGGGAAATGAATTCAATATGTCGGAGGGTGCAATGAAAAGAATTACGCTAAGCCTTTTTATTACTCTGCTGCTAAGCTCCAATCTTGAGGCCCAGGCCCCTTTCTATCAGGGTAAGACCATGATTATTATCGTGGGTAACCCCGCAGGAGATGTGTTTGATCTCTATGCACGCGCTCTTGCCCAGTTCATGCCAAAGTATATTCCGGGGAACCCCAACATGATCGTGCAGAACATGCCCGGCGCTGGCTCAATGATTGCAGCCAACTATCTATATGGTGTATCCAAGCCTGATGGCTTGACCATCGGATCGATCTTTCCAGCGCTCTACTTCGATCAATTGGTCGGACGCAAGGAGGTCAAGTTCGACTGGACCAAATTTATCTGGCTTGGCACGCCGGTGCAGAGTGAGCACCAGATGTATATGCGCGCTGATGCCCCTTATAAGACGATCGAGGATGTCCGCAACGCCAAAGAGCCGCCCAAGTGCGGCGCCTCAGGGACTGCGTCAACTGCCTACTATGTACCCAAGCTTATGGAGGAGACCCTCGGCACGAAATTCAACATCGTCACAGGTTATCAGGGCGGAAGTGATATAGACCTAGCAGTGGAAAGAGGCGAGGTCGTGTGTCGCGCCTTTACCATTACTGCGTTCTTCGCCCGCGAGCCATTCCATACCTGGCGCACAAAGGGGTTTGTCCGCAACCTGATTCAAACCGGCAGAAAGAGGGATGAAAGGTTACCCGACGTCCCGACCATCTTTGAACTCATGGACAAGTATAAGACGCCTGAATTGAGCCGGCGCTTGGCGACAGTGGTACTGGCTGCTGGCACCGTAGGTCGTCCAATTGTGGCTCCTCCTGCTCTCTCTGGCGACCGTGTTAAAATCCTGCGCGAGGCCTTTATGAAGACAATGAAAGACCCCGAGTATGTGGCTGAGGCGAAGAAGAAAAAGCTTGAGCTTGATCCCGTTGCCGGCCCCGAACTAGAGGCGTTGGCGAAAGAGGTTGTCGCGCAGCCCCCGGAGGTCATCGAACGGATGAAAAAACTACTGGGGAAATGATGTCGTTACTCCATTACTCCAGTACTCCAATAATCCAATACCGCAGTCGGAGGATGCAAATGAAACGAATTACCCTGGCTCTTTTAATTATCCTGCTGCTGTGCCCTAAGCTCCAGGCCCAAGCACCTTTCTATCAAGGCAAGATCGTCAGGATAGTGGTCGGCTTTACTCCTGGCGGCTTTTATGATCGCTGGGCGCGTCTTCTCGCGCGTTATATGCCTAAATACATTCCGGGAAACCCAGAGATCATAGTGCAGAACATGCCCGGAGCTGGGGGTTTGATTGCCGCAAACCATGTCTACGTGGGTAAGCCCGATGGTCTACTACTCGGCGCTCTCGGCTATGGCATCTATTTGGACCAGCTCGTAGGCCGTAATGAGGTGAAATATGACGTGACCAAATTCCACTGGCTCGGCTCCCCGGAGCGGAGCGACCAACTTATCTATATGCGGGCCGACGCACCCTATAAATCTATCGAGGATATGCAGAAAGCCAGTGAGCCTCCCAAGTGTGGCTCCACCGGGACCGCTGGCACAGATTACATCCTAGCGCGACTTCTCGAAGAGGCTTTCCCCCCGCTCAAGATCCAGACGGTAACGGGCTATCCCGGCGGGAGCGAGATTGACATCGCCGTGGAGAGAGGCGAGGTGATGTGTCGGGGAATGACCTCCGCTCCTTTCTTTGGCCGGGAGCCCTTCCATTCCTGGCGCAAGAAGGGATTCGTTCGTGTCCTATTGGTAACCAACCAAAAACGGGACCCCCGGGCACCGGAAGCCCCTACCATCTACGAGCTATTCAGGCAACAGAAGACTCCGGAGGAGACGCGCCGCGCAGCAGATGTGATCATTCGCGGCGGTGATTTTGGGCGTCCCCTAGTTGCGCCTCCAGGCGCCCCTTCGGAGAGAGTAAACACCTTACGTAATGCTATGGCCAACGCACTGAAAGACTCTGACCTTCTGGGGGAGGCCAATAAAGGCAAAATGGAAGTGGAGCCGGCGTCGGGAGAGGAGCTACAGGAGCTCGCCGCGAGAATGCTGGCTCAGCCGCCTGGGGTAATCGCGCGGGTTAAAAAGATTCTGGGAAACTAGCCATGCTTAAGAGTTCATCCCTCATCCTTCTCTTTTTAGCCCTTCGGAGCGGATCAAGGTTCTGCGAGAGGCCTTCATGAAGGCAGTCAGTGATTCTGAGTTTTTGGGAGAGGTGAAGAAAAATAGATTCTGCTGAAAAACCACCTATGAATGCTTCGACTAGGCTCAGCATGAACGGAAAATCTCCAATGATTTCAACCGCTCCTCCGTTCGTCCTGAGGCTCTCGAAGGATGAACGGAGGGTTTTTCAGCAGAATCAAAATATAAGGC
>JBOHVJ010000210.1:0-13201 GCA_050735075.1 Binatia bacterium
GAAAAGGATAGCGATAGCGCTTTTTCTTCTCTTGCCATGGGGGAAAGAGCTCCTGGCCCAGACGGCCTTTTACCAGGGCAAAAGCATCAGGGTTGTGGTGGGCTTTACCGCGGCGAGGAATTAGAGGCAATGGCCAAAGAGGTGATCGTTCAACCCCCTGAGGTCGTGGAAGGCATGAAAAGACTCATGGCGAAGTGATGGGTTTGAGATTTAATATTTTTGGTCGGGAAACCAAGCCGGACTTCAATGTTTCGAGAACTTGACCGGCGAGAGGGAGGAATAAAATGAGGAGATTAACTGGGCTATTCTTCTTTGCTGTCTTGGTTCTTGTTGTATTTCTCGGCCAGGCTCTCACCCTTTACACTGATTGGCTCTGGTTCCAGGAAGTTGGCTTCACTCAGATTTTTACCACCACCCTAACTTTGAAGGTTATCTTGGCGCTGGTCTTTGGCGGGCTCTTTACCCTGCTCGTCTATTTTAATATCAAGCTGGCGGCCCAAGCGCCCAGGGGCATCCGTTTCTTGGATCAGGATAATGCTATTGAGCTACCTAGTCCTGAGCTTGTCGATCCGGTGATCCAGCGTTTGCTCCTGCCCGTTGCACTCCTACTGGGGCTTTTCGCGGCCCCGCAGGCAGCAAGCCAATGGGAATCTCTCCTCCTCTTTCTAAACTCGGTTCCTTTTGGCCTTCAGGATCCTCTCTTCGGGCGCGATATCGGATTCTATGTTTTTCGTCTGCCGGCCCTGACTGCCCTTTACAACTGGCTTACCTTCACACTCGGGCTTACCTTCTTGGCGACCGGTTTCACTTATCTCCTTTATCGTGGGGTCCAGTACAGCCAGCGAGGACTCTTTCTCTCTCAGCGGGCAAGGACGCACCTCCTTTGCCTGGCTGCTTGTTTTCTTATCGTTAAGGCTGGAGGCTACCTTCTTGATGCCTTTGAGCTTCTTTACTCTTCTAGGGGCGCAGCCTTCGGCGCTAGCTATGCGGATGTCTACGCCAACCTGCCAGCCCTGCGGATTCTAGCTTTTCTCGCCCTGGTGGGCGCCGGGCTCTCTCTCGTCCAAATCTTTCGCCCGGGATTTAGATACCTTCTCATCGGCCTGGGAGCCCTGATCTTGGTCCATATCGTAGGATTGAATCTCTACCCATCTTTTCTCCAGCGCTTCCGGGTGGTGCCTAACGAGATCGACGCAGAGAGGCCCTTCATCACGCGTAGCATCCAGTTTACGCGGCGCGCCTATGGCCTGGATAAAGCTGAGAGCAAGGATTTTCCAGCCGAGGAGCAGCTCACCGCTGCCGATCTCAAGCGCAATGACGCCACGATCAAGAACATCCGCCTCTGGGAGCACCGTCCCCTGCTGGCGACCTATGCCCAGCTCCAGGAGATCCGCACCTATTACAAATTCGTCGATGTGGACAACGACCGCTACCTGATCGATGGCACATACCGCCAGGTCATGCTTTCGGCGCGTGAGCTTTCCCACCAGCATCTGCCTAGCCGCATCTGGATCAACGAGCACCTCACGTACACACACGGTTATGGCGTGGTTTTCGGGCCGGTCAATCAGGTCACCCGAGAGGGCTTGCCGGAGTTCTTTATCAAGGACATCCCACCGGTCTCTGATGGGCCGATTAAAATTACCCGGCCGGAGATCTATTACGGGGAGCTGGCCAACGATTATGTCTTTGTAAAGACCAAGGCCCAGGAGCTGGACTATCCCGCAGGAGATAAAAATATTTACACAAACTACGAGGGCAAGGGTGGCGTTCCAGTTCACTCCTTCTGGCGCAAGCTCCTCTTTTCAGCCCGTTATGCAACGCTTAGAATCGCCCTTTCCAACGATATTACCAGAGAGAGCCGTATCCTTTACCACCGCCAGATTCAGGAGCGGGTAAAGAAGATCGCTCCCTTCATCACCTTTGATCGGGACTCCTATCTCGTCATCGGCCAAGGAGGTCGTCTCTTCTGGATCATCGACGGATATACGACCTCGAACCGCTACCCATACTCGGAGCCAACCCGGAGACTGGGCAACTACATTCGCAACTCGGCCAAGGCGGTTGTGGACGCTTATGACGGGACGGTAAGTTTCTACCTTAGCGACCCGGAGGATCCGATCATCCTGGCTTATGCCAAGGTCTTCCCGGGCCTCCTTAAACCCTTGGGAGCGATGCCAGAAGAGCTTCGGGCCCATATCCGCTATCCCCAGGATCTGTTTGTTATCCAGGCGCGCATGTACGCCACCTATCACATGCAGGATCCTCAGGTCTTCTATAACAAGGAGGACCTGCTGAGTATTCCGCGCAAGGCCGTAAACGGGCAGGAACGGGAGATGGAACCCTACTACACGATCATGCGCCTTCCCGGTGAAAAGAGAGAAGAGTTTGTTCTTCTTCTCCCTTTCACTCCCAACAAAAAGGACAACATGAGGGCGTGGCTCGCAGCGCGGAGCGATCCGCCTCATTACGGCAAGCTGATTGCCCTAGACTTTCCCAAAGCGAAGTTGGTTTACGGACCGAGGCAGATCGATGCCCGGATCGACCAGGATGCCTCAATTTCCCAACAGCTCAGTCTCTGGAACCAGCGGGGATCTCAGGTGATCCGGGGAAGCCAGTTGGCGATCCCGATTGAAAAGTCTCTTCTTTATGTCCAGCCCCTTTACCTGGCAGCAGAGAAGGGGTCGCTGCCGGAATTGAAAAGGGTCATTGCAGCTTTCGGCAACCAGATCGCCATGGAGGAGACCCTGGAGCAGTCCCTCCAACGCATTTTCGGCGGACCGGCGGCCCGGGGAACAACCCGATTAGCTACGCTAGAAGGGGCACCTGAGGCTACAAAAGGAGATAAAAACCTGTCTAGCCGTGCTTTGGAGCACTATACTCGCTCTCAGGAGTTCCTGCGCCAGGGAAATTGGGCTGGCTTCGGCGAGGAACTTAAGAGAATGGAGACCTTGCTTAAAGAAATGCAGAAGGCTGCTAAATAACGGGCAAGCCCTAGGCGGGTGTTTCTTTCGGTCACTGAGCCTCGACGTTATCCATATCTCGTGTCTTTCCGGGTTTTAGCTTACCGCTTACGAGAGCTAAATTTTTTCCATCGTTACCGCGTGGAGCCTATCTATGATCCGGGTAGAGAATCTTAAGAAGTCTTTTAAGACCAAAGAGGGTGGAGTGGAGGCTCTAGCGGGGATTAATTTCGAGGTCAGGAGCGAATGGATGAGATTGCCTTTAGATCTCTATTCCGATGCCAGCCAGCCTGGCCTTATCGTGGACCAGCCTCGCTAGGGCCATGTAACCCACGCCCTGATCGCTATTCTGCTTAAAGAGCGTGATCTGGCGGTCATCCGTCCGCCCGTTGGCCTTACCGGCAACAAGCGCCCCGAGGTCCTTGATCTCTTCCCAGCGCAACAGGCCCCGATTCACTGGCTCGAAGAGGTCGCCTTGTTCATCCTGAATCGCCTGTCGGACTAAAGTAGCGACAATCAGATCGGCCCGCGACAGCACGCTATCGTCGATTTCGCGCCGCGGTCTTGTTACCAACCCTTCGGCTAAAAGTTCCTTGTTGCTCCCTACGATGGAGGTGACGTGCACTCCTGGCTCAAGCCATTCTCCGAAAAGCACCGGCACGTTGCTGCCGGTGGCGCAGACAATCAGGTCAACGTCCTTAGCAGCTTCCTGCGGGCTCTCCACTGGCCTTAGTTCCGCCGCGGCATGGCGCTGCATCAGGTTGCAGAAGGCACGGCGGTTTTCTTTGCTCCGGCTAAAGACCTTTACTTGTTCGATGGGGCGAATGGCGCACATTGCCTTGAGATGACGGCGGGCCTGTCGGCCTGTGCCGAATAGGCCCATAGCACGCGCCTCCGTTCGAGCGAGGTACTTAGTTCCGACGGCGCTGGTAATGGCCGTTTCCGTGGCGAAGACATCTTCGGCGGGATCGAACTCAAAGAAGGGTAAAGAACCAATGATGACTGTTAGAAGCTTGGCGTTCTCACTATCGTAGGCTACATAAACCCGCTTGCCGACTGCGGCATAGGATTGATCCTCTTTGGTGAATTGAAAACGCTCGTAGTGGATAAATGTCCCTGCAACGCCAAGGCTCACGCATCCTCCCGAGTGCACGCTGATGCGCCGGTCCTTTGCCAGCATCCGTTGGCGCGGCAAACTAAACGCCTGGTTTTCTCCCTGATCGCGGAAGGCCTGTTCCACGGCGGAGATGGCCTCCTCCAGTGAGACCAGACCCATTAGCTCTTCCGCGTGAAGTAAAAGCGCCATCGTTTAGATCCTACAGGACGCAAGATTCGGAGCAATGTCAGCTCCGGTCGAGATTCTTGACGCCGGAGGCGTCGAATTGGACCTCCTTCAGCAGCGACCGGCTCACGCCTTACTCCCCTTCAGAAGCCCTTTGTAATTTTAGGACCTCGTCGATGAGAAAGAGGTCTGTGAGTAGGGCGCGCAGGTGGATCAGTGCGTTCAGATTATCGATCAGCTGTGAGCTGATGGCGCGCTGGGCGAGCACGAGTTGAATGGCCGCCCGCGAACGTTGGGTATCCTGTTCTACGACCTTGATGAAGGAGCGATAGCAGGCCGCGGGTTCGAGCTTTTTTTTCTGGACCGCTTGCCAGAAGAGGTCGGCTAGACCTTCCAAAGCATTTTCTGCTCGGCTTAGCTGATCACGAATCTCCGTTGAGGGGCCGTTCTCTTCATCGCCGGTGACGCCTTGAGCCGCGTAGGCGAGCATGAACTCGTAGGCCTCTTCGACTGCGTCGATGCGCTCCTCAAGTCCTCCTTTGAAAGGCTGGCTCATGAAAGCCCAGCCTGACGGGGTTGAGCGCCACTCGGTTTTTCAAGGGCAGCCTCAGAATTTTGCCGAGATCCATCCCGAGCTGGCCAGCGCTCCGGATCATGGTGCTCCAGGTAGCGATCCCGAGAGATCCAACCAAAGATCATGGAAAGCGTAATCCAGCGTTTCTCCGGTCGAGCGGCGAAATAAAAATGAGCCATGAGCAAGGTGATCAGCGCTACGCTGCCAGCCCCGTGAATGACATAGATGATCCCCCAGGTGTCATCAGATAGAATGTAGGGATTGCGGTTCCACCACGGTGTGTCAACCTTGGCCATCATCATGAGACCGGTGATGATCGCGGCCAGCGTGGAGATCGTCACGGCGTGGTGAAAGAGCTTGTTTTCGAACGGGTTCTTTCCCGGTTTTTTTGGAGGGCCAGCGGCCGGAGCCAAGACCTCCTTGACTGTCGACCATCCCTCAAGCAAGTCCTGGCGGCTGATCCACATGAGGTCAAGCCCCTTCCAGAACGAGGCATGGAAGATGTGGAAAATGATCACCGCCGTAAGTACCAGGCCGGCAGTCCAGTGCGCCGTAACCCAGGAAAACTTGATGCCCAGGATTGGCAGGAAGGCAGTCAGCAACAGGGTGAGGACAGATGCGGCCATCACCCAGTGAAAGATCCTGGAGGCGAGCGAGTGGCGGAGGATTCGTTCGGGAAGCTGCCTTTGCAGGCTCTCTCCCAGGCTCGATCCGCCGGTCGCGGATCCGCTCCAGCGCCAATAATAGAGGAGCGCATGCCCAATGATGAACAGCACTCCCGCAGCAACCGCAACCCAAATGAGGTCCCAAGACAGGCCGATGAGAATTTCTTGGCCCCAGGGGTTCCTTTCGCTGCGGAACCACTCCATCTACACTTTGACCCCGCGTACGGCCCGCTTTACCAGATTTTTCATCAGCGGGACTTTGAAGTGGTTGTAGTTCAGCGGCTTAGCTCCCCAGATAGCCGTTTGGCCGGCAAGCTCGGCGGTCTCTTCACTCACCCGCTCTCCACGTAGGCTGTCCTCAACCGTCTTTATCCTGAATGGGCGGGTAGCGACTCCGCCTACCACGATTCGTGCTTGCTTGATGAGCCCGCCCTCGATGATCATGGCGGAGGCGACGTTCACGAGCGGAAAATCCCAGGCATCACGATCGCTCACCTTCTCGAAGTAGAAGCGAGCCCCTGCCCAGGTCCCAGGAATGCGGATCGCCGTCAGCAGATCTCCCGGTTTGAGTATCGTCATTCGGGTGATATCCACCTTCGGGCCGATGAAATAATCCTCGGCGTCGACGACCCGCTCGCCCTTGGAATTGCGGATAACGAACTTCGCGTCGAGCGCGATCAAGGCCGGCGCGGTGTCCGAAGGGCTTACGGCAACACATCGGTCCGCCTCAAACAGGCAGTGCTCGCGGTTCATCGCCGTCGGGGTGTCCGCATAGCAGGTATTTCCCCCCGCCCGATAACAGGGCATACCGTCCCGGTAATACCAACAGCGGGTATCCTGACTTACGTTGCCACCGATAGTTCCTTGATGGCGAATTTGGGGTGTCGCCACCTTGCGTGCCGCCTGGGCAAGAAGAGCGTAGCGGGACTGGATTAAGGAGTTGGTAGCCACTTGGGTCAGCGTGGTCATGGCGCCGATCTCCACTCCGTCCCCTTGCTGCCGGATGCCTTTGAGTTCCTTAATCTGGCTTAGGTCGACGACCACCTTGGGCTTTTTGACTCGGTCCTTGAACCAATCAAGACTGTCCATTCCGCCGGCCAGCACCCAGGCGTCCTTGCCGTGCCGACTCATCAGGGCGAGGGCATCGTTGATACTGGTAGGTTGGAACAGCTCGAAGGCTGGCATCATATCTTGGATCATGGCCATCTCTTTACCCTCCTCTTAGACATTGACCTCGAGCGGCTTGAACGACTGGGGCCTCTTCTCCACCGCATTCAAGATCATGTCGCATGTCACCGGCGCCCGGTTGAAGTAGATGCCTCCCAAGGCGTCAGAGATCGCGCACAACACCGCCGCCGCGGCGGCTCCCAGTGGCGGCTCGCCGATCCCCTTTGCGCCAATCGGATTGTGGCGATCGGGTTGATTGACGGCGTCCCATTGAATATCGAGCGGGACATCCAGATAAGTGGGAGGCTTGGCGGTGTAGAGTCCCTTGGTGGCGGCCAGCCCGAACTTCATGTCGAAGACATGTTTCTCCGTCATAGCCAGGCCAAAACCCTGTACGGCCCCGCCTGTGAGCTGGTTGCCGAGGGCCTTGGGATGGATTACGGTGCCGCAATCCGCCACCTCCAGGCACTCCTTGATCTCCACGTGGCCGGTCTCAAGATCGACCTCGACCTGAGCAAATGCCACGCAGAAGGCGGGAACCAGTCCCTTGATCGGTAAAGTATCCTTGGCCACACCGACGAGACCTTGGCCTGCCAAGGCAGTGGCGGCGCGGGCAGTGAGGGGGTTCAGGTCTTTCGGTAATTCTTGACCGCTGTATTTACCGCCTAATTTGATTGCCCGCTGAGCCGCATCGGCGAAGGTCAGGCCTCTCGCGGTGTCTGACTTGAGAAAGACCCGCCCGTTACCCACGTCATAATCATCCGGCGAGCCGTTAAGCGCCTTGGCGGCGATCTCCTGGAGCTTTTTCTTCGCATCGACTGCTGCGACGTAGTTCGTGCGCGTCAACGTGAAGCAGGTATTGCTGCCGACTTGGGGGGAATTCCACGGCACGTGCTTGCCGGTATCGCCCGCGATAATCTCGCAGCGGTCCCACGGCATGCCTAGGACTTCGGCGGCCGTGCGCGAGGTAGCGGCGTAAGAAAATGTCCCCAGGTTGCCCGCGCCGTTATGGATGTAGAGCTTGCCATCCGGCTTGATCACGACCAATCCATCAAAGCCGGTACGGCCGGCGGAGTGAAATGCTGTGCCCACGCCGATGCCAATGGCCTTGCTTCCCTTTCGCTGACCGCTCAGAGTCTGTTTCTTCGCCCAGCCGAAGCGCTGAGCTCCCTTATCGAGCGCTTCAGGTAAATAAGAGCTCGTCACCGGACCCTGTTTCGGGCCGACCTTGCCGTCGTGACTGGGCGCGTTGATGCGCCGTATAGCTACACGGTCCACGCCGAGCTTCCGGGCCGCCTTGTCGATGTAGGGCTCGACGGCTGCCGCAATCTGATTTTCCCCCGGACCTCGCTGGGGATAGCGCGGCGGAGTGTTGGTCAAGACAGAAACGGCGCGCCAGCGCATCGCCATCGGCTGGTAGACCAGGGAGACCGCCGTGCCGGAGTTGCGGAAATCAGGAAAGCCCTCATAGGGGCCGTTGCTCTGGATGACGTATAGGTCGAGAGCTGCGATGCGTCCGTCTTTGCGGAAGCCGATCTTCACCCAGCCTTGATAGCCTGGCCGCGCCCTGCCGAAGGCATACTCCTCGTCGCGGGTCACCCGCATCATCACCGGGCGCCCGGCTTTTTTCGATAAGACGGCCGGAATACCCCATTGGGGATAGCCTGTGCCCTTGGCGCCAAAACCGCCACCGGTGTTCTCACTGATGAAAACCAGTTGCGCGGGATCTATGCCGAGGAGCTTGGCGACTCCCGGCACCACGAAAGATACGCTTTGCGAGGAGGCGTGAAGGTACAATTTACCGTTTTGCCAGTAGGCCACCGCTGTGCGCGGCTCCATACAATGATGGGACATCGCCTGAGTTACGAATGCTTCTTCCAGGATAAAGTCGGCTTGTTTGAACCCGGCTTCGATATCGCCGTATTGCCACTGCTCGGCGGGTTTCCCCATGGGGAGCTTGCCTTGATTGACTCCGGCAAAGTCACGCGCCGTCCATTTGATCGTTTGGAGTTTCAGCTCCCGGGCCCCGACGTTGCCGTCCGTACGCGGATCTGGCCCGCCCGGCCTTAGGGTTTCAAGCGGGTCGATGACGAACGGGAGCGGCTGGAGGTCGATCTTGATCCGCTCGACGGCGTCCGCTGCCGTTGTCTCATCGACCGCGGCAACTGCCAAGATCGGCTCGCCGGCGTAAAGGGGCTCATTGGTGAGCATCGGTTCATGGAGCGGTTCAACTTTCGGGACCTCATCGGCGGTCACGATCGCCACCACCCCTTTCAACGCCAGCGCGCTGCGGGTGTCGATCTTCCGCACCTTGGCATGGGGCATGGGACTTCGCAGAAGCTTGGCGAAGAGCATTCCTGCGGGGCGAAAGTCCTCGGCATACTTGGCTCTGCCCGTAACCTTGCCCACGAGGTCGGGAGGGGTGAAATCTTTGCCAATGAGTTTATAGCTTGCCATATCAGCTCACCTCCGCTGCGCGCATGACAGCATTTAGGTAATAGTCGTAAGCGCCACACCGGCATAGGTTGCCTGACAGGGCCTCCGCCGCCTCTGCCCGGGTAGGCTTTGGGTTAACCTTAAGAAGCGCCACGGTCGACATGATCTGCCCGGGCGTGCAGAAGCCGCACTGGGGTGCAAGTTCATCCACGAACGCCTTCTGCACCGGGTGGAGCTTGCCGTCGGAACTGGCCAGACCTTCGATTGTCGTAATCTTGGAAGTCCGCACGGTGTGTGTTAGCACGGAGCACGAATAATGAGGTACATCGTCGATCAGCACCGTACAGTTTCCGCACTCGCCCCGATCGCATCCGAGCTTGGTCCCGGTTAATCCGAGCTTGTAGCGAAGGGTCATGGCCAATGTTTCCTGTTTCATGACGTCGACCCGCCGCTTCTGACCATTCACGGTCAGGGTCAGCAAGCGCTCCACGGCACCCGGAAGACCGGGTTTGGCCTGGGCTGCCTCAGCTCCGCGGAAAAGATAGCTTACCGACGAGACCGCGGCACCGGCAGCGACAATCCCTTTGATAAAGTTTCGCCGCGAGATACCGGGTTGGGTGTCCCCCTTCCTTTGTGAGGTGTCCATAGGGCCCTCCCTTAAAATTTTATGGCTCTTTTTTGCCTCTAAAAAGTCCATATAGTCCCGCCAAAAAACTCTGTCAATAGGAAAAATGGGCAGCGTCCCCTTCTTCAGAGGGAGAGGGAGACCTAAATAGGCGGTGAACTGATGATCCCCTGTCGTGGAAATTGCTTTTGAGTGGTGTAAGATGATGAGGCCATGCAGGTGGTTTATGTGGACGGAGTGGGAATGACTAAGTTTGGGAAGAGTTCCCGGACGCTCACCGAGCTTTTTTGCGATGCGACCATGGCTGCCCTTTCTGCTTCGTCGGTACAGGAGGTTGATGCCCTTTATGTCGGCGCAATGAACCCTGAGGAGTTTACCGGCGATAGCAATATCGCCTCACAGGTTGCTGAGGCGATGGGTTTGACCGGACTGCCTGCGATCAGGGTAGAGACAGCCTCTTCCGCTGGCGCTGCAGCACTCCATGCCGCTTTTCAGGCGGTTGCCTCGGGGTATTATAGAAGTGTGCTGGTTCTGGGCGGGGAGAAGATGACCCATCTCAGTACCAGTGCAGCAACGCGGATTTTGGCCGAGGTCATCGACAGGCAAGAAAGGCAGTGCGGGGCGACCATGCCAGCCCTGGCGGCCATGATCACGGAAAAATATCGCAAACGGTATCGCCTCTCCCATTCCCATCTCGAGCGGATTCTTTGCTCCGTCGCCTTAAAGAACCATCTGAACGGCTCCTTTAACTCCTATGCCCAGTTCCAGCACCCTATCTCAAAGGAAACCTATCTTTCCAGCAAGCTTGTCGCGAGCCCTTTGAGACTCTATGATTGCTCCCCTATTACAGATGGGGCTGCGGCCGTGGTACTAACCGGGGAAAAGAGGGATATCATGATTTCCGGTGTGGGTCAGGGGACCGGGCCTTTGAGTCTTAGAGAACGGGACACCTTCACATCCTTCCGGGCAACCCAACTGGCGGCAGCCAGTGCCTATCAAATGGCGGGGATCTCTCCCAAGCATATCGATTTTGCTGAGGTCCATGATGCCTTTACGCCTTTTGAAATCATCTCCACAGAGGATTTGGGTTTTTTTCCAGCGGGAAAAGGTGGATCCGCTGTGGAGGAGGGCAAGACGGGGCTGGATGGGGTTCTGCCGATTAACCCCTCTGGAGGGCTTAAGGCGCGCGGACATCCCGTTGGAGCGAGCGGAGTTGCACAGATTGTAGAGGCGGTGTGGAGGTTGAGAGGTGAATCAAAGGGCAAGCTGCGGCGCGAAGTCAGGCGGGCTCTGACGCAAAGCACGGGGGGTCTTGGAGCTAACAACTTTGTGACCATCCTGGAACGCACTGACAGATCCGCCAAGGTCCAGAATCTTGGGACACCAGCGGCTCCGAAACGCTGGAGTCCAGTGCCAAAGGTCTCTTCTGAGAGATCGCCCAGTGACGAAGGTCGAATCGAAACGTTTACGATCCTCTACGTTACCCCTGATGGCTTCCTCCCTCCTTTAGCCCTGGCCCTAATTCGAGATAAACGGGGAAGCCTTTGGATGGCCCAGGGGGAGGATATCTCCCATTTGAAGATTGGCAGAGAGGTTTATTTGCGGAAAGTAGGCGATTTCTGTCTCTTTACCGTGAAGAGTCATCTGCGCAAGGTAAGAGAGGCGATTAGGAAGGTTTTAGGGCGGTCTCCTTCATTACCAAGCACGAGCGAGACAGCCACGATACCCTATGATAGGCCGAAGTCCAAGGCGCAAAGAGAAACGGTTTAAGTCCTTAACCAGGCTCATTGCGGAAGAGCTTAAAGAAGGTATCCTCACAGGCAAGCTCGTGCCCGGCGAGAGACTTTCCGTGGAGAAGCTTGCCGCTTCGCTCAAGGTCAGTCGAGTCCCGCTGCGCGAGGCCCTCCGCCGCCTGGAGTCGGAGGGGTACGTCACTTTTCTCCCGAATAACGGGGTAGCGGTCAGCAAACCTACTATGGAAGATGTTCAAGACTACTACTCCATCGCTAGTGTCTTGGAGGGATTGGCCGCGAGGCTGGCTGTGGAGCGAGCTAATTCTGAAGAACTCTCGCGCTTAAGAGAACTGCACCAACTCCTCAGAGAGGCTTATAAGAAAAAGGACGCTGAGCGTTACTTTGAGGCCAACAGCAACTTTCATCGCTTCATAGCCGAGATGGCCGGGAACGAACGCCTCCACCGCCTGATCGACCAGATGCGGCAGGAAATACAAAAAACCAGGACCCTTGCCCTTCATCTACCCCAGCGTCTCGATTACTCTATGCGGGAACACGATCAGATCCTGGATGCCTTCCTTAAAAGAAACGCGGAACTGGCAGAGGCAACGGTGGTAAGACATCTGCAAAACCAGATGGAGGCCTTAAAAAAAGTATTGCAGCCGGAGGGTTAAATCCGTGAATCGTCTATCGTGTCCATGGTTCGTGACGACCACGCAACGAGCACGAAGGTCGCTATGACTAGTCTGCTAGAGGTGCGCAATCTCAAGACCTATTTTTATACCTCCCAGGGCGTTGTGAAGGCCGTGGATGGGGTTTCCTACGATGTTAGAGCAGGCGAGACTATGGCCCTGGTTGGGGAAAGCGGGTGTGGCAAGACGATGAGCGCACTTTCGATTATGCGCCTGGTCCCAAAGCCGCAGGGATCCATTGTGAGCGGTGAGATATATTTTCAGGGCAGGGATCTCCTCAAGCTAAATGAAGAAGAGATGCGCCGAATCAGGGGTCAGGAGATCGCCATGATCTTTCAGGAGCCGATGACCTCGCTCAATCCGGTCCTCACTATTGGGCGCCAGATCACCGAGACCTTGGAAGCCCATCAGCCTATTTCTAAGGAAGAGGCTCGGGAGCGCGCACTGGAGCTGCTGCGCCTCGTAGGGATACCGGATCCCGAACAGAGGCTCAACGACTATCCACACCAGTTCAGCGGCGGCATGCGCCAGCGAGTTATGATCGCTATTGCCCTTAGCTGTACCCCCAAGCTGATCCTGGCCGATGAGCCCACCACCGCACTGGATGTGACCATCCAGGCGCAGATCTTGGAGCTGATGCGCGAGCTATCTCAGAAGTTTGGCGTAGCGATGATGATCATCACGCACAACTTGGGAGTGGTGGCCCGCTATGCGGACCGGGTCAATGTCATGTATGCAGGCAAGGTTATCGAGACCGGTAGCGCGCGCGAGATCTATCAAAATCCGCGCCACCCTTACACGCTTGGGCTCCTCCGATCCGTGCCGCGCCTGGATCAGCCACGTAAGGCTAAACTCGATCCTATCGAAGGGCAGCCGCCTGATTTATGGAACCTTCCCCGAGGATGCAGTTTTTCACCGCGGTGCAAGTTCGCGGTTGAGCGGTGCGCCCACGAAGTGCCACCTTTGCGAGATTTAAGTGATGATCACCGCTCGGCCTGCTGGGAGGCAGAAAGATTACAACAACAAACGGGTTCGAGTTCCTAGTTTCTGGTTTCTAGTTAGCT
>JBOHVJ010000211.1:0-28854 GCA_050735075.1 Binatia bacterium
GGGATGATCGTCAGAAATTAATCCACGAGCCTGCTCCTCGGTTAGCACCGGCAATCGGGTTGTTTCAATGAACTTCTGTAATGCCTGGCCGGACAGGGTATAACCCGCGGCGCTCCCGGCAATAACCAGAGGCCGCCGGGCTTGGCGCAAGAGCGCAATAGCTCGGCGCACGAGCTCAGGGTCAGCAAGCGTCGATTCTCTAGGTCGGTATTCCGCGGCGCTGTAGAAGGCTGCCTCTGCTTCATCTACGATCTGTTCTTGCACGTCGATCGGCATGGTCAAGTGGACCGGACCACGACGGCCGCTGAAGGCCAGCCGCACCGCGCGGGCGATGAAGTCAGGAATTCTCCGCGCGTCGTGGACCATGAACGAGCCTTTGGTCACCGGGACTGCCATGCTCACTTGGTCAATTTCTTGCTGGGTACCCCGTCCCAGGTCGGCCAGGTCCGCACACCCTGCGATAGAAATGACTGGACCTTCGCTGTGCATGGCGTTGGTGAGGCCTGGGATAGCATTGGCAAAACCTGGCGTGGTGTACATGCAAATGCCGGGCTGCCCTGTGATTCGACCCCAGGCATCCGCCATGTGGACCGCTGCCTGCTCGTGCCGGGTGTCGATGAGACGGAAGTCCTGGTCTGCCATCACATCCAGCAGCGGAAGGATGTGGTCACCGGCCAGGGCGAAAATGTTGGTTACTCCCTCCAGCTTCAGGGCTCTGCAGATGAGGTGACTCCCTGTAACTCGTGCCATTAGTATCTCTTCCTTCCGGAGCGGAGTGTTTGGCGGCTTAGGAGTATTGCCTCAATACTCATGTAAGACTTGGGGTCAACTCCAGGCTTCAGCAAGCTCAGCCGGGCCGTAGATTAGAACCTCATCATGGTTCCCGTGTGTCCTTTAGTGCATCTTCGTTTGGGGTGAGTCCCAGGCCGGGCCGTTCAGTGAGCGTGACTGTCCCACGGGACGGCTTCGGTGGGTCCCGGAAGATCATCTCGCCCGTCACCCACATCGGCACATGGAACTCCACGCGCCAGCCGTTCGCCACACCCGCGATCAAATGCATGTTGTGGTGCGGCCAGCCTCCGCCGTTGGCAATCGGCAGGTTATAGGCCTGTGCCATGGCGGCGACCTTCACGCCCTCAGTGTAGCCGCCAACATAGACGACGTTGGGCTGAAGGATATCCACCGCCTCGTGAACCAAAAGTTCCCGGTGTCGCCACTTGTGTCCTTCGTTTTGACCCGCAGAGATGGGGATCCTCGTCTGTCGTCGAAGATTTGCTAGAAGCCGGGCGTCATTGCCGTAGACTGGCTCCTCGAACCAGGTGATCCCGTAGGGCTCGATGCGCCTGGCTAAATCCAGCGCGTAGGGGAAAGAAAAGAGATAGTTGGCGTCCACCATCAACTGGACCTGGTCTCCTACCGCCTCACGGACGGCGCGCACTCGAGCAGCATCCTCGGCAGGGTCTTGGCCTCCATGGATGGCCACCACCATTTTGAGCTTGTCGTGCCCCTGGGCCGTAAAACTTTTCGCGACCTCGACGAGCTGCTCCCGACTATATTCCAGCAAGCCGAATGTGATGTAGGCTGGAACAGTGGCACTATAGCCGCCAAGAAGCCGCCAGACCGGTTGGCCGAGATGCTTTCCTTTCACGTCCCATAGCGCGATATCTACGGCGCTGACCGCAGAGGACCAGCTGCCGGTTTGAGCACGCGGGTTAAGCCGATAGAACAAGTCATACCAGTGGCGCTCCGTCGCTAACGGGTCCTTGCCGATAAGAAGGGGGGCGATCTCCTTATTAATGAGTTCCCGGGTTGCAAATCGTTGGATCGGTCCTGACAAGCCGTACCCGGTCGCTCCGGAGTCTGTCTCGAGTCGCACAAACACGATCTCGCGCATGATCGGTTCGTGCAGCAGGGGCACCGTCGCCGGGACGCGGTGGGTGGTTGCCTCGAGGCGAGTGATCTTCACGAGTCTCTCTTTCTCCCTGAGTCCTGGAAGAGATGCACGGCAGGATTCTATGACACAATGCCCTTTTTCTGTCAATCGACTGCAGGCCTCGACATAAGTCCACTTTGACATAAGAGCTTCTCATCGGATAGTCTCTCACTACCAGCAATCAGCTAGCGGCCGAATGCTGACCGCTGATGGCTGACGGCTTATTTTATGGTTGGAAAACAAGAAGAACACATTTTCCCCATTGAATACTTGAAAGACTTCTCTACCAAGGTGTTCATGCATTTCAGAGTACCGGAAGCCGATGCCAAGCAAGCAGCCGAGGTGTTGGCTAAAAGTGATTTGAGAGGGATTGACTCGCATGGCGTGGCTAGGCTGCATAGTTATTTTGATATGCTGACGCTGGGCAGAATCAATCCTAACCCTAATATCAAAATTGTCAGAGAAAAATTCAGTGTGGCTACCGTGGACGGTGATAACGGCCTAGGGCTGGTCGTGGGTCCTAAGGCCAACGAAATTGCCATGGAAAAGGCTGAACAATACGGTTCCGGCTGGGTCAGCGTATGCCATACCAATCATTTCGGTATAGCAGGTTACTATCCTTTAAAGGCCCTTGAAAGGGACCTCATCGGCTGGGCCATGACCAATACGACCAAGCTGGTTGCTCCCTTGTGGGGAGCAGAGAGAATGTTGGGTACGAATCCGATTGCTATTGCTTTTCCCGGCTACAAAGAGCCCCCGATCGTGATCGACCTAGCGACCAGTGCCGCGGCCTATGGAAAAATTGAAATGGCAAGGCGAGAAAAAAGCCGAGTGCCTCGGGGATGGATTGTTGACAAAGATGGCCACATGACTACCAATCCAGATGATATGATCGATGGAGGCGCCTTATTGCCCTTAGGTTCTGAAAGAGAAAGCGGCGGGCACAAAGGCTATGCACTTGCGGCAATGGTGGATATTCTTTGTGCTGTATTAAGCGGCGCAAATTGGGGACCTTTCGCTCCCCCTTTCGCCTTAAGACAGGAAATTCCAGCCAGAAGCGTAGGTAAAGGCATCGGCCATTTCTTCGGGGCCATGCGGATCGACGGCTTCATTGATAAAGATGAGTTTAAGAAACAAATTGACGAGTGGATACGCGTTTTTAGAAATACCCAGCCAGCCCCTGGCACCAACGGTCCGCTGATACCTGGTGACCCTGAGAGGGAAGCCGAAGCGATCCGTAGTAAGGAAGGCATCTCTTTAATTAAGCCGGTGGTCGATGACTTATTAGACATTGCGCAAAAGACAGGTATTCCCTTCGAGGTGAAATAAGGGGAAGAGAACTTCGGAAAAGTTGACAGTCGCCCATAGAAAAGGGCATTGTCTCTAGCGAGAGGAGGCTGCGTAGGCTTATGGCTATGCTTATTGATTGGCACGCACACCATACCCCACCCGAGATCGTAGAAGAATTCGCCAAACTTACCGGCAGCGCTCCGCGGATAGATAAATATGACTCTTTGGATTTCGCCCAGCGAATATCAGAAATGGATGCAGCCCGGGTGGACATCCAGCTCGTATGCCAGGGTGCCGGGATCTATGCGGATCTATTTTCCCCCAATCAGGCCATGGAAGTGGTACGGAGATCCAATGATCTCATGGCGGAGCGCATAGCTCCGTTCCCGGACCGGCTGCTCGGCGTTATCGCCGTTTCCATGAAAGACATCAAGGGGTCCGTAAAAGAGATAGAGCGAATGGCAGCGAAAGGGTTCCGAGCCGTGTTGATCTACCCGAGGGCCGACGGGGAGGTGATTGTTGACTCACCAGAGGCCGATCCGTTGTTTGCAAAAATCGCCGCGCTGGCTTTGCCCATCTTTCTTCACGGTGCTGCCTCCTCACAGGACCCTAGCCTGCAGCGGTTGGAGGACGAAGGTGCGGGGGTTATCTACAGCGTCATCGCGGATGCTTCTGTATCTGAGTGTGTGGTCCGGATGATCGCCAGCGGCCTTTTTGACCGCCATCCGAGCTTGAATATCGTCGTCAGGAGCGGTGGTGGAGGGCTCCCTCTCTTGCTGCATCGACTGTTTTGGAAACACAAGGGGCTCAAAGGCGAACAACGGTATTCGGACATTCTTCTCGAACATTTTTTGATCGACACGGCCGGCGTGAATGTGCGGACGCTTCAGTTTCTTATCGACACGATGGGGGAGGAGCGAATCGTCTTCGGATCTGATTATTGCGGAGGCCTTGGCCCCCTTGAGAAGGCTCTCCCCGTAATCGAGGAGCAACCGAACCCGAATCACGTCAAATCATTCACCGAGCAGAATTCACGACGTCTGCTCCACCTCTAACATCCAAAGGCTATTTTTCCCGACACATAGCTCTACAGGGGGAGTCTTATGAGACTGGTCCCCACCTGAGCAAACGCGACAGGACCTGGAGTGCCTGCTCAAATTTGGACAGTTCTAGGTGGGAGTTATAGGCTCTCTACTTAGGACTGGAAAGAGAGGAAGAAGGAAGGGGGGAGGAATGGAAACTAGAAGTTAACCGTGGCAATCACTGTATCACTGTAGCTGCCTGCTGGGATTTTCTGAAGCGCAGGAATTCGCCCATAAGCTGTAAAGTTCTGTGCAGCTCCGGTGCCCATGGCGGTCTGATGCTGACCGCTTGCAACGCTGCCCCACACGATGGTTCGTCCCGCATCCTGGTATATCTCATAGTTGAGGAAATTGGTGCCATTCGTCATTCTCCGCTGGCTACCAGAGGCGTTAACACCCAAGTTGAGTTCCAGGGTGACAGGTGCATCTGGGGTGCAAGTGATCGTCACTGTACCCGTGTCATCGTCCGGGCTGGAAGCAAGTGTGTCATAGGTGCCAAAATTCAAGCTTCCAGCAGAAATGGTGCAATTGTTAGAGACGGTTGCACTAGCATCGAGAGAAATAGTGGATGAGGCAGCCTGAGCAACTTCGGCACCTCCAAAGCAACTGAGGACTGCGAACGCCAGTGTTAACCAACCCTTCTTGTTCATTCTTTCTAATATCTTCCTTATTATTTCTTAGATTTGGCTAATGATTTTTCTTCAGAGTATGATCTAGCACGAAACATGCCAAATTGATCAAGGACAGCAAGACATGGATTTTTCAAAGAAATCTAATTAGAGTGTCAGAGCCGGTGGACAAAATGCGAACTGGGGATCAGAAAATTGGTCCAGAGGAAGATAAAGTGAAAATTCAACATCCGTTGATTTTGGTTCTCGCTCTATTGTCCGCGCTTGGTTTATGGCACAAGATTTCGCCGCTTCAAGGCCAAGTGCCTGTACGAGCCATCATTCTGTCATGGGATGCCGGGGTTCCTGCCATGATCCAAGATCTCCTACGCCAGGGCAAACTTCCTAACCTCCAAAGGCTGATCGCGGGTGGTGCCTTCGCCGACTCGGTCGTTACGGTTTTTCCCTCGAGGACCGCGCCCGGGAACGCTTCGTTGTGGACCGGTGCACCTCCTCGGGTCAACGGGATCAGCGGCAACAGCATGCCGCGCACACCCAGAAGCCAGTTCACGATTCTGGAGAGCACCTTAGGATTTCATTCCACATCGCTGAGCGCAGAACCGCTCTGGATCTCTGGGGCCCGATCAGGGCGGCGCGCCGTTATTATCCAATCGACACAGGTATGGCCTTTTGAGCCCTATCTTGCTGGTGGCCTATTCGGAGGCGGACTTTCAACGCGACCCATCTTCTTTGAAGGATATGCCGGCACGGTTGGGCGAGATGACGTTCTCACGGCGAAACATACATCGCCTCGCACGGCCCAAGGATGGAGGAATCTACCCGAGAGCGCAATCCCACCGCGCGAGATTACCTTCGCTATCGGGACGACTCATTTCTTTGGTCTCTTGATTGACGACCCGGAAGATCCGCTGCGCGGCTACGATACGCTTATTGTGGCGCGGGCCAAAGATGGCGAGAAGGCTGAGGCCAGGCTCAAAGCCCGGAGCGCAGGCCGCGGGGTGGACCACTGGAGCCCCCCTGTCGAGCTGGAGAGCAAAGGCGAACCCAGTCTAGCGACACGCTTGAGGCTCTTCGAACTCAAGGCCGATGGAAGCGACTTCCTCCTCTACTTTACCCGTCCTGCGCGCGAGCTCAGCTCGCACCCAGAACTCCTGCCAGAGCTGCGCAAGGCCGCAGGTGTCTTCGTCGGAGATGGGGCTCGGAGCCTCTACCGTCAAGGGGCTTTTGGTCCCACGATTCCCCAAGGAGGAGATGGAAGTGCCGAACGGCGTTACTTAGAGACTGTCCTCCTTAACCAAAAACAGTTCATGGAGGCCACCCGTTGGGCCTTGGAGACTCTTCCTTGGGACCTTCTCTTCACTTATACGCCCTATCCCGACGAAGCCGAACACCTCTGGCGTGGGTATCTCGAACCTATCCTGCCGGGATTTAGGCCCGAAATAGCCGATCGCCTTCGCCCCTTTTTGGAGGAGGTCTATCGGACATGCGACGAGTTCTTGGGTCTCTTAATGAGGTTGCGTCCCCCAAATACTGTCATCGCCCTGGTCTCAGATCATGGGATGGAAGGGGTAAACAAGACCGTTGCCATTAACGCGGCGCTCGCTCGGGCCGGCCTCCTCGTATTAGACAAGCAAAATCGTGTCGACCTCAGCAAAACCAGAGCCCTGTACCCAACAGCAAACAACGCCTACATCCTCATCAACACGAAGGATCGCAAGGGAGGGATCGTTTCCCCTGAGGAACGAGCACTTGTGGTCGATCAGATTCGCCAGGCGCTTCAAGGTATACGCGACGGCGACCGCCAGACTGTGACCGGCATCTTCGACGCTCATACTGAAGGCGAGACCATGGGGATCGGTGGGGAAACGGGCGGTGACATTTACCTAGACCTTCTTCCCGGATATGACTTTGATGCTCGATTCAACTCGAGGGATCTGATCATGCACCGTGAACCTTATGGCGCTCATGGTTTCAACCCTTCCCGCACGTCGATGCGCACCATCATGGTGCTGAACGGACCGGGCGTGTCCGAGGGTCAAAGGCTTAAAGCGGCACGCACCATAGATTTCGCCCCCACGCTTGCCAGGCTATTGGGGATCGAGGCGCCTCGCGGTGTAACCGGGCGAGTGCTGCAAGAAGCGCTGTCCCGCTAGCTGCCCATGGAGGCGTGAGGCGGAAGGCTTGAGGTGTGAGAAGGACAATGAGGATTCGGTGGAGATCAGGGGATGAAGAGATCGATGAATTCATTGACCGGAGTCGATTGCAGACGATCCAGATCTAAGCACAGGTTCATGATGCTCTTACACCGCTCCGGCGGGAAACGTGAAGCTAGATTGGCTTCAAATTTTTTTATCAGCAAGGGAATTCCTTCGGCGCGTCTTCGGTGGTGGCCAATCGGATATTCGATGGCGATCTTGTCTGTACTTAAGCCGTCCTTGAATCGGATCTGGAGGGCGTTCGCAATGGAACGTCTATCAGGATCAAGGTAATCCTTGCTGTATTGAGGATCGTCCAGGACCACCATTCTCTCTCTTAGGGCATCGATTCGGGGATCAGCGGCTATGGCGTCCTCATAATGATCGGCGGTTAGTTCGCCAAAGATGAGACCAACGGCGACCATGTACTGGAGGCAGTGGTCTCTGTCCGCTGGATTATATAACGGCCCTGTCTTGTCTATAATCCGAATAGCCGCTTCCTGTGTCGTGATCGTAATCTGCTCAATCTGGTCGAGGCGGCCCTTGATGCGATCATGGAGCTTGAATGCGCATTCAACCGCCGTCTGAGCATGAAATTCCGCGGGAAAAGAGATTTTGAAAAGGACATTCTCCATGACATAGGAACCAAAGGGTCGGGCCAATGAGAACGATTTTCCCTGGAACAGAACGTTATAAAAGCCCCAGCTCTTAGCGGACAGTGCGGAGGGATAACCCATTTCACCCCTCATGGTCATGAGGGCAAGGCGCACCCCCCGGCTGGTTGCATCCCCCGCGGCCCAGGATTTGCGTGAGCCCGTATTGGGTGCATGACGGTAGACACGCAAACTGCCGCCATCGGTCCAGGCGTTGGAGACAGCATTTATGATTTGTTCTTTGGCGCCGCCTAGCATGGCTGTGACCACGGCACTAGTGGCTACTCTCACCAGGATGACGTGGTCAAGACCGACCCGGTTGAAGCTATTCTCCAAGGCCAACAGTCCTTGGATCTCATGCGCCTTGATCATAGCAGTGAGGACGTCCCGAATCGTAAAGATGGAATCGGGACCGAGGATGCGGGCCCGGCTGACATAATCTGCGACGGCCAGGATACCACCTAGGTTGTCGGATGGATGGCCCCATTCGGCGGCCAGCCACGTGTCATTGAAGTCTAGCCATCGGATCATGCAGCCGATGTTGAAGGCGGCTTGAACAGGGTCCAGCTCCCAGTTGCTGCCTGGCACGCGGGCTCCGTTGGGTGCCACAGCGCCCGACACAATCGGGCCCAGCAGTTTGGTGCATTCCGGATATCGTAATGCGAGCAAGCCGCAGCCGAGGGTGTCCATGAAACAATACCGTGCGGTGCCATAAGCCTCATGGCTATCTACGTCATAGTCCAGCACATAGTCGGCGATGTCGATTAGGAGCCGATCCGGCGCGGGCCGGACGTTGGAGATGGACGTGCTCATGGATATAGAGTCAGGCAGTTCGTTTGGCGATCGGCACAAAAGGCCTGGGCTCCGGCCCGACATACTCGGCCGAGGGCCGAATCAGCCGGTTGTCTCCACGCTGCTCAATGATGTGGGCAGCCCACCCTGTGATGCGTGACATGACAAAGAGGGGAGTGAACATCGAAGTCGCGATCCCACAAAGATGATAGGCCGTTGCGCTGTAGAAATCCAAATTGGGAAAGAGCCTCTTCTCCCGCCACATCACCTGTTCGATCCGTTCCGAAACAGGGTAAAGCCGATTATCTCCCGCGGCCTCAGCAAGCTTCTTCGACCATTTCTTAATGACGTCTGAGCGCGGATCAGAAATCTTGTACACACGGTGGCCGAAGCCCATGACGAGTTTCTTGGTTGTTAGCGACCGGAGAATGCCTTTCTCCGCTTCGTCGGGTGTAGAAAACTGCTCGATCAGTTCCATGGCGGCTTCATTGGCCCCCCCATGCAGGGGCCCTCGAAGCGCGCCGATAGCTCCGGTCACGGCGGAATAAAAATCAGGCAAGGTCGAGATAATGGTACGCGCGGTAAAGGTCGACGCGTTGAATTCGTGCTCCGCATATAAAATCAAGGAGACATCAAGGGCGCGACGATGTAACTCGTTGGGCTCATTACCGTGGAGCAGGCGCAGAAAGTGACCGGCCGTGGTTTCGTCTTCCGTGACCGTTTCGATGCGTTTTCCCTTGCTGTGGAAATGGTGCCAGTAGAGCAGGGTGGAACCAAAAGAGGCAACCAGTCGATTGGCGATGGAGATCTGATCATGGGTCTCGTTTTCTGGTTCTATGGAGCCTAAGGCCGAGCAGCCTGTCCGCATGACATCCATCGGATGCGCATCCCCTGGAATCTGCTCAAGAATAGTCTTAAGTCTCTTCGGGAGGCCTCGCGAGCCACGAAGCTGTTCTTTGTATTGACTCAGTTCTTTTTGATTTGGTAAGCGGCCGTAGGTCAGCAGGTAGGCGACTTCTTCGAAAGTACTATGTTCGGCCAGATCAGAGATGGAGTAGCCGCGATAGTTTAGCCCCATGCCTTCTTTCCCGACCGTTGCAATAGCCGTATGGCCCGCTATAACACCAGCCAGACCGGCTGATTTATCCTTTGCCATCCATTCCCTCCTTCTTTTTTCCTCTTATAGTTTGCGCTGATGAGTCTGAATTTGCAAGGAACTATATACACTTGGCGCATGACCGTCCTTTCTAACGGCTGGCCTTTCCTGCTTTCAGTGCGGAAAGAATGATGGTAGAGCAAAAGTGGAGTGGCGCGACGCAGGTCTTTACAAATTCAGGTTAACAACGACTCTTCCCTTTAGCTTTCCTTCGAGTATGAGATTTATTTTTGGACCCAGCTCTTCCAACGAGCATTCTGAGAGTAAGGCATCCAGGTTATTTAGTTTCCATTCCTGAGAGATTTTTTTCCAAATGAGTAACCGCGTCTCCGTGGGGCATTCAACTGAATCGATCCCAATAAGGCTTACGCCCCTCAGGATAAAGGGAAATACGGTGAGAGTAAGTTCAGGAGATGCGACCATCCCACAGCAGGTAACGACTCCCCCCTGAAGGGTGGACTTGATGGCCGTAGCGAGGATATTTCCACCAACGGTATCTACCACTCCTGCCCAGCGGCCCTTCAAAAGAGGCTTGCCTGATGTATCGTTTACAGCATCTCTGGGAACGACTTCCTTGGCCCCAAGACCAATGAGAAAATCCTTCTCGCCTGACTTCCCTGTCGCTGCAACGACCTGATAGCCGGCTTTGGCGAGAATTCCCACCGCAAGACTACCGACTCCGCCTGTGGCGCCTGTAACCAATACCTCCCCCTGAGGAGGTCTTACACCAGACTCCTGCATTTTTAGAACCGAAAGTGCAGCGGTGAAACCGGCGGTACCATAAGCCATGGCTTCTTTCGAAGCGAGATTTTGTGGAAGCTTTACCGCCCACGAAGCTGGAACACGAATGTACTTTCCATAACCGCCCGGCGTGTTAGCTCCTAGATCAAACCCAGTCACAATAACTTGATCACCAGACGAAAATGATGGGCTCCTGCTCTCTAGCACTGTCCCGGCCGCGTCGATTCCCGGAGTGTGAGGATAACTTTTGGTTACCCCTCTGTGACCTGTCGCTGAAAGGGCATCTTTGTAGTTCAACGAGGAGTAACTCACCTCAATTAACAAATCCCCATGGGGCAAATCATTAAAGCTCTTTTGGACGATTTCTCTTATGAATTTTTTGTCGTGCGTCTCCCGGACTATTAGAGCTCTAAAAGTTTGTGGCAAAGTCATTGTACAACTCCTGTGCTATTAGCTCTCACTCCCTATCCCTAGTTACACCTAATAGCTCATTACCCCAAGGTCAGGTAAATGTCCATCTAAGGCTAGAAGCGTGCACCGAACTTTTGTTACAATAATCTTATGAATCGGTTGCGCCGTGGAAAGGACGATTCCGAGACGCCTCTAGCAACTCCTTCGACTCCTGACTGGGCCAACAGCATGGAGGAGCAACTGCTGCAGATGCGGATCTGTGATCTCAGGCTTAAAATCCCCGGGACGGAACTCGAGTCGCGCATCGAGGCTTTTTACCGCGAGCTAGATGACAAGCAGATCGCCTTTAAGCCGGTGTGCTACCTTGGGGATGAGTGGTTCTGTCCCGATGGCGCTTCGACCATTGCTATCCCCTTTTACCTGGCTCACCCCCGGCTTAAAAAGCTCGAGGAGCGGATGATGATGGAGGTGGAGGGGGGCACCGAAGCCTGGTGCATGCGCCTCCTGCGTCACGAGATGGGACATGTGCTCAATCACGCTTACCTCCTGGAGAAGGAGCCGCTGTGGCAAAAGCTATTCGGGCCGCCGTCCCTGGATTATTCCGAGAGTTTTCGGGCCCATCCTTATAGTAAGCGGTTTGTTCGACACCTTGATGGCTGGTATGCCCAGAGCCATCCTGAGGAAGATTTCGCAGAGACTGTTGCTATATGGCTCACGCCCGGATTGGATTGGAGACGGCAGTACGGGGGCTGGAAGGCAATCGACAAGCTTGACTACGTAGACCAGCTCATGGGCAAGCTAGCTGGCAAGTCGCCCCTGGTTGTCTCGCGGACAAAGATGAGTGAGGCGTCGCGTCTCCGATCGCGCCTGGAGTCGTATTACAAGAAGCGGCGCCGACTCTATGCGCAAGATTTCCCCGACTTCTTCGATTCGGATCTCCGAAGGTTGTTCACCGATTCCTCCGCCGCGCCCTCAGCCGAGCGGGCGGTGACTTTCCTGCGGCGATCCAGGAAAGCTATATTGGATGCTGTATCGGTCTGGACCGGCGAGCCGAAATTCACGGTGAATCGTTTACTCCGGGCACTTATGGAACGTTGCGCTGAATTAGACCTCAGGCTACGAACAGAATCCTCTGGTCTGGAGATCACAGCCTATCTGGCAACGTTAGCCTCCCATTACCGGTTGACCGGCAGATTCAAGAAGTCGTGATGGTAGTCCGTGATACGGGTTTACGGTTTGGCAAAGTTCATTTTCTGGATCGGGGGACATGAAGAAAGGGCTTAAGGTTTTGGTGCTGTTCGACACGGCCGGAACTCCTCCTGCGGATCAAGACTTCAGCCGCGAGCTTAAAACCGAAGACTGGAAGGCCGAGGCGGATGTGATCAATGCCCTGCAACGATTAGGCCACGAGGTCCGGACGCTCGGCGTGTATGACGAACCGGGGCTGATCCTCGACGAGGTCAGAACACGTCCGCCCGACGTGGTCTTCAACCTGATTGAGCATTTCGGCAATCGTTCTGCCTATGACCAAAATGTGGCCAGCCTCGTCGAGATGCTGGGGCTCCGGTACACTGGCAGCGGTCCCACCGGGCTCACCCTTTGCAAGAACAAAGGGATGGCCAAGGAGATTCTGGCCTATCACCGCATCCATTTTCCGGCCTTTGCCATCTTTCCTCCCGGCGCTACTATCAGGAGACCTAAACGACTGGCCTTTCCGCTTTTCATCAAGCCCCTTCAAGAGGAAGCTTCTTACGGAATCTCGCAGGACTCATTTGTCGAGAGCGATCAGGCCTTTGAGGAACGAGTCCGGTTCATTCATGAACGGATGAATCAGGAGGCGATGGCCGAGGAATACATCGAAGGACGCGAACTCTATGTCAGCATCCTCGGAACCAGGCGTTTACAGGTTTTTCCGCTACGCGAGGTGATCTTCTCTGAAGTACCCGAAGGCCGTCCGCGGTTTTCGACCTTCAAGGCTAAATGGGACGAGGCTTACCGCCAGCGATGGGGAATCCAGAACATCTTTGCTCAACCACTCCCGGAGGGGACGGCTGAGAGAATCACACAGATCTGCAAAAAGGTTTACCGGGTCCTCAGGATCAAAGGATACGGACGAATTGATCTCCGGGTCGCGCCTGACGGAGGCATCGTCATACTGGAGGCGAATTCCAATCCCAATCTGGCCGCTGACGACGAATTCGCCCAGTCGGCCGTCAAGGCTGGACTCACCTATGAAGGAATGATCCAGCGCATTCTCGATTTGGCGTTTTCCACCTGACGCCTACCCCCTCGGCTCCCTGTCACAAAAAGTGTGACAAGCACTTTGCGAGGCGAAGAAAGCCTCCGGCCTGAGGAAATAGAGCCGTTCCAATCGTTCAAAAGGTTCAATAAACGATTTGAACTATTTGAACAACTTGAACCATTGCTGAGGCGAAGGCCCATTGGCTCCCGCTGAGGGGCAAGCCCCCTCCGCTTCCACTTGGCATCACTTTTCACAACAAAGACCAATCCCTCTTGAAAGCGAGATGGAAGCGGGCTAGTATCGCCCCAATTCGGGAGGAAAAAAATGGCTTACGAAAAATATGGATCCGATGTCATCGTCGATATGATGCGCGCCTACAAGATCCCCTATGTCAGTTTAAATCCCGGCGCGACCTACCGTGGACTACACGACTCCCTGGTCAATTATGGAAAAAATGAGGCACCGATTATCACTTCCTGCCATGAAGAAGTGGCGATACAGATTGCTCACGGCTACGCCAAGGCAAGCGGCAAGCCGATGGTGGCTATCGTCCACGACGTGGTTGGATTGCTGCACTCTTGTCTGGCGATCTTTTACGCCTACCTGGACCGCGTCCCGGTTTTCATCATGGGCGCCACGGGTCCTATGGACACCACCCGTAGACGTCCCCAAATTGACTGGATCCACACTGCTAACGTTCAGGGAAACGCTATCAGGGACTATGTCAAATGGGATGACCAGCCCTATAACGCCGGGAGTATACCGGAATCGTTCGCCAGAGCCTACCGGGTGATGATGACCGAGCCTAAAGGTCCGGTCTACCTCTGCTGGGATGCTGGTATACAGGAAGATAAGCTTAAGGGGGAAATCCCCATTCCTGACGTGGCCCGTCTTATGCCCCCATCTCCGATCCAAGGGGATCTGAAGGCGCTGGCAAAGGCCGCTGAGATGCTCGTTGCAGCGAAAAACCCGGTTATCCTCACCGATTACACAGGGAGAAACCCGGAATCATTTGACAACCTGAAAAAGTTGGCTGAGTTGCTCGCCATTCCGGTCATGGACTTCAATCGGAGGCTTAACTTCCCCACCAATCACCCGCTCAATCTCACCGGCTCGGACATGGTCGAAAAGGCCGATCTCATCCTCTCTCTCGACGTGAGAGACCTGTATGGACCCTTGGTCAAGTTGGATAGGATCACCCGCAAGACCGCTTACCGGACACAGAGAGGCTGCAAGATTATCGACATCGGCTTTGCCGATCTCCATATCAGCAAGTGGTCCCAGGATTACATGCAGCTTCAGGAGATTGATCTCCACATCGCCGCGGACACGCTGGTGGCAATTCCGCAGTTGACCCTCATGTGCGAGGAGATCTTGGGCGAAGACGGCAAAAAGAGAGAAGAGATCCGCAAGCGCTACGACGAACATAAACGGACGCACCAAGCCCTACGCGCAGCTTGGCAAGAAGAGGTTAAGAAAAACTGGAAGGGCGAGCCAATGTCTGTTCCGCGGTTGGCCCATGAGGTCTGGCAGGTGATCAAGGACGAGGATTGGGTCCTCACGGCCAACACCCTTGAGGAGTGGGCGCTGAAGCTCTGGGACTTCGACAAAGCCTACCGTCATCCGGGGAAGTCCCTCGGGACCTCCACTCAGATCGGTATCTCTACTGGTGTGGCCCTCGCTCACAGAGGAATGGGCAGGCTGGTAGTCGACATTCAACCTGACGGCGATCTCATGTTCGACCCCGGGACATTGTGGATCGGCGCCCACGACAAGATCCCTATGTTGGTCGTCATGTATAATAACCGCGCCTATTATAATGATTGGGAGCACCAGATCCGCATGGCAGCTCAGAGGGGGACCGATGAAAAGCTCGCTTATCTCGGCATGGAAATCGATAACCCACCACCGGACTTCGCTACCATAGCGAAGGGGATGGGTTGTTATGGGGAAGGGCCTATCCTAAACGGCGATCAAGTCGGTCCGGCCTTGAAGCGGGCTATTGAGTTTATCAAAAAAGAAGGTAAGCCCGCGTTGGTCGATACGGTAACGCAGTTCAGGTAGTCTAGTGGAGCTCCTCTACTACCGAGCCTTTAGTTACTCCTTGGCCACAACTCCGTAGCGTCGCGGATCCGCAGATCCCTTCCAACCTTCCCCCTTCGGATCCAAAGCAATAACATGAACGCCACCGAAAAAGGGGTTAAGTTTGCCCTTCAAGCGCACACCATGACCTCGGGTTTTAAGGCCTGCTAGCGTCTCAGGGGCAAAACCCTCCTCTAGGTCAATAGGATAACCGTCCCGCGTATAGAGCCTCGGAGTAGCCAAAGCCTTATCGAGATCCATGCCGTGATCTAGAACGTGAATAATGACTTGAGCTACGGTTGGAATTATCCTTCCCGCCCCAGGAGAGCCAAGAAGAAGCACCGGCCTCCCCTCACTCAATAATATGGTCGGGGAGCGAGTTCCCTCTCCGCCCAGTCCCGACCCAATGGGGTTCCACCACCCAGAGAGTAAGAGCCGTAGCCACAGCCGCATCTACCGCATTTCCACCTTGTCGCAAGACCTCGGCGCCGGCCTGAGCAGCCAAGGGGATGGCCAGCCACTACCATGCCCCTCGGTTGAGCCCAGAGATGAGAGCAAAGAAGAACAGAGAGAAAAAAAGATCCTAGGACCGCACTGTGCAATCGTATCACGGTTGGGACCCTAAGCTTTTTTTCCAATCGTCAGTGGTTTAGCTCGAAGCAAGTTATTTAGGCGAGAAAATGTACGTCATTCTATTCTGGAAAAGCGACCTCGACCCCTAGGCCCGGTTCAGCAGGAACACAAATCTCACCGTTACGGACCTCGAGGCCGCGGGCCGGGTCTCCAGTAACTCTTTGGAACTCTCCAACCTCGCACGGCAGATCGGTTGCTGCAGTAGGACATAGTTTCACTTCTTCTCCCCTTCGCTCTTCTCCTGAAGTTGTCTCTTCCAACCCAGGGTCCTGGCCTTGGCTCCGATGTGTTCGGCCTCCGCGATCATTCCCTTGCGCTGATAAAAGATCGACAGGCTCGTGTAGGCCAGTTCATCTTCAGGGCTGACCTCAATCAATCTCTTCCCGACGTCGATTGCCTCGTCAAGTCTATCGCTGTTCGAGTAGGCCATCGCGAGGGCATGCAAGGCATCCGCATAATTAGGGTCTTCCTGCAACGCCTTTTGATAGGCCTCGATAGCCTCGCCTAGCTTATCTTCGGCAAAGAACTCCATTCCCTGATTGTAATAATCCTCTTTGGTCACTGTCTCTTCCCTTACTGATTGTATGGATTAACTGTGACGTGATTTGATCAGATCAGGTATCTCTCTGCCGCATTGCTGGAGAATAGTCTTTTTCAGCCGGACGGGATCGATAGGCTTCTTAAAAATCACGCTCTGGAGGCCATCCATGCAACTCCGTTTGATGACATGGTCCTTATCATAATAGAAGGCCGTCATGAGAATAACCGGTAGGCCTGGGTCTTTCTCCTTCACTGCGCTGTAAAGCTCATAGCCGTCCATATCAGGCATCACCACATCGCTTAGTATCAGATCAAATGCAGTCTTTTGTATAAGCTCCATCGCTTTTTTCCCCGAGGGAGCGACTTCAACCACACATTTCTCCTCTTGTAGGAGATCCTTTAGCGAATGGCATACCCCGAGATCATCATCGACCACCAATAATCGAAGCCCCAGCAGGGGAAAACCATTTGGTTTCTCCTCCTTCCCGCTTTCTTCTACCCTCACCTCGCCCTTCACCCCGAGGTCTGCCATCATCTTGCCACCGAGATATTCCTTGGTCCCGTATCCTCCCCCCTCTGCCATTTCTCCTATACGACGCGTAATTTCTTGGATTTTCTTAAGTTGCTGCTCGATAGACTCTAGTCGCTCCGATTCCACGATGTAGTCCTCGTCGGTCGCTACCCGTCCTACATATTGCTGCAGCAGGTTGAGATGATTCACAAGGACCTCTAGGGAATTGTTGATCTCATGGGAAAGTCCGACAGCAATCTCACAGAGGGTAGCCAGTTGGTCTCTGCGTCTGATTTCCCGGATATCCTTGGCAAAACCAATCGAGCCGATCTCACATCCCTGCTCATCGTAGATGACCGATGCGGAAATGGCCACGGGGATCAATTCTCCCTTTTTGGTCTTGAACGTCGTCTCAAAATTGCTAAGTTTCCCCTTCTCCCCAGCTTCACCTTGCCGGATCGCTACCATCACCTTGCGTGCCTCTTGGCGGGTAGGATAGATCTCTAGTACGCTTTTCCCTAACATCTCCTCTGGCGAAAAACCGAGATCTTGTCTCGCCCCGTCATTGTAAAAGATGATGGTTCCTTCTTGATCAACTGCAATGATGATGTCAGGGCAGTTCTCGACCAGCTTCTGGAAGTATTGTGGAGGCAGGGACATGGGGCTTGGGTCCGATTTTGATGATAAATCCATCTCCTAAATGATTCAAGGGCCAAAGAATTCTTGAACTAGCCTTGACATTGGGGTCGTTTTGTGGGGAACCATCGCCGGGTCCATACTTCCTTTCATTTTGCGACTATTTGGCTTTGATCCAGCCAGTGCGTCCGCTCCCTTTGTAGCGACGCTTGTCGATGTTACCGGGCTGGTCATCTATTTCAGCGTCGCAGAACTGGTCCTTCGAGGGACACTGTTGTAAGCCTCTGCAGCGTGACCTAAGAAATCAGCTTGACACCCCTCTCCATCCAACCGTATCATAAAATCTCTTGACATCCCTATGCGACCGACGCGCGATACAAGGCAACTCAACTGGCCTTTGGCTTGGGCGGTCGTCTTCTGCGACATCGGCACCTCGGTCTATTATGTTCCCGGAATCCTTTACGGTCATGTCAAGGATGCCACCCCGTTTTTCGTCCTTCTAACGACCGGTGGCTTCGTCCTGCTTGCTCTTAAATACATCGAGATCTCCTGGCGCAATCCTGAAGGAGGAGGCGTAGTCACAATCACGACCAAGGCCTTCGGACCCATGTGGGGTTGCCTCGGGGGCATGCTCATAACCGTGGACTATTTTCTCACCACTGCAATCTCGGCAGTCTCGGGCTTTCAATACATAGGCAGCGTCTTTCCTGTCCTGGATCAGCACATTGTCTTGCTTGCGTGTGGAGGCGTGATGGTGCTTGCCATACTGAACATCATCGGGATTCGCGAGAGCGCTACAGTGGCTCTGGTCATGGCTATCAGCGCTTTGGTCGTGGACTTGATCGTCATCGGGTCGAGTCTCCGTCATATGAGTGCCTCCCAATGGGAGGAGATCTTTCGCCACCTGAGCACCGGTAGAGATCTCTCCGCTTACGACCTGCTCGTCGGTTTTGCCGCTGCTTGGCTTGCCTTCTCAGGGCTGGAGAGCATAAGTCAAATTAGCCCGGCGATGCGCTTTCCCTTGCGGCGGACGACGCGCATCGCCATGGGAGCGGTCGTCCTAACGATGATCATCACCTCTCCCGTTCTCACTGCCTTATCAGTTGCCATTTTACCACCCGAGATCAAGACGACCCAAAGCGAGCGTTTCATCTCTGAGCTGGGACTGGCCTCAGGTGGGATCGGGGTTAAACTGGCGGTTGTCCTCACGGCCTCCACCCTGCTTGTCTTTGCCTCCAACACAGCTATCATCGGGGCCTATCACGTCTTTTTGGCGCTTGCGAACGGAGGGTTCCTGCCTAAGATCATTACGCTGCGCAGCGCTGTTTTTAATACCCCTCATATAGCTGTATTGATCGCTACCTCTGTCCCGATCCTTGTCATCCTCATGACTCAAGGGAAGATGGCCCTCCTGGGCGACATGTATGCCTTTGGTCTCCTGGGCGCCTTTGTCTTTTCCTCTCTCAGTCTAGATGTGATCCGCTGGAGATTAGGCCGGCGGGACTTCGGTTTCTGGATCGGAATCCTCACCACCGGCATGGTCATCGTCGCGTGGGGAGTCAACTTAGTCGAGAAGGAACTTGCGACACTCTTTGGGGGGACCGTTACAGCTATCGGTATGCTCACGGCCGTTGGGGTCCGCAGGGCATGGTTCATGGACATCCTCCATCAAATCCCTACCATCAGACGCCTCCAAGCCCGTGCCTACCGGGCTTCAGAGAACCTAGTCGAGGAAGAGCTTAAGGGATTGGTAACCCTCGCAGACGCGGTGGACCTCAAACCACTCTACACCTCATCAACCCTCCTGGCTCTGCGAGGAGAAAGCCCGCGCCTCATTCAAGAAGGGATTACACGCGCTAAGGGCAAGGGAGAGTCTGCCCTTTACTGCATTTACGTGGAGGAGTGGCCTGGACTCTTCCACGGGGAGACCCCGCACAGGCCTAACGAAGAAGGGATACGGACTCTCAAGCACGCCTTGCAGGAGGTGCAGGATAAGAACGTCGAGATCATCCCCATATGGGCGATCTCCTATAACGCCGCTGAAGCGATTGCCAATGCAGCAAAAAAGCTTGAGGTCGATGCGGTTCTGGTCGGTGTAACCCGCCGCTCGGCGTTTTATCACATGCTCCGGGGACACGTGGTTAAAAGATTAATGAATCGCCTGCCGCATAATTGCCACCTGATGATCTGTAACTAATGGCGGACCCATAAACTTCGCCTAGCTTCGTTTATCGCCCCTCGTCTCCCTGCGACGTACCGGGGCTCGCGCCGCTATGCTCGTTTCTCGGCCCGGCCCTTTTTTTACAGGCTACCCACCAACGATTTTTTCGTACAGTCTTTCATAGCCATCAACCATTTGTTCCACGGAAAATTTTTCCTGCACCCATTCCCGACACCGCTTTCGGCTTATTTTCTCAACTGAGCCTAGGGCTTGCACCATTTCATTCTCATCATCCAGGAGGTAGCCGGTCTCGCCGTCTTTAATCAGCTCAGGCATCGAACCCCGTCGGTAGGCCAGAACCGGCGTGCCTGCGGCCATGGCTTCTACTACGACCATACCGAAAGGCTCATCCCACTGAAGGGGAAAGAGAAAACCTCTAGCTTGGCCCATCTTTTCCATAAGCTGTCGATATGACAGACGCTCGATGTGCCTGATCCTATCCCCGTCGATATGAGGCTCAACCTGTTTTAGGAAGTACTCCTCACTCCAGGGAAGATGAGAGGTGACATGGCCGATGATGAGGAGCCGGACTCTAGCCTTCTTGGCGATCCGGATCGCATCGGCAATGCCCTTACCGGACGTCATCCGACCCACAATGATGAAAAAATCTTCTGGCTTATCGTTAAAAGGAATTTCGTCCACATCGATCCCGTTATAAACCACCGGCAGGGATTCCTCCCCAAGCATTCTCACCTGAGCTTGGCTGACGCAAACTGGGATGCAATTGGGAAAGTGCTGTCGATAATATTCGTGGAGTTCTCTCTCGACGTAGGCGTAAGTGATCAGGGTAGGTGGTTTCGTAAAAATAGAGAAATAGGGAGCTAAGGTAGGCCAATGGGCGTGAATGAGATCAAAACGGCCCGCCTGGCGATAGAGGTTGTAGGTGTTGCGTGCTTCAAACTCCTTCTCCAGATAAAAGGTCGAATTGGGATCATCCAGGCTGGCGACGGGCAGAACAGAGTGGAGTGAACAATCAACTTCTGAATCTCCTGAAGCAAAAAGCTCTACCTGATGCCCACGTCTGGTTAGATGCTGACAGAGAGAATAGACAATCCGCTCCGTTCCCCCGTGGGTTTTCGGAGGAATGGAGAGATAGATACTGGAGATCTGCGCGATCTTCACTCTTTCCTTCCCTACGCATTAAAGACAGGAGAGTCGTGGTAGATAGTCTAATCTAATAGCGTGGGCAGGGATCGAAAAAATGGACTAATTTTACTACGATTTCAAGCTCTCGCAAGGGGGAGAGCGATTAGGTAAGAAAGGTCAGTTACATCTTAACTTCAGGCACTTTTCAATTGCGGCCTGAAATCGGGAAGGAGGAGTAGGTTTGGTTAGAAACTCCAATATCCCAGCCTTCTCACCCTCTCTTTTATAATCCTCTTCCTTCCACGCGGTGTGGGCAATCACGGGAATGTGCGCAGTCTGCGGATTCTGCTTAAGTTTTTGGGTCGCCTCAACCCCGTTGATGCCAGGCAGCCCTATGTCCATAATGACTATCTCAGGGAGATGCTTCCGAGCCTTTTCAATACCTTCCTCGCCGCTCATCGCCTCAATCACTTCATAACCCATTAGCCTTAATTGGAAGGTGAGAACCTCGAGCGAATCTTGGTGGTCCTCAACAACAAGTATTTTAGCTGACATGACTGACCTCCTTGAATCAGATGATCATTTGTAGCAAAGCCTGGGCCAGCCGAGTGGAAACCCTTTATTTTTCAACAAGTTGTTCTCCCTATTTTATCTAGACCCCCTTACGTAAAGGATAAAACTGTTCTAGGAGGGACAAATTTGTTCAATGTGTGGATTGACAAGGCGGCTGTCGGCGCTACTAACAACTCATATTATCGAAGACGAAAAATATTGAAGCGTGGAATCAAGAACTATGGTGGATCTGTTCTTATGGTAACCCTTAGTTTTCAGCAGAAGCTCGGACGTCAACGATTCGAAGTTCCACTGCAAAGGTCCCATCCCATTCGTTCTCACTCAGGCGATAAACCACATCGATCATAGACCCCGGATTTAGTATCGAGTTTAGAGTATTCGCTTTCGATGAAATCTCACCTCCAGCCTCGTTATCCGAAACTCCAAACTGTGGTCCAAAGGCGACGGCATTCAAAGTCCGACCTCCCTGACGAAGTCTAAGGCGGGAGACGTTGCTAAAGATCCTTCGCTCAGAGACCTCGACTGCTTTAGTTATAAAGAGGGGCTCAGGATTCCCGATCCCAAAGGGCTGAAGGGAATCGATCTGGCGGGCCAAAGGGAGTTCTATCTGGGCAAAATCCAATTGTGCATCCACTTCTAAAACTGGAATGAGATCCTCAGGCGCCAAACAGGCCTTGGCTACTTGTTCAAAGCGGTCTAAGAAAGCCGGGAACTTTTCTTGTCTTATACTGAGCCCCCCGGCATACTCATGACCCCCAAATCCCTCCAGAAGATCTGCGCATTGTTGAAGTCCCTCGACCATATGGAATCCTCGAATACTGCGGGCTGAACCTTTTCCTTTCCCTTGATCGAATCCTATCACGACAGTAGGCCGATGAAACCTCTCTACAATCCGGGAGGCCACAATTCCCAAAACCCCCGGGTGCCACCCTTCTCGACCCAAAACAATAGAGTAGCAATCCCGTAACGCCGTGTCGGTATTTACCTGCGCCAGGGCTTCCTCCAAGACGTGGGCTTCCATTGCTTGCCTTTCATGGTTGTGCTCATCCAGCTCCTGGGCGATCCGTAAGGCCGCTTCCCTGGAATCCGTCGTTAACATCTCCACTACCTTTAGGCCGGCATCCATCCTTCCCGCCGCGTTGATTCTAGGGCCAAGTTGAAACGCTACCTGACCGACGCCCACCTCTCCTGTAGAGATACGCGCCACCTGCTTCAATGCAAGGACTCCCGGGCGCGTCGAGCCGCCAAGCTCTGCCAGCCCACGTCGGGCCAATATTCGGTTGACTCCTTTTAGAGGGACCATGTCAGCAATTGTCCCGAGTGCGACAATATCCAGATAGCGGCGGATGTCAGGGGTTACCGAATGGGCGAACCAGCCCACCTCGCGAAGCTTGGCCCGGAGCCCAATAACTAGATAGAAGGCCAGTCCAGCTCCCGAGAGTCCTTTGTCTGGAAAAGGACAATCAGCCTGATGAGGATTTAAGATCGCGACTGCTGGAGGGAGATCTTGCGGGGGTTCGTGGTGATCCACAATCACCACATCCATACCCAAGCTCTGGGCCAGCTCAACCTCTTTATAATTCGAAATCCCACAGTCCACGGTGACAACCACTCGGACTCCCTGAGAGCTTAACTGCCTGAGCCCTACAGGGTTCAAGCCATACCCCTCATTTATCCTATGAGGGACATAATAGATAGGCTTGCCGCCAATCTCTTTTAAGAATGAAATCAGGGCAGCAGTCCCGGTGGTCCCGTCCACATCGTAGTCCCCCCAAATACAGATTAGCTCGTTGCCCTCCAGTGCGCGGACCAAGCGCTCGGCAGCCCGCTGCATACCCGCCATCAGAAAAGGGGAGGGAAGATCAGAGCGTAGACTTGAAGAGATGAAGCGACCAGCGGCTTCCGGTTCCTTGAGGCCGCGAAGAACCAAAATCCGAGCCAGAAGGGGTGGAACCCGTAGCTTATCGGAGAGGAGGGAGACGAGCCCTTCGTCAGCCTCTCGCAAGATCCACCGTTTTTCCATACTAGTGGCCTCCCAGCCGGGCTAGGAGGCAAGGAGGCTGGAAGGCGACCACGAGCACGGTCACGACTTCCTCTTTCCCTTCTCCCACAGAAGTATCACTGGGCTGGCGATAAAAATGGTCGAATAGACACCAGAGATAAACCCCACGATAAGAGCAAAGGCAAAAGGGCGAATCACCCCTCCGCCAAGAAAGAGAAGGGCGAAGAGGACCATGAGGGCTGTGCCTGTGGTAAGAATCGTTCGGCTTAACGTCTCGTTGATACTTGTATTGATAATGGTCTCTAAGCTTTCTCGGCGGCTTTTCCTCATGTTTTCTCGGATCCGATCACAAATGACTACGGTGTCATTGACGGAAAAACCAACAATGGTGAGAAGGGCCGCAATGATTGTGAGATCAAATTCATAATGGGCAAGCATAAGGGCCCCTACCGTGACAAGGACATCGTGGATCAAGGCGGTAACCGCTCCTAACCCAAAGAGGAGTCCGAAACGGCCTCCAAAACTGTATCCAAAGCGGACCCAGATATAAACTCCCATCATGATCGTGGCGACGATTACAGACCAAGTTCCCCTCTGGCGCAGGTCCTTGCCTACCTTGGGCCCTACCGACTCGATCCTACGGACCTCAAACTGATCGGGGCCGAACCGACCGGAGAGACTCCGACGGATCTCTTCTCCAAGGGTCCCGAGTTGAACTGTTTTTTCTAAGCGGACCAGGAACTCATTGGATCCGTCCTGACCGAAGTCCTGTATCCCACTATCGTCCAAACCCAATTGGCTCAAGGCCTGGCGGATCTCAGGTATCGCAACCTTCTGCTGAAACTTGAGGTGAACCATGGTCCCCCCGGCAAAATCTACTCCCAGATTCGGACCCCTGGTGAATAACAGAGCTAACACAGTCAAATTCACCAGGGTGGATAAGATCACTGCAATGTGGCGATACTTGGTGAAGGGGATATTTGTCCCTGGCTTGATGATTTGCATAACTTTACTTTTTTCCTATTTCCCCATGCTGAGCTCTCACTCAGATGCTGATTCTTGCCAATTTCCTAGCGGCAAGGCGGTAGTCGTAGTAGATGCGCGTCATGTAAACAGCACTAATCACTGTTGTTAAAATTCCAACGCAAAGGGTCACCGCAAAACCTCGGATAGGCCCGGTACCGAACTGAAACAGGATGACTCCAGCAAGAAAGGTCGTAATGTTCGAGTCTAGGATGGCCGGCAGGGCCCGCTCGTAGCCAGCCTCAACTGCGGCGCGAGGGGACTTCCGAGCTCTCAGCTCCTCCCGGATGCGTTCATTGATGAGAACGTTGGCGTCAACCGCCATCCCCACAGTCAGGACGATTCCCGCGATGCCCGGCAGAGTGAGAACCGCCTTGAAGCCGGCCAGAATGGCCATCATAAAGAGGACGTTGAAAATCAGCGCGAGGTCCGCAACTAGACCGGCACCCTTATAATAAGCAACCATAAAAAGTACCACCAAAGAACCGCCAACGATAAAAGAGAGGAGCCCCTGCTGTATGGAATCGCGCCCCAAAGAAGGACCCACAGTGCGTTCCTCCACAATCTCTACCGGTGCAGGAAGGGCCCCGGCCCGAAGCACGATGGCGAGATCGCGCGCCTCCTTCATATCAAAACTTCCGGTGATCCGGGCCCTTCCTCCGCTGATCCGTTCCTGAATGGAAGGTGCCGAGTGGACACGGTTATCGAGAATAATGGCCAAGCGCCGCTTCACGTTCTCTCCGGTGATCCTCTCGAAAAGTCTTGCCCCGCTAGAGTTTAGGATCAGCTCTACATTAGGCCCCTCTAGTTGATCCCCGGGCCGCACTCGAGCATCGGCGATGTACTCCCCGGTCATTAAGGTGCGGGCCTCAAGGAGATAGGGAACCTGCTCTCTGCGCAATCCCCCATCCCCCTTAGGGATTTCGTAGAGGATCTGCGTGCCCGGAGGCGCGCCTTTTTGCAAGGCCTCCTCTACGCCATGAACCTCGTCCACCAATTTAAACTCAAGCAAGGCGGTCTTGCGGATAATCTCTTTGGCCCTTTCCGGCTCCTGAATCCCTGGCAGCTGAACGAGTATATCCTGCTGCCCTCGGCCGAATACGTCCTGCCCCCGACGCTGAATAACTGGCTCACTGACACCAAACTGGTCAATCCGGTTGCGGATCGTCTCCAGCGACTGGTCCACAGCGTAGTCTCTAATAGAGCGTAACTCCCGCTCCTGGAGCGCAAGAATGAACTCTATGCTGCCGGCCTCAGTGCGAGTGCTCGCCACACCAAGATTGGAGAATTCACCCTTGAGGAGATCCTTCAGCTTATCGCCGCTAGCTGATGGTACTTTCAGTTGGATCTGACTCCCTTTCCTTTCCAGCTCACTCAGGGCAATCCCTTTCTCCCTGAGGAGTCTGCGCAGATCTTCTTTCACTCGCTCCACTGTATTCTCCACCGCCTTATCCACCTTCACCTCCAAGACAAGGTGACTCCCTCCTTGGAGATCCAACCCCAGATGGATGCGCTCGGCCGGAAGGAGCCCACTCCACCACGGAGGGAGCCCGCTTACAAAAGATGGGACGAGATAAAAAAGCGCGGCTAAGGTTGACACAAAAAGAATAACTAATCGAACCACAACACCCCGTTGCATATCATTGCTCCTTCGCTTCCTTAGCTAAAACCTTTTCCCCTTTAATGAGCGTTGAGACCTGCGCTCGATGAACTCGGATCCGCACGTTGGGTGCGACCTCCAGGGTAACCACGGTATCGGTTAGTCCAACTACCTTACCGTAAATCCCACCCCCAGTCATCACCTCATCATTTTTCTTGAGCTTGCCCAACATCTCCCGGTGCTCTTTGGCCTTCTTTTGTTGGGGCCGGATCAGAAGCAAGTAAAAGATCACAAAGACTAAAATGAGGGGGATGAAACTCACCAGGGTACTCGGTCCAGAGGGTGCCTGGACCGTTTGAGCAAAAGCCATATCCCACATATTGCCTCCTAGAAATTGATGTTCAGATCTACCCCAGCCCTGTCCTCTCGAATGGCTGTGCGTAACCTATCCATGAGCCGATGATAAAAGTGAAGATTATGGAGGGTGAGGAGATAGGCTGCAAGTATCTCGCCTGCAAGAAAGATATGACGCAGGTAGGCGCGAGAAAAATGGCGGCAGCAATAACACTCGCAGGACTTATCTATCGGCTCCGGGTCGCGGGAGAACTCGGTCCTCTTGATGCTGATCTTTCCCTTGAAAGTAAAGACTGTCCCCCTCCGTCCATTTCGAGTTGGTAGCACGCAATCGAATAAATCAAAACCTGAGCGCACAGCGAAGATGAGATCCTCAGGTCTCCCAACTCCCATGAGATAACGAGGGCGATCCTGAGGTAACAACCCGGCTGTGAACTCTCCAATGGAATTTAGAGTTGCCTCATCTTCGCCAACCCCAAGCCCACCTACGGCGAAACCTTGAAAAGGCAAGGGAACCATTTCTTCCACGCACTGTGCCCTTAAATCCTGATACATACCCCCCTGGATAATGCCGAAGAGGGCTTGATCCCTTCTCTTGTGCGCTTTCAAGGAACGCTCGGCCCATCTTACCGTGCGCTCTGTTGAGAGCCGGGTGTACTCCTTGGTCGCAGGATGAGGAATGCACTCGTCTAAGACCATCGCAATATCGCTGCCCAAATCCTCTTGGATCTGAACCACTTTCTCCGGACTAAGGAGGTGGCTGGAGCCATCCAGGTGTGATTGGAAATGGACACCCTCCTCAGTGATCTTTCTCAATGCACCTAAGCTGAAAACTTGGTAACCGCCGCTATCTGTAAGAATCGGTCTTGTCCATCCCATAAAACGATGCAGCCCACCTAGATCCCGAATGATCTCCACGCCGGGGCGAAGATAGAGGTGATAGGTATTGGCCAGAACCAACTGGCAACCTATCTCCTCAAGGTTTCTCGGTGACATAGCCTTGACGCTGCCCTGAGTTCCTACGGGCATAAATGCCGGGGTTTCTACGACTCCATGAGCGGTGACGAGACGGCCCAGTCGCGCCCCAGTAGCGGAATCTTTTTTGATGATAGTAAAATCCATCCCGTGACTCGTGCTCGTAGCTCGTGTTCGAACACGAATGCCGAACACAAGCACGATCACAAGATTAGCATCGCATCGCCGTAGCTGTAGAATCGATACCGCATACGGATCGCTTCCTGATAAGCCCGTCGAACCAGATCCAAACCAGCAAATGCGGCAACCAAAATAAGAGGCGTGGAACCGGGTAGATGAAAATTCGTACTGAGTCCATCGACAACATGGAACGAGTCTCCCGGACGAATAAAGAGACGCGCTATTCCCTCATCCGCTTCCACCTTTCCTTTGCGTCGGGCTACCCATTCGAGGACGCGTGTAGTGGTAGAACCAACAGCTATAACCCTATTGCCTCCCTTTTTTGCTTTGTCGATTTTTTCTGCCGCCTCTGCCTTAAGCATATATCGCTCCCCCTCCATCCGGTGTTGCTCCACCGCTTCTTCTCGGACCGGCTGGAAGGTCCCAGGTCCCACATGCAAAGTCAAAAATGTCCTCTCAAGTCCTCTCGACTCTAATTCCTCAAGCAGCTTTGAGGTGAAATGAAATCCCGCGGTGGGTGCGGCAATGGCCCCCGGACTGGATGCATAAACGGTTTGGTACCGCTCCCAATCAAGAACTTCCAGGTTGCGCTTACGATGAATGTAAGGGGGAATCGGTGGCTCGCCCAATCTTCCCAACAGCTCTATGAAATCCCCCTGGTGATGGAACTTCACTCCATACCGGCCTCCACTCATTTCTCCGATTACGTCGGCGTAGACTCCGTCAGCGAAGAAGATCCGGTTCCCCACATGCGGCCTCTTGGCCGCATCCATGAGAGTGATCCAATGGTTTTTCTGATTCGGGAAAGGTTCCAAAAGAAGGAGCTCCAACCTTCCGCCACTCCGCTTCTTTCCTCGAAGACGCGCCGGGAAAACCCTTGTGTCGTTCAGAACCAGGAGGTCACCAGAACGTAAAAAGTTCCCTAGGGCAGAAAAATCGCTGTGGAAAATTTCCGCCGTTTGCCTTTGCACCACCATAAGACGAGCCTCTGTCCGGTCCTTTCTCGGATACGCGGCAATCAAGGACCGGGGAAGCTCATACATGAACTCTTTCAGCTCCATGAGAGGGTAGGACTAAGCGGGGTTCGAAGATTGAAGATAGAGGATAGAGAATGGCGCTTCTCGATTCTCTATCCTCCATCCTCGACCTTAGGTCTCGCTCTTCTTGAGAAAGGGGGTCAACAAGTCGATGGGCACTGGAAAGATAGTGGTGGAGTTCTTCTCCGAGGCCACCTCTACAAGGCTCTGGAGGAATCGGAGTTGTATGGCTACGGGGTGTTTCCCAATGACCTCGGCGGCATCCGACAGCCTCTGC
>JBOHVJ010000212.1:0-12232 GCA_050735075.1 Binatia bacterium
AGAGCCGGATGCAGTAATACTGCACGTCCGGATCTGTGGAGGGGGTTATGGGCAACCATGATTCCTACTCCCACACTGGCTGCTCAGGACGACCGGTTAGATCGAAGGCCCCAGCACGAACGGTTACCGAATCTAGTTTCGAGTACTTAACCGCTCACCCTGAGCTCGTCGAAGGGTCTCCAAAATGTTTTTCACATCATGTTTCCGTTTCTCGCCGGATGGCTTTCTGAGTTGCTCTGGGAAAAGTTGAAGCTATGATTCAGAACTTTACAGCTAATTCAGGAGAATTGGCTTTAGCTTGACAGCTAAGGTGGGGGGGCATAAATATGGCGCTTAGAGGGGAGGGAGCACAATGTCAGATGCTTTTGAAGACCACTGTTGGAAAGATATAGTGAGCGAGGAGATTCTGGACATCTACAAACATTATCGGAGAGAGACCTATATTGGTCAAAGGCCTGCTTTGCTAGCCATTGATCTATACAATCTAGTATATCTCGGAGGCCCAAAGCCGGTTCATGAGGTAGCAAAAGAGTTTCCCAGTTCGTGCGGTATTTACGCCTATAACGCTATCAAGCCCACTCAGGAGCTCTTTTCCCTGGCGCGCTCAAAGAAACACCCTGTCATCTATACGACTACGGAGACTCGCAATGAGGTAAGACCCGCCACCATCCACGCTACGAACCGAAACATCCGCGAGGTAAGAAAGAGCGACTACGAGATTTATGAAGCCTTCAAACCGGAGCCCGATGACCTCATTATCTACAAGGAACGGGCGAGTGGCTTTTACGGTACACCGTTGGTTGCCCACCTCACGCGGTTGGGAATTGACAGTCTCATCGTGTGCGGGGAGAGCACCAGCGGATGTGTCCGCGCCAGTGTCGTGGATGCCTATTCCAATGGGTTCCATACGGTCGTTGTGGAGGAGTGCGTCTTTGATAGAAGCATTCTTTCCCATAAGGTGAATCTCTTTGATCTGCACCATAAGTATGCCGATGTCATGCATCTCGAGGAGGTGAAAAGACACCTAGCGCTGGAGCCAGTGCGGAAGGCGGTGTAGATGCAGCCGCAGCGCACGGGACCATTCAAATACTCGCCCATATGGCAGAGGCCCAAGTTGATGTGGCCTGACAATGCGCGGGTAGCGCTTTGGGTAATCCCGAACATTGAGGTATTCGCGCTCGATGAATCTATACCTATGGTTTCCGGTAAAGTTCCCGATGTGGTCGCCTACTCCGTGCGGGACTATGGGGCCCGAGTCGGAGTATGGCGACTCATGGAAGTCCTTTCCAAATGCGGGATTTGCGCGACGGTAGCCCTGAACAGCGAGGTGTGTGACGCCTATCCGCAGATTATACAGGAGGCGACCAACCTCAAATGGGAGTTCATGGGCCACAACGAAAGCAACACGCGCCGGCTCAACACAGTTCCGCCCGAGGAGGAGGCCCGTGTGATTAGCAACACTCTGACCCGCATCGAACGGGCGACCGGCAAGAGACCGGTCGGCTGGCTTGGCTCGGGCCTGCAGGAGAGCTGGAACACCTTAGACTATCTGGTGGACGAAGGCTGCCGCTACGTTGCCGATTGGGTCAACGATGATCAACCCTATCTCATGAGCATCAACGGTAAAAAGTTAGTTTCCATCCCCTACACGCAGGAACTCAATGATCTGCCGGCGATCCTCCGGCAAAACCGCACGCCGGAAGAATTTGCTGCCATGATCCGCCGCCAATTCGATGTCTTGTACCGCGAAGGCTCTACTTCAGGCCGGGTCATGGCTATTGCGTTGCACCCGTACATTAGTGGCGTGCCCCACCGGATTGACGCGTTGAGTTCGGCGCTGGATTATGTTTGCGCCCACCGTGGTGTGTGGTTGGCTACAGGTGAAGAGATTGTCGATCATTACCTGGCCTCTCTACCGAGAGAAATTTGATTCGCCCTAAGAGGGCCTAAGTTCGAGCAGCGGCTGTGCGAATATGGCGCCAGAAGTAGAACCCCTGTCAGCGACAAAAAGTCACACTCCAGATCGGGAGGCACGTTCAGTTCCGATTTCCCCTGAAGGGGTCGAGCTTCTCCCTGCGCGCCGTCTCGCCTTATGGCTGCGCGACTTTGCAGGGAGAGGTCTGGGAACGCTGGGGATCGTTATTTTTTTTCTCGCCTGGGAGCTGGCGAGCCGCACCCATCTCCTGAACCCATTTTATTTCCCGCCGTTCAGTCAAGTCGTTGCGAAGGGAATCGAACTCTTCGCCAGTGGAAGCATATGGGATCACATGATATTTAGTCTGACCAATTTTTCCGCCGGTTTCGCGGTGGCGGTTGTGGTTGGGGTCCTGGCGGGAGTTCCCATGGGCTGGTACAAGGGGGTCAGCAGGACGCTCGATCCGCTTCTGTCAGGAATCTACGCGACTCCGCTTATCGCTCTGCTTCCCCTTATCATCATGCTTTTTGGACTGGGAGCGATCTCAAAGATCATCATGACGTTCTTGGCTGCGGTGTTCCCGGTCCTCATTAATACTATGACCGGCATCGCCAATACGGATAGCAATCTGATCAAGATGTCGCGCTCCTTCGGTGCCAGCGACAGCACCATCTTTCTCAAGGTCTCGATCCCGGGCTCCCTTCCTTATATCGTTTCGGGAATGCGGGTGGCCTTGGGGCGAGCCCTGGTCTATATCGTGGTGGCCGAGCAGTATGGAGCCGCCATGGGCCTGGGGTACTTAAGTTCTGTGGCCGCCCAGCGCTTTCAGATCGCGGCCATGTTTGTCCCGATTGTTATCATCGCTTGCTTGGGGGCGGGGCTGACTGAATTGCTCAAAGCGGTCGAGAGACGTCTGGACAAGTGGAAACCGGCGAAGTGAGAATCCTTGACGGCCTGTTAAAAAACGCGCTGGTCACCCTTCGACTAGCCTGTCCTGAGCAAACCAGCCGTTTCCTTCGACGCGCTCAGGACGAACGGCTGGAAAGTCGAAGGGCTCAGGGTGAACGGCTAAATTGCCAGACTGTGTTGAGTAACCGCTCGTGCTGAGCCCGTCGAAGCACGAACAACTCTGTGGAGGAGGTAATCGATGAAGTCCACCATCATATTTGGAGTTTTTCTCGTCTCTGTCCTCGTCCTGGGGATCGGGATATTTCCCACTCCTGAGGTCAGCGCTCAGAATATTAAGATCACCGTGGGGCAGACTGGAATCAATCCAGGGACGAGTCTCTTCTTTATTGCGCAGAAAGAAAACCTATATGCGAAGCATGGCCTCGATGTGAATATCATCCGGACCAGTACCTCTGCAGCGGTGCAAGCCATTCTCGGCGGGAGCATGCAAATCTCAACCGGGTCCGGCGCGGCCGCTTTTGTCACCGCCAGCCTAGAGGGATCTCCGCCTTTTGTCCTGGTTTCCTCATGGATCAACGTCTTCCCCTACACAGTGATGGTGCATAAGGAGATTAAGAAGCCCGAAGATCTCAAGGGCAAGACGGGTCACATCGGTGCTCCCTTCGGTACAATCCCAGACGTCGCCTTGAGATTCGCACTGGCCAAGTTGGGCCTTAATCCTGAAAGGGACGTTAAGCTGATCCAGATAGCTCGGCCGGATGCGGCAAATATCATAGCCCAGATGGAGAAAGGGGATGTTCAATTTGGACCCCTTGCGCCCCCTTTCGACCGCATCGCGGAGAAGCGTGGATTTCGCCCGTTAATTTCGCTGCCAGATTTAGGGATTCCTTGGCAGAATAATGGCGAGTGGGTTCAAAGATCTTATCTTAGTAGCAACCGGGATACGGTACTTCGCTTCGTAAGAGCGATAGCTGACGCCATGAAAGTCTATTTCGAACAGAAAGATAAAACGGTTACCTATTTGACCGAATTCCTCGGGAGCAATCGTGAAGACACAGAGTATGCCTATCAGGCCTTTTTGAAGTGGGCAGACCGGACGCCCAGACCCAAGGTGGAAGGCCAGCGGACCACCCTGGATGCGATCAAAAGGACGACGCCCAAGGCCGCTTCTGCGGACCCTGTGGCGTTTATTGATACAAGCCTTATTGATCAGCTAGTTAAGGAAGGATATTTCAAGTAGTCCTTCAATCTGAGGAGGTCTCATGACAAAGGAAAGAGCCGGCAAAAGTATACTGTTTCCTGTTGTAGTGTTCGTTCTGACTGCAATCCCTTGGACACTTTCACACTCGCAGGAAAAACAACCCAAGGGGTCAGGTCTTGTTTCTTGTATCAAGGCCTGTTTACCAGCCGGCTCACCGGGTCAACTAACGACCTTGCCCGGGACCTTCAAGAAGGCTTGGCGATCGCCATCGTCATCGAAGATGTCCTCTCGGGCGTTGCCCCGGCCGGTCACATGGTAGATCGCACCGTCAAATTGCACTCTGAGGGGACGAGCTATGACGCATCGAATCTATCAAGACAGGTGGCGGATAGCAAGATACAAGACCTGACCCCTAAGGTTATGCACTTCTTTTGCGTCAAGCTGCTCATCGAGGCTTCCTCCTGCTTTCCAGGGCCTCGGGGTTGTGCACACGGATGGGGTTGCCTGCGAGGTAAGCCAACACATTTTCCACCGTCATTTCCACCCACGGTCCGTACGACTCGTGTGTGGTCCAGCCAGCGTGTGGAGAGAGCAGCACGTTGTCGAGTCGGCGAATTGGCGAGTTGAGTGGAAGCGGTTCCTCCATGAAGACGTCAAGCGCGGCTCCCGCGATGCGCCGCGCGGCCAAGGCTTCGACGAGCGCAGCTTCGTCGGTGATCGCTGCCCGCGCCGTGTTCACAAGATACGCCGTCGGCTTCATCAGCGCGATGCGCTCTCGGCTCACCAGCCCGCGCGAGAGATCCGAGAGGGGGAGGTGGATGGAAACGAAGTCTGAGACACGCATCAAGTCCTCGAGTTCGAGCCGACGTACGCCGTTCTGACTCGCCCGCCCGTCTGTGAGGGTAGGCCCCCAGGCCACAACCTCCATATGCAGCGCTCGAGCCGCTCTCGCTCCGTGGGTCCCAATCTTGCCCATGCCGAGGATCCCAAGGGTCTTTCCTTCCACCGAGCCGAAGAGCTCGATGGGCCACTCGCCGCGACGCATCGCAGCGTCGTTCTGCGCAATCCGCCGCACAAGCGAGATAATCAGGCCGATTGTGAGTTCTGCAACGGATGGTGAAGAACCCCCGGGCGCATTCGCGAGGGTGATCCCCTGACGCGTCGACGCGTCTATATCGACGTGATAGAAGTGCGAGCCTGTGTTCGAGACGAGGCGGAGGTCAGGTAGCCGGGAGAGCAGTTGGGCGGTGAACTTGGTGCGCTCGCGATTGGCGATTAAGATCTCGACCCCGCGAAGCGCCTCGACCATGGCGTCCTGTGAAGGAAAAGGCTCTTCGTAGATGACCACTTCGGCATTCTCACGGAGCCGTTTGATCGCATCGGCTCGGGCGAATGCGCGGTGGTAATCATCTATCACAGCGACTTTCATTTTAGGAATGATCGCAGACCGAAGACTGACGATCGATAACGCTAAGCGCTCAGCGCCATGCGCAAAGCGCTGAACCGGTCAGCCGTCGCCGGTTCTCGGTCGATCTCTGATAACATGACCGCAGACCGAAGACCGCCGACCGCATTTTAGGAATGACGCAGACGAGAGACCACCGGGCGGTCCGCCGTCCGCGGTCCTCGGTCCTATCTGCTACAGCACCGCAATCCCTTCGATCTCCAACAGATAGTCCGCGTTTGCCAGACCTTTTACTACGATGAGTGTGCTGGTCGGTGGCGCGTCTTTATAGTATTCACGCCGCACCTTGTTGAGGCCTTCGCGGTATGTGATGTCGGTGATGTAGGTCGTGGTCTTAACGAGGTTCGCGAAGGAGCCACCTCCGGCTTCCAAAACTTTCTTCATGTTTTCCAAAACCTGTTTTGCCTGCGCCTCGATATCTCCCTTGCCCACGACGTTCCCTTTTTCATCCACCGCCGTTTGGCCGGCGATGAACAGCATCCTCCCCCCCTCCGTGAGAATGCCCTGAGTATATCTTGGGCGCGGATCGTTTAAGTTCTTCGGCTGTAGATCTTTCCTCATATTTTTTCTCCTTTCGTTTATTTAAACTTTTTAGCTTGATGTTGAAAACTCTTTGTTCACCCTTCGACGGGCTCAGGGCGAACGGAGAAAGTCGTCAAATCATTTACAATTTTCCGTTCATGCTGAGTTTTGTCGAAGCATGACCCGTTTTTTAATAGCCTATTACCTTTTAACGCTCCAACCTATTCGGCATAGACATGCCAGCGGTCAGGCCTTAAAACGATCAGGGCCTGTTGCCCGACCGTGAAATCTGAGTCGCCGGGTAGCTTCACCATGAGGTTGACGCCGTTCACATTAACTTCGAGCAAGGCTGCATCCCCCAGGTAGTTTTTCGTTACAATTCTTCCCTCGACAGCTTCTGAATTCTGATTAGGAGGATGGAAAAGAGTAAGATGTTCAGGCCGAATGCCAAGCGTTACCGGCTTGCCGGCCTGACAGCCTGGAGGCACGGGACAACGGAGCCTTCCAAGCGGCGAATCAACCTCTCCTGAGCCTGTGACCTTGGCTGTGATGAAATTCATCTCACCCACAAACTGGGCGACGAAGAGACTCGCCGGATGGGAGTAGACATCGTTAGGGGGGCCAACCTGTAAAATCTCTCCCTCATTCATTACGCAGACCCTGTCGCCGAGACTTAAGGCCTCGGCCTGGTCATGGGTCACATAGAGGGTGGTCACGCCAATAGACCTGGTAATTTTTTTAAGCTCGATCCGCATCTGCTCCCGCAAACGTGCGTCCAAGTTGCTCAGTGGTTCGTCCATGAGCAGGATCTTGGGCTCGGTCACCATGGCTCTTGCCATGGCGACCCGCTGCTGCTGACCACCACTCAAATCCGTGGCCGGGCGGTCTTCCAAACCGTTCAGTTGGACTAGACCAAGCACTTCACGCACCTTCTTAGCCACGAGGTCCCTGGGGACGCGCTTCTTTCCTTGGGTTAGGGGAAAGGCGACGTTTTGGAAGACATTCATGTGCGGCCATATGGCATAGGACTGAAACACCATGCCGATGTCGCGCTTTTCTGTAGGAATGTAAACACCTGCGTTCGGAGAGCTGACCACTGTTCCGCCGATTTCAATCTCACCTTTATCTGGTTTTTCAAGGCCCGCCACACAGCGGAGCGTAGTGGTCTTCCCACACCCGCTTGGGCCTAGCAGGACGCAGAACTCCCCCTCGCTGACGTCCAAGTCTATCTCGCGAAGGGCTTCTACCTTGCCATGACGGGCTGTGAAGGACTTTCGAAGCGCCTTGATCCGAATCAAGGTTGAGTTACCCTTTCCAATTTGCGATTTTAGATTCTTACACTTTCGAATGTGAGAATTTATCTCCAACATTCTTCGAGACCTTCGTGTCCTTCGCGGTTAAAATCCTCTCACCACGAAGAGCACGAAGCACACGAGGTTTAGATCATTCGTCATGCGCGCTTGACAGTTTATCGGAGTTCTTCTTTCCCCCTCTTCCTTGGCGTCCCCTTCGACTCCGCTCAGGACATGCTTTGCGCCGTTCGGCTGAGCTCACGGCCGAAGCCTTCGCGCGAGTCAATTATGTCAGGTCGCTGAGCCGATCTCCCCAAGCCTGGAAAGAGCGATCCGAAGCGATCCCACAACAATCACTGCAAAGATTATTAAGACCACTCCCAGTGCGGATACCTCAGGGATCCATCCGCTTCCCCAGAACTGGAAGACAACCGTAGAAACAACAACGCTGTTGCGCGTATATAGGGTCAGGGCCATGGTGACCTCCCGATAGGAGAGCATGCCGATCCAGATCCAGCTGTTGAAGACACCAGCAGCGATAAGAGGCAAGATGATACGGAGAAGAACTCGAGGAGTCGAGGCCCCAGCGACCTTCCCGGCCTCCTCCAGTTCCCGGTGCACTTGGATCATGACGCTATTGGTGGTCCGGGTGCCATAGGCGATCCAGTTGATCATGTGAGCCAGCATGATGATAAGGATGGTGCCGTAAAGGGGGAAGATCTCTCTGTAGGCTAGTCCTAGGTATCCCAAGCCGACTGCCACAAGGATGCCCGGAATAGCATGAGGCAGGAAAGCCATGGTATCGAGTGTCCCTCGAAAACTCACTTGAGTTCTGATGACCACCCACGAGACAAGAACGCTGAGAACCATGGCGCCAGTAGGCACACCGAACATGAGTATGGCCGTATTGATAAAAGGTCGAGCACCGGCATAGTCAGGGATGTTCAGATAGTTTTTCAGGGTAATGGTAGACAAGGCAGCGGCGGATGGAAGCTGCAGGTAAGGCAGAAACGATGTCCAGAGCAGCACGAGGAAGGGGATGAACACCTCTATCGAAAGGTAAAGCAGGACGAATGCGATTGCCGGCCACTTCCACCGTCCCAATGCGATTTCTTTTGGACGGTAGCCGCGCCCCGTGATGACGGTGAATTTCTTGCCCTGTTTTACCAGGCGAACGTAGAAATAGGCTAAGATCAATCCGACCACAAGCATGACAGCACCGTAGGCCCCTGCCATGCCATAGGATGGCAAGCCAGTCGGGGGAGTAGTCGAGGTATAAATCAGGGAACTTAAAACAAGGATTCTTGCGGGAAGCCCAATGATCGCAGGTACCTCGAAGACTGCAAGGGCCGTCATGAAAAGATAGACCATGACGGCGGCAATGGCCGGTAGTGTGATGGGAATGTTGATCTTAAAGAAAGTTCTGAGCTTACCGACCCCAGCCGTATAAGCCGCTTCCTCCAGGGCGGGATCCATGGACCGGTACGCCGCCGCCAGCATAAAGAACGCGCCGGGGACAAAGGATACCCCTTGAATGAACGCCATGCCGGGAATGTTGTAGAGGCTTAGCGGCGGCTTAACCAACCCGAAGATTTGTTGGAGCCATTGATTGAGCAGCCCGATTCTCGGGCTCAGCAGTAGAATCCAGGCGATAGTGCGGAGAAACACTGGAATCAAGATCCCAACCGTCAGCAGAACGTAGAAGGTCTTCTTAAAAGGAATGTCGGTGCGCATGAGCAGCCAGACTAAGGGGACGGCAAAGAGGAGGGCCACAGCCACGGCCCCCACAGAAAATGCCAGGGTGTTAATCAAGACCTGGTAAGTGGCTGGCTCTGAATAGGCCTCAATGAAATTGGCCAGAGTGAGCGGTCCTCCTTCTCCCGGAAAGCCCGTGCGTAGGCTCATGAGAATCACCATTGCGACCGGGGCCCCAATCAGAAGGATGAGAAAGGCCAACAATGCCAAAGCAAACAAGCTGTTGCCGTCAGGCTTCAAATCGACTAATCGGCCTAGGAATCCGACCCGGCCGACGTAGGCTTCCATTGATTTCATAACCCTCTTTTACCTCAAGCCCTTTTCTCTCCTCATGACAAGTGTCGTCTGGATCGGCTTCTTCATCCTCCAAAGCCGAGCATCTTGCCATATTGCCTGGCGAGCTTGTCTATCTTGTCGGCTTGATCTTGGGTCATATACAATACCTTTTTCCCCTGGGCGTACTTGTGGGCCTTAGTTCCGGAAATGAATGCCGAGGTGTGACCCGTGTACTTTTCAAAGATCTGCTGCGCCTCTGGAGTTATGAGGAAAAGAGCGAAGAGGTGCGCCACGTTAGGATGGCGGGCTCCTTTGGGTACACCGGCATGGTATGCAGGCGAGATAACCGGTTCAATCCCCTCCGCGAAGGCAATGGGGGAACCCTTCACTTCGGCTGAGTGGATGTGGCTATCGGTGAGGCTAACAGCGACAAGGATTTCGCCTAGCTCCAGGCGCGTGGCGACCTCTCCGAGTCTTCCAAGACTCAACTCTTGCGCGGCCAGTCCCTTCACGTACTTCGTGCCTTTCTCCTCGCCCCAGGCTCCGACCGCTAGACGGGACAGGTGGTGAGTTGCGGTCGAGATGCCCAGCTTGCCCCCTTTCCATTTGGGATCCAGAAGATCCTCCCAGCTTTTGGGGATGTCCTTGGCGGGCAGTGCCTTTTTATTGTAGGCAGGTAGTACGAACTGGTGGGCGAAGGAGACCGCGCCATTGTCATAGTGGACACTTCTTGGATCAACGCCCAGCTTCCTGTAGTCAAACGTCTGGAGCTGTTTCTTAAGCCACAACGTCGCGTGGTGAGCATCGGTGACCAGCATTATGTCCCACTCCGGGGCTACGCCTGTGGCTGCCTGTCCTACCACCTTACCGATATCCCTGGTCATGTTTCCTGAAGGGCTGTATTGCAGGGCGATGTTAAGACCGTACCTCTTATTGAATGCATTGCCTAAGGCTTGAGCACCCTTCGGAGTTAAAGTAGAAGGGGCGTAGAATTCTATGGTCCCTTCCTTCTTGGCCGCGGCTATGAGGTCGTCTATGGGGGCAGCCGGCGACTGGTGGGCCCATCCTAACAAGGTGAATAACGTTACTAGACTAACCGCCAATAAGTAAAACCCTTTCATAGTTCACCTCCTGCTAAGTTCAACGGTCGTTGCGTCGTTGTAACCCTCGATTAGACGACCTTCAACGAGGCTTCGGGAATGACTGCCATCGCATTGATCTCCAATAGCAACTCGGGCCGCGCCAAAGCAACTACCTGGACCATAGTGCTAACGGGAAAATCGGATTCCAATACTTCCCGTCGGACTTCATTGACGGCAGGGTGATACCGCGCATCGGTCGTAAATACCGTCATAGATACAACGTCCTTCATCGCACCTCCGGCTGCCTCAACAGCTCGCCGGATCTTTTCCAATACGTACCGCGTTTGGGCGCGAATGTCGCCGATTCCTATCACGTTGCCATCTGGATCTGAAGCGGTTTGGCCGGCAATAAAAACCATGCGCCCCGGCTCAGAAATCGCCACCTGGTGATAGCTCCCGCGAGGGATTGGGAGCCCTTGAGGATTCAGTGTTCTCTTTCCCATCCAGCTTTTCACTCCCTTCACCTGGCGCATTTTACGCCAGCAAATCTTTACGGATGTTTTGTCCGTTTGATAATCTGTGTCTAGTTAGTTAATCGTCGGTCCTGTGTACTCTAGGATGTATAACCCTCCTCGGATACGATCGGTCACGTAGATGAGGCCGTCTGTATCGACGAAGAGATCGTTAAACATGGCGGCCTCCTGACCTTCGGGCGGTGGCGGAATAAAATATCCCACCTCCTCCGGACGATACTGGTTTCTCAGGTCCACGATCCTCAATCCGGCATTGTAATAGGTAACGAAGATGAGATTTTCGCTTTGGAATGATCCGGGCCTGTTCTCATGCACATTATGCGGGCCAAAGCGTAGACCTCGTTTGCAAAAATCTCCCTGTGGCACCGGAAAGGTGCTGATCGTGATAGGATTCTTTTCCTGGCGGATATCGACCACCCAGACTCGCTTTTCCCCTTCCTGGCAGTTGTTCTTGACTGACTCGTCGGTAGCTACCAGCAAACCCCTTCCGGGCAGCGGTAGGGTAGTATGGGTATAACCGCCGTAAGGGGGTCCCCAGTCGAGTCGACTGATAAACCTGGGGGAGCTGATATCGGAGATGTCAAGAATCGCCATCCCGGCATCAACCATGGCTACGTAGGCCCGGTTTCCGTGGGGAATAATTCCGTGGACATAAAAATGCTCTCCGGGAAAAGGGATCCAACCCGGCGGCTGATTTTCTTCTTCGCATGTTCCAGGGATCCACCAGAGTCCAGCCTGCCTGGGATTCGATGGATCGGAGAGATCAGCAATGAGGTAGACCCGTTCTTTAAATCCGGTCATGGTGGAAGCCACATGAGCGTATTTCCCATCCGAGAACCACATCCGGTGCACGCCTTTCCCGGGAACTCGTAGATGGCCAATCTCGCGCGGGTCCGTAGGATTGGAAATTTCATAAACCCTGATTCCGGCTTCGTGAGGGGCATTGGGATCCCTCTTGCCCCCAAAGTAAGGGAGTTCCTGATTTTGGATCAGGATATCTCCGGCAATCTGGACCTTATGGGCATGGGTATTTGCGGGGTGTGGCATTTGACGCACCACCCGTGGCTCTGTGGGATCTGCGGCATCTACGATTGTCAGCGCCATCGGTGAGGTTCCTAAGTGGGCTACATACACGTACCGGCCAACCTTAAGAAGCTGCATGCCGTCCCCATGACCATTGAGATCATGGTGCGCTACCAGCCGCACATTCCAACTTTCGCTTCTGGCCTGCATATCCTTTATTTTGCTTGCTTGCATCCTATTTATTTATTCTCTTTCTGAT
>JBOHVJ010000213.1:0-2425 GCA_050735075.1 Binatia bacterium
CGACGACCTTCTACGGCTCCCTTCTTCTCTTTTTGCTCGGAGGCGTCCTTGTTGTCTTTGTCATGGCCGTCGCAACCAGGGAAAGAATTCGGGAGATCGGGACTCTGAAGGCGCTTGGCGCTTCGAACCTGGAGATCGTAAAGCAGTTCTTGGCCGAGATCGCCTCGCTGATCTTCATGGCCGCGCTGGGCGCGATGGCCGTGGCTGCTTTCTCAAGCGATCTCCTTAAGCGGGCTCTCGGCCTCTCCGTGGCGCTAGATCAAAACACGTTTCTTTTGATCATTCTCGGAGGATTTGCCCTTGGCGCAATCGGGAGCCTCTACCCGGTTGTGAAAGGAGTCCGGCTGAGTCCGGTTCAGGCGATGAAGAGCACTTAAAGAGGTTATGATGAGAATGGCTCTTCTCGGATTGCGGAATCTCTTGCGCAGCAAGGTACGACTCGCCCTTGTGGTCGTTTTGATCGCCATTCCTTTTTTTCTGCTTCTCGTCGTCACCGCCATCGGCGACGCGATGAAAAACCAGAGCGAGGTCCTAAAGCGCGATGTGAATACCCTGCTCCAGCTTCGGGCGCGAGGGTCGATGGGCCACGTGAACATGGTGGGACAAGACCGGATCCTGCCCCATGACGTGCTGGAGAAGGTGGGGGCGATTGAGCATGTCACGCACGTCGATCCGTATCTGCTTGCGATGGCACCGATTACTGAGCCCAATTTCGTCATGCATGTGGGCCTCGAACCCGGCGCCGTGAAGCGCCTTGAGTCCCACGGGGAGGCCGGGAATCCGAGGATCATCGCCGGACGAGACTTTACCGCGCAGGACCGGGGAAAGGACGTCGCGATCATCGGACAGGGCTACGCTAAGTGGGCCGGGATCACGCCTGAAGATGTGGAAGCCGCTAGGGCAAAGCTCATCGTAGACCCCACGCGCTCTCATCCCGTGATCTTCCCTATGAATCGGCCCAAGCGGGAGCTGAAGATCATAGGCATCTATGCGAGCGGCTATGTCTTTGGGGATCTCCAGCTCTTTATGCCGCTCGATACCTTCCGCGATATCTATAGAATCGACCAAGGCGTGTCCTGGCTCTTCGTCAGGGTGGACTCCTCCGACAATGTCGCCTTCGTGACGAAGAGGCTTAAAGAGGTTGTAGACGACGTGGCCGATATACTAGCGCCCACAGCGGCGGCTGATTTTATGGCGACCACCAGCCGGACCGTTATCCGTCTCACTGCGGTCGGAGGCCTTCTCGCCCTGGCCTTGATGATCATCGTCATCTTCTTTGTGATGCTCCTCCAGGTACGGGAGCGCGCAAAAGAGATCGGAACGTTAAAGGCGATCGGCGCAGGCAACGGCGGCCTGGCTCTTCAGTTTCTTACCGAGGCCATAGCGCTGACGATCCTTGGTGGTCTGCTTGGACTTATCTTCTATAGGATCGTCGGCAATGCAATTATGGGACGATCCTTCGCGCTCGGCATCGGCCCTTTCCTTCCAAGCCATTACGGGGCGCTTTTCGACAGCCTCGGCGCCAGCAATGAGATCTCAGCATCGGTTCTTGGAGCTGCGCTTCTCGCCGCAGCCCTTTCCTCAACGGTCGGGAGCGCCTATGGCCTGTGGCAGGTCATCAGGCTCTCTCCTTTGGAGGCGATAAGGCATGAGTGAGAAGAAGGCTTTAATCGAGCTAAAAGACGTAGCGAAGCACTACAACAAGGGGAGCGAGATCGTGAAGGCCATCGACGGGATCAACCTCGAGGTCCCGGAGAAAGGCATGGTGGCCATCGTTGGCCCGAGTGGGAGTGGAAAATCGACGCTCCTGCACATGATCGGGGCAATGGATCGGCCAACACGAGGAGAGGTCATCGTAGCAGGGAAAGTTTTGAACGGCGTTTCCGAAAGGGATCTCACCCGGTTTCGTTGTGAGACTGTAGGCTTCGTCTTCCAGACCTTCAATCTGATCCCTAATCTCACGGCCTTGGAGAACGTGATGCTGCCGATGGAATTTAACCGCGTCCCAAAGGGAGAAAGAATACGGCGGGCGAAGTCGTTACTCGACCGAGTTGGACTGGGACATCGGCTCACCCACCGACCAAACGAACTGAGCGGCGGGGAGATGCAGCGCGTGGCGATCGCAAGGGCCCTGGCTAATGATCCTCCACTCGTCTTGGCAGATGAACCCACGGGAAACTTAGACTCCAATTCAGGGCAGGTGATCTATCAGCTGCTCAAAGAGATCTCAAAGGAACGTACGGTTTTAGTCGTGACCCATGCCGAACAATTGGCTCAGATGGCAGATAAAGTGCTCCATATAAGGGATGGGCGTCTGGAAAGGAACCGATAACTTCGCAGTCAGAAAGAAGGGCCGAGGAGTTATGGTAACTGGAGACGCGATGACGGGCAGAGTCAACAGGCCGGTGGAGCATTTGGTCCGGAT
>JBOHVJ010000214.1:0-2680 GCA_050735075.1 Binatia bacterium
GGCTTATTGACCTCAACAAAACGGGCAAGTTTCTTAATTTCGTTCCAACGACTGAGGGGAAAGAGGGCAGGAAAGAGAGAGGGAAACCATTTGATACTCCGCATATCGGCAGATCTTCTGGGATAAGAGCTAAGTTGTTGGCAGATACCGGAGAGTATGTCCTGGGGCTCGCGCGTGAGGAGGACAAACAGGACCGTGTTGACGAATGTCATCGGGCGTTTATCGAGCAGATCCGAGCCTGTGCAACGGCTATAAACGAGCCTGCGGTGAACGCTGTCCTGAAGTTCATGGAGGAAATGAAGCGTTCCAGCCTTCGGCTACCAGACGGCTTCAATCCGGGAGACAACTTAACCTTCCGTGTCGATGGTGTCCTACCAATCCATTTGAAGTCAGTTCAGAACTATTGGGCTTCAGTCGCGGGTGGAACGGATGACGAACACCCTGCCACAACCGAAGACCTAATGGAGTGTCTAATCTGCGGGCAATTGAGGCAGCCGGTCAAACGCCATCAGTTCAAAATCAAGCGTATCCCAGGTGGTCAAACCTCTGGGATGGCATTGATATCAGCGAACGCTACAGCGTTCGAGTCTTATGGGTTACAGGCATCATTGATTGCCCCAACCTGTGAGGACTGCGGCGAACGGTTCACGAAGGCTGCCAATGCGCTCATTGAAGGTGCAACCTCTCACATCACCGTGGGACCTCTCGTCTACATCTTCTGGACAAAAGAAGAGCGAGATTTTTCTATTGCTTCCCTGCTCTCCAAGCCTGAACCCGACGAGGTGCGCGCGTTGATTGATTCAGCCTTCAGCGGCAGGCAGGCGGCCACACATATTGATACGACTCCCTTCTATGCCACTGCCTTTTCGGCAAGCGGTGGTCGTGTGGTGGTGCGGGACTGGATAGATACCCCGATTCAGGAGGTTCGGCGCAATCTTGCCCGATATTTTGCTCTGCAGACAATTGTGGAGCGGGATGGCACAGTGGGTCACCCGTATGGCCTGTATGCCTTAGCTGCCTCGACAGTCCGCGACGCGAACCGGGATTTGCCCCCGCAGGTCCCGAAAGTTCTTTTGCATGTAGCCCTCAATGGCGGACCGCTCCCCCTGTGGCTGCTGTTCCAAGCGGTCAAGCGCAATCGGGCCGAAGGCGGCATCACTCGCAATCGAGCAGCATTGATCAAAATGGTTTTGCTCACACAGCAACCTGAATTCACACAGGAGGAGGTTATGGCAAGTCTCGACGTTGGAAACCGAAATACGGCCTACCTTTGTGGCCGCCTCTTAGCCGTCTTGGAGGCAATCCAGTATCAAGCAGTAAGACCAAAGGCGACCCTCGTTGACCGGTTTTACGGCACGGCCTCTTCCGCCCCGGCTTCCGTTTTCGGCCATCTCTTGCGTGGCGGTCAGAATCACCTTACTAAACTGCGCAAGGAAAGTCCTGGTGCCCATACCAATCTGCAGAAACGACTTGAGGAAATCCTCGACGGGATTGACGCTGCAAGTGGTTACCCGCGTGTTCTCACGCTGCAAGAGCAAGGTCTTTTTGGCTTGGGCTATTACCACCAGCGAGCGGCTGACAGGTCCGCTGCTATTGCGCGCAAGCAATCGGCTGAGGAGAAGGGGAAAAGCGCTCCCAGTAGTGAGAAAGCTAGATAACAAAGCGACTCAAAGGAGGAATCAGTTATGTCCAAAGCAATTTACACCGATCATGCTCGTCGCCACGATTTCGTTCTTCTCTTTGATGTCTCCGACGGCAATCCGAACGGTGATCCAGACGCTGGCAATCTTCCCCGCGTGGACCCCGAGACTATGCAGGGTCTCGTGACCGACGTCTGCCTCAAGCGAAAGGTTCGCAATTGGGTAGATGTGACCCGCGGCGAACAGTCTTCGACGAAGATATACGTCCAGAATAAAGGGATCGCCCTCAACGACCTCCACCAGCGGGCTTATGACGATCTTAAGATCAAGTCCACAGGTAGCAAACAGAAGCGGGAAGACGTGCAAAAGACCAGGGGGTGGATGTGCAAGAACTTCTATGACATTCGCCTGTTTGGAGCTGTCATGACCACCGACGTTAATTGCGGCCAAGTGCGGGGGCCAGTCCAGATGACCTTCGCCCGTTCTATAGATCCCGTTGTACCCCTGGATCTCTCTATCACCAGGATTGCTGTGACTAGGCCTCAGGACGCAAGCGTTGTAGAAGGAGACGATGGTGAGGGTGAAGGGGGGAAAACAACAGAGATGGGGCGGAAGGCGCTGTTGCCTTACGGGCTCTACAGAAGCTTCGGCTTTGTCAACCCTCATTTTGCCAAAGACACCGGACTTGCCACCGATGATCTGGCCATCTTCTGGGAGGCTCTTCAGCGGATGTGGGATCTTGACCGATCAGCCAGCCGGGGATTTATGACGATTCGGGGACTATACGTCTTTACGCACGAGGACTCAGTTGGAAATGCCTCAGCTCACACTCTATTCGACCGCATCCATGTTGCTCAGAAAGATGTGGTTAAGGCTCCAAGAAAGTTCACAGACTACACCGTAGTGGTGAACGACAAAAACCTCCCCGAAAAAGTCACGCTCACTCGTCTAGTGGGATAAGCCATGCAGGGTCAACAGCTTCCTGGCTGGGACGATAGCGAGGCTGTAATGATCTCCGCCCTGGAGCACTACAGCTACTG
>JBOHVJ010000215.1:0-13981 GCA_050735075.1 Binatia bacterium
GTCTCAGGGGGCGAATAGATCGAGTCAGAGAAAAGGCGTCAAGCTCCGATCTTCGACCCCGGGTCGCCTGCTTGGAATGGTTGGACCCGATCTACAGCGCCGGTCACTGGGTGCCTGAAATGGTGGAGCTAGCCGGAGGAACAGACGGGCTGGCCAAAAAAGGGGTGCCCTCCATGAAGACCGACTGGAACAGAGTTGTGGAGTTTGCGCCTGAAGTGATCGTGCTCATGCCGTGCGGCTTTGACGTTGAACGGACGCTTAAAGAGTTTCATCTCCTTCAGAGACTTCCGGGATGGAATGAATTACCTGCGGTCAAGCAGCAAAGAGTCTTTGCCGCCAACGGCCATGCCTATTTCAATCGCTCCGGCCCTCGATTAGTTGACGGGCTGGAGATCCTTGCCCAGGTCATCCATCCAGAGATCTTCCCCTGGAAAACAGCCCCTGGCGCGGCGCGGAGGCTCGGTTAACACTGATGGTTGCCCGTCTCTTTCTTCTCTTCACCATCGTTCCCCTGGTAGAACTCTACTTTCTGATCAAGATTGGAAGCTACCTGGGAGCCCTGAATACGATCCTTCTTCTGCTCGCCACCGGGTTTCTGGGAGCGGTGTTGATCCGCTTGGAAGGACTCAGGACCATGCGGCAGATAGCTGATACCCTATCCCAGGGCGCAGTCCCTGCGGAGGAGATGGTCGATGGGCTACTCATCTTTGCCGCTGGGGTCTTGCTCCTCACCCCAGGCGTCCTTACAGACATAATAGCGCTCTTTCTCCTTGTCCCATCTACTCGCACCCTCTTTAAACGCTGGCTGAGGAAAAAATTCGGCCGCATGGTCGCTTCCGGCGACATCCGACTCCAATCTCGCAGTGGAAGCTGGGGCAACTCCTGACAACAGGGAGGCGCCGGCCTCCTCTTCTCAGACGCGAGAAATCCTCGATCTGGCCATCCCCGCTATGCTGGCCATCGCCAGCGAACCCATCTTGAGCCTCGCCGATACCGCAATGATCGGCCGCCTAGGAGTGGAGCCTTTAGCCGCCAAGGCCATTGGCTCTGCCCTGATTGGAGGAATTTATTGGATCTTCACTTTCCTAGTCTTTGGCACAACTACCTTAGTAGGCTACCACCATGGGGCAAACGAACAAGAGGAATGCGGAGAGGTATGCCTGCACGCGCTTTTTCTCGCCATGGTCGGGGGGATGGCCGTTTTATCTTTGGGCATCCTCTTTGCCCCTTATCTATACGCGTGGATGGGCGCCAGGGAAGAAGTCTTGGTCGATGGGACTACCTACTTTCGAATTCGCATCGCCGGGACGCCATTCACTTTTTTCTTCTATGTCACTGTGGGTTTTTTGCGCGGCATTCAAAACACTAGGACCCCGATGGTTATTGCCTTCGCCGTCAACGGTCTCAACCTGATTCTTGACTATGTCTTGATCTATGGAGAGTTCGGCTTTCCTGCTATGGGGCTACAAGGAGCGGCAGTTGCTGCCCTCGCAGCGCAAGTGATCGGAGGTGTCATTTGCTTGACTCTGCTATTTTCCTCCTCCTACACCTCTCGTTATGGGCTAACACACTGGAGATTTACCCGCCGCAGAATCACCCCCCTTTTTCTCATCGGTCGGGACCTTGCAATCAGAACCGGCGCCCTTCGCTTTTCGCTCGTCTTTGCCACAGCGACCGTAGGGCGAATGGGTACAGGCCCCCTCTCCAGCCACGAAATCGCATTTCAGCTCTGGCTTTTGTGCTCCGATGCAATCGATGGTCTAGCGGTTGCCGGACAGGTGCTTGTAGCGAAATATCTGGGGGGCAATCTTGCTGACAAGGCGTATCGGATGGGCAAGATTCTTATTCTCTGCGGTCTCACAGCCGGGCTCGTCTTCGCTGTCGGATATCTTTGGATGAAGCAGCCGATGATCGCTTTATTCACGAAGAACCCTGGGGTGGTCTGGACTCTTAGCGGCGGGATCTTTCTCTTCCTCGCACTATTTCAGCCTTTAAACGGCATTGTCTACGTTTTGGACGGCTTTCTCATCGGCGCAAACGATACGCGCTTCCTCATGTGGGCAATGCTGATCGGGGGCTTGGGTATTTTTATCCCCGTCGCCTGGATATCACTTCAGTGGGATTTCGGACTTCTCGGCGTTTGGACCGGCCTTTGCCTCTTAATGGCCTGGCGCCTGGTGACAAATCTCTTTCGCTTCTTCAGCCGACACTGGATCTCCGCCTTTCCCGGAAGTTCTTAGCAAAAATTCTCAAGACCTTTCTATTCGTCGACAAGTGACAGCCCTGGAAGCATCAGTGGCGGGCACAAAAGGGCTCAAACAGAGCTGCCGCCGCTTTGGGAATAATTGACTTGAAGGTTCTACCTGCATATCATACCTATAAGGAATTCCTTGAGGAAATCCGTAGGTGGGAGAGAATCAACTCTTAGTCGATACGGATATCCTCATAGCTTATATTAACCGCCGGGTCTACCGCGCCTATCTAGAGAATGCAGAGAAGAGAGTCTACTACTCTGCCGTTACAAAAAAGGAGCTCCTGTCGAAACAGGGCTTAACATCCTTCCTAGCTTTCTTTTGTCTCAGAGTTCTCATTGGCTGGGGTGGTTGGAATAATTTAGCGAAAGCGCTGGTTGGTGTCCACGCAACCTCCCAATACGACCCCTTCTTGTAAAGGGCGCTGCTACTGAGGTAGATATCCCATTAAAAAAGGAGAGGAGAAACCCTATGGCGCAAGTGGCGATTGTTACTGGTGGCGCGGGAGGCATCGGATCGGCGATCTGCCGCGCTCTGGCACAAGATGGGCTAAAGGTGATCATCGCTGACTTCGTAGAGGAGGCGGGCGGAGCACTGGCTGACGAGATCCGTAAAGAAGGCGGGGAAGCTATCGTCCTGAAAGTAGATGTGGGGGACAAGGCGAGTGTCACCAGCATGGTGCAAAAGAGCCTGCAACGCTATCCCCAAATCGATTTCTTGATCAACGGGGCAGGCGTGATGTCCCGCATCCCGGTGGAGGAAATGCCCGAGGAGGAGTGGGATAGGGTTCTTCGAATCAACTTGAAGGGGACCTTTCTCTGCTCCCAGGCCGTCGCCCGCCACATGGTTCAAAGGAAAGAGGGACGCATTATAAATGTTGCCTCGGGCCGAGGGATTGCGGGACAGCCGCGGGCTGCCCACTATGCAGCCTCCAAGGCAGGAGTCATAGCCTTCACCAAATCACTAGCACAGGAGCTGGCACCCTATAACGTTCTAGTCAACGCCATTGCCCCGGGGGCTACGGATACCCCAATGGCCAGGGCCGGCTCCTCGGCCGAGGAATGGAAAAAACGAGAGGCCGTTCCGCCCCTGATGGGTGGATTGACTAAGAAAGAGGAAATCGTCGGCCTGATCCGCTATCTCCTTTCAGAGCCGACAAAGCATGTCACAGGACAAATATTTCTTCTCAGAACTCCCAGATAAGATAGCCAATCAGTTAATGGCGCCAGTAGCGCTGTCATAGGAGTAACTGGCCTTGGTCCCACCGGACTCGCTGGCGGTCATGGTATAGGTGCTTCCCGTAACGGTAATGGTGAGAGTCACCCCTGGAGTCTGCCGTAACCCTATGGCAGTAAGGTCAGCAAGAGCGGAGGTGTAAACGTACGTGTCGGCAAAATAGGCTTCCATAGCAACAGCCGCATTCTCGAGATCTCTTACCATGTGCTGATCCACCGCCCTTCGTCTGTATTCCGAGAATTGAGGAATGGCAATTGCGGACAGAATACCGACAATAGCAACCACAACGAGTATTTCGATAAGCGTAAATCCTTTTATTCCCTGTCCCATTTCTCTCACCCTGCTTCACCTCCTGAAGTGTTAAGGTGGGCTCTTTGAAAGTCTATTTTAGCACGAAACTCGGCCAACATGGGAGAGGAAAAAACGCGATGCTTCCTGAAGAAGGCTATGTGCTTGTGATACAAGGCCGCCTCCAGGGTGTTGATCTCGATTGTGTAAGAGCCCCACTTTTATCTCAACTCCCAAAGGCCAAGCTTTTAACCACCACTGGTACGTAACCCTCTCCCTCGACCACCGTGCCAACATCGATGAAGTCTAGCTCCGAGAGAGAGACTTCATCGACACATGGAATAGTCAGCTCGGGTGCAAGCATCTCTCCAACCACGCGACCGACGTTTTGTTCGAAGACGAGCATCCGGGGACGATCTCTCGGCGGTAAGGACAAAAGCGCCTCACGGATTCCTTTCGCCAACTCCTGCGCGGCCCCGTAACCCAAAAAAGGCGGAGAAGAGAAAGCCAGCGCAAAAGGTGTCTCCCGAACCTCCGGGTCGAGTCCTGACAGAGTATCCCTAATAGCCTTTTTACCCCCCTCAGCGACCGGAGGGGCCCAACTCACCTGGGCAACGAAAATTCTCAAGTTGCGCAGCGGAAGGTCTGCTGGCTCTGGGATAAAAATTGTCTCTCCGCTTAACTGGACCGAATACTGCGAGGCGCCGATGACCGTGGCGCGTATTCCTTCACTGGAATCGAGGATACGGTATCCCCTCTTCTTCGCCTGATCCCTCACCTCTCTGCCAAGAAGAGGGCCCAAATCACCAAACGCGGCCTTCTCACGCCCGTAGACATACTCCGAAACGCCACCGGAAAAAACAATACCGTCGACTTGAGGGGGCTTCTCAATCCGTGGAGTAATAAAGAGATCGCTCCATGGCGGCTCTTCTCCGGCAAGTATATCAAAAAGGAGCCGCGCCATCCTGGAAGCCAAAAGCTTCAGGATTTCCTCTCCGATCGTCTCTCCTATCTTGAGCCCGTATCCGAGCTCCTTAAGAAACTGTTCCCCCGCTCTTTCCAGTCGAACCAAAGTGCCCTTCTCGTCATAGGCGATCAGCCTAGCTCCGATATTGAGGGCGGTTGTTTCCTGGACCTTTCCTCTGTTGATAAAACTCACTTTCGTTGTCCCGCCGCCGAGGTCGACATTGAGGAGCGTCGAACCCTCTTCTCGGCTCCGCGCGACAGCGCCTGAGCCGTGGGCTGCCAGCACAGTCTCCAGCCTTGGCCCGGCGGTCGCGCAAACGAACCGGCCCGCTTGGTCAGAGAAGAGCTCGGCAATCCGTCTTGCATTTTCCCTTCGAGACGCTTCGCCTGTGATGATCACGGCGCCCGTGTCGATCTCTTCGCGGCTCAGCCCCGCGGTGCGAAAGGTGGAATCGACTAGTACTTTCAACGGCCCTGCCTCAATATTCCAATCCCCCGAAAAGGGCGTCAGGAGAATAGGCGAGCGCCCGATCACCTTGCGCTCCAAGACCTCCGGTCGGCGCCGATGCAGGGAAGGATAACCGACCAGCAACTGCGAGAACATAAGATGAGAGGTGGAAGAGCCGATGTCGATTCCCACGCTGGTGAGATGGGCGTGGGGATCGACGCCTTCATCATGATCGTGGTCGTGGTGGTGCATAACTTAAGGACGTGTTCGTGATTCGTGTTCGTGATCGGATGGGCACCAACACGAGCACGAGTAACGAGCATGACTTAGTAGTCCGCGGGCTCCCCCTGTTGAGTATGGATATAACCTGTGCTCTCCATTGCCACACGGTTGGAGTGGACTAAAAAGCGAGCCGTCTCCCGCCCCGTATTGAAGTGCTGATGCCAGGCAAAGACCGGGATCACTAGGGTATCCCCTCTTTTCCACTCATACCTTTGATCTTCGATAATACTATAGCCCTCCCCGGAGAGGATATAGTTGGTCTCTTCGTAGATGTGGCGATGCGCCCCCGACCGTTTCCCGCCAGGGATCTCTGCCAGAACGGTGCCCAGGAGCTTCACATGGTAGCCCAGGCGAGGCTCCACAGCATAAGCTACCCTTCCCATCGGCGTGGAACCAAATTGGAGCTCCTTCCCCTTGACCAGGACCCTCCCAGCTCGCCTGCGCTTCTCTTCCTGCTCCGCATAGGCCAACTGTTCATAGTAAATCTCTGCCGGTGTTGGCTCGCCCCCGTTGCCTCTCTTCTCAGGCATCCACTGGCTCGAATCAAATCGGACCCGCCCTCCCGGTGGGACCTCGGCCCCTCCCGGGATCAGGGTCTTCATCGCCTCCTCTCCTTTTTGAGCAAAGATCCAATACTCAGGATATTTCTCTTCCTCGTAGATCGCGATGCCCATGGCCATCGAGAACGGGCCTGTTGTAGCCGCCAGATAGAGAAGTTCATCGCCACTCTCGTTTCGGTGCATGTGCCAGGCAAACACCGGAACGCAGATCAAATCGCCAGCTTCCCATGGATACTTGATACCGTCGATTACGCTGTGGCCGTGCCCCTTGAGAATATAGATTACAGCCTCAACCGTATGCCGGTGTCCCAACTTCCAACCGCTGAATTCCATCTCCTCCCCTACGGATCGGCGATTGATCCAAAAACGGAAGGTTCTCTGATTGAAGCCTAGTCTCGGGTCTACAATATAGACATGGTTGTGCTCCCCAAGCTGGCTCTCTATCTCCTCTGCCTTCACTAATACAGGAGACTTCCGCCGCCGCTCTAGCTCCTCCTTGCCGAAGCGGATGTGTTCCATGCGCATCCGCAGGTGATCCTCTTTCCGCGCCATGACCATAGCCCAATCTCCCTTTTTTCTTATTACTTTTGCCTTTCCTTGACCTTCTTATTGTGTTCCTTTCAGAAAAGAGTAATCGATAATGTCACTCACTGACATGAGTTTGCTCAGTTCTCCTCGGCTGTGGCGAATCTTTTTGCGTCCGTGGATGACATCTTCTCACCCAACTGAATTTTCATCGACATGGATACTCCTTTGTAAAGCGTCTTTTCAACAGTCAGTCCGACTATACCACAAACCTCCCTGGAGAGAATTCCTCTGCCCCGCTTCTCTCTCCAAGAATCAGGCTTGCAGCCAGGTCGCCAACGGGAGAACTGGTCGTGACGCCGTGTCCGCCAAGGCCAGCAACCCAGAAAAACCCCTCGATTTTAGGATCCCAACCGATGACAAAGCGGCCATCAGGTGCCAGGGTCCTCAACCCAGCCAGGCTACTCCTGATAGCAATGTCGCCCAACTCAGGAAAAAAATGCCTGATTTTGTCAGCCAAAAGTTCCAGAACGGCAACATCCGTGGGAGGAATACCAGGAGGCATCTCATCCTGATCGCAAGGGCAGAGGAGCAACCCACCGGCCTCAGGCCTGAAATAGATATCATGACTAGTGTGCCAGACAAACGGCCATTTGCGATCCACCCACGGCAGAGGTGCGGTGAAGAAAAGATGTCGCCGGCAAGGACGGAGCGGAACATCCACAGCGCCCGCCAGTGCTCCAATAGCTCTGCCCCAAGGGCCAGCGGCATTGATGACTGTGCCCGCTTCGAGAAACCCTCTTTCCGTGACGACTCCGGCAATGCGGCCTCCACTGATCTTAAACCCACGCACGAGAGAGCCGTGGCGCACCTGCGCTCCCAAGGACTCAGACATCCTAAGATAACCTGAGAGAAGCGCATGAACGTCCACTACTCCGTCTGTCGGACACCATATCGCCCCGTCGAAAGTTGCGTTCTTGAGAATCGAAACACGTTCCCTGGCCTTGGCCGGCGACCAAACCTCTGCCTCTATTCCGCTATCCCGCGCCAGCTCAGCGTCGCGACATAGTTTTCTCCATCCCTCTCCGCACCCCAACAGGAGAGAACCGTTCTGCTCAAAGCTAACCGCGACTGGCCAATCAGATGGGAGGTTACGCAAAAATGCTGCCCCTTTTCCCGCCAACTGCATGATCGCAGATTCCGGCACTACCTGCCTCACCATCGACGCATTGCGCCCGGAGGAATGGACACCGGCCATGCCTTCCTGTTCCAGGACTACGATGTCCCTGACACCGCGACGCGTTAGGTGATAAGCCGTGGCCGCACCGGCGAACCCCGCGCCTATAATGACGTATTGGGCTGAGACCATGGCGGAATCTTTTCAAGGTATGGGAAAAATCCTCTTCCCGGTCTCTTCCTCCTCTAGGATAATCGCCTTGGTAGGACAGATCTTTGCTGCCAGCAGGATCCTCTGATCCGTGTCGCCCTTGGGGTCGATCACCACCGATATAAACTTCTCATCCAGTTTAAAAACCTTTGGCGCTGCCTCAACGCATTTACCATAGCCCTCACATTTCGCCCGATCCACCGTAACCTTCATGACTGCGCTCCTTTCTGTCCAAATGAGTTTCGTTTCCTTCATAGCTCATTCTCGATTTTTCGGCCACCCCCTCTGTTTTGGTTTCGGGTTCCGGGTTTTGGGTTACGGGTTTAACTCAAAACTCGCAACTCAAAAATTTGAAACTTGCTGCCTGTTGCCGAGCTGTCGAAAAAGTGTTTTCATGCTTCGACGAGCTCAGCATGAACGGATAATTGTCCCTGTGGTGAGTTCATCGAACCAAACGACTTCATTACTTCCTCCGTTCGCCCTGAGCCAGTCGAAGGGCAGTCTGTTGCGCTTTAGGCTTCCGGTTAACTCGAAACACGAAACTCTGAACTGAGACTAGGGCTTAAATGAAGGTAGGTATCGTTGGCTTCCCGGGCTCAGGCAAAACCACTATTTTTAACGCCTTGACCGGTCTAAAAGCCCACACCGGGCCACATGCAGATGAAGGCAAGCCTCACCTCGGAGTGATCAAGGTACCAGATAAGCGGCTGGAAACTATAGGCGCGATGCTCAAGCTGAAGAAGAGGACTCATGGTGAAATCATCTTTATGGACCTTGCCCCTGGCGATAACGAAAGGGCGCTGGACCTTAATAAGATCAATCAGATAAAGGAGGCAGACGCCCTAGCTCAAGTCGTTAGGTGCTTTGCCGACCCTTTCTCCCAAACTACCTCTTCTCCCCTAAAGGAGATCCGCGACTTCGAAGCCGAGCTAAAGCTTACGGATCTGTCCGTTATAGAGAACCGCCTGAACCGTTTAAAAAAGGAAAAAGGTCGGGGGCATGAGAAAGAGCTCCTCGAGCGATGTAAGGCCTTTATAGAAGGGGAACAATCGCTGCGCCTTCTCCCTCTCAGCGAAGAAGAGGGAAGACTGCTATCGGGTTTCGGCTTCCTGAGCCAAAAGCCTCTCTTACTCCTATTCAATCTGGGAGAGGAGGATATTGGGAAACCCCTGTCAAGAGAGCTTACCGATTATCTGGCAAAGGAGAGGATTGAGGCAGCTCCCTTCTGCGGCAAGGTGGAAATGGAGGTGGGTGATCTGCCGGAAGACGAGCGCCTGGAGTTTCTAAAAGAATTGGGCATTACTGAATCTGCCCGGGACCGCTTCATCCGTTCCTGTTATACTCTCCTCGAATTAATCAGCTTTCTTACCCACAATGAATCCGAGGTCCGGGCTTGGAGCATAAGGAGAGGAACCTCCGCCCTTAGGGCAGCGGGAAAGGTCCATAGCGATATGGAGCGCGGCTTTATCCGAGCAGAGGTTGTCCATTACAACGATTTTTTTCAATACGGAAGCGAGGCAAAGTGCCGGGAGGCAGGAAAATTGAGATTGGAGGGAAAGGAATACATCGTCCAGGATGGGGATATTATCCGCTTCAGGTTCCATGTATAGATCCATTACCCCGTTACTCCCAATGCTCCACCACTCCAGTACTCCACTACCCACGTTTTGGAGTGTTGGAGTAATGAGGTTTTCTTCTCTTTTAAACTGCGCTATAGTTAGCCCCTAATGAGAGTCCACCGTTACACCCAATGGGACGGCACACAGGAAATCCTCTTTCCAACTTCTGAGGACCTACTTAAACATCTCTCGGATAGCTTTTTAGAAGAGGAAGGGGTGCGTAAAGCCCTAAGGGATTTAATGCGTCGAGGGTTGGTCTCTGAAGACGGCCTCCGCTCCGTCAAGGGGATGAGGGATTTCCTAAGGGAGGCGGAGGAGAAAAAGAAAGAGATTTTAGAAAAATATTCTCCAAACTCCTTCAAGCTTTCGCCTGAAGAGGCTAAAGCCTTGAGCGAAAAATTGAACAGCCTGGCAGAGAAGCTTGAGGCCTATCACGAGAAGATGCGCAATTTCATGGAGCGTCTGTCCGGCCGCTACGCCAGCGACATGGACGAGATGGCCCAAAGGATGCGTCAGGCCTACGAACGTTATCAGCAACTGAGGGATCGGCTGAAGGACCAAATATCGAGACGCCGCATGCAGCGTCCTCAGGATCTCACGGGCCAGGGCTATCAAGGTCTCATGGAGATGCTGGATCGCATGAATCGCCTTTTGGAGGACGAGAACTTCCTTAAAAATTTGCCCAACATGCTGGATGCGGCCGTTGAGGATCTGGACAACCTTTTGGACAATCTGGATTCGCTGACTCAGGAACAGATGAACCAATTGAGCGAGGCCTTGAGTCAGATGGAACGCTTGGAAGAACTCCTGAATCAATATCCTTTCCGAGGATCGCAGAGGATGGGCATGGGAGAGGCCGGTCAGGTCCTGGGTCAATTGAGACGTCTGGAACAGTTTCTTCGTTGGGGCCATAGAGGGATCGGAGATCCTTCCGACCTCGATCTGGAGGAGATCCGCGAACTGCTGGGAGAGGAAGCCTACGAGCAGCTCAAATACCTGAGAGGGATAGAGCAAATGCTGGAGGAGGAGGGCTACCTGGTCCGAACAGCACAGGGTCTCAAACTCAGCCCCAAGGGCATGAGAAAGATTGGGGACAAGGCCTTAAGAGAGATCTTTCAGATGCTTAACAGAAATCGCTGGGGGGAGCACACGACCTCTCTCAAGGGGCTGCAAGGGGACAGGCTGGAAGAAACCAAGAGATATGAATACGGAGACCCGCTCAACGTCAAGATCAGCGAGACCCTGATGAATGCGATGGAGCGGGGAAGCCACGGAGTCCCCGTGAGGATCGGACCCGAGGATTTTTCCGTTCACCGCCAAGAATTCTCAACAGAATGCGAGACCGTCCTGCTCATCGATGTGAGTTACTCCATGCTCATGAACGACGCCCTCCACGCTGGAAAGAAGGTGGCCCTTGCCCTCCATCGCCTGATAGAGACCAAGTACCCCCAGGACGCCCTGCACCTGGTCGCCTTCCGCTCCAATGCCAAGATCATACGAGCCGAGGACCTCCCCTCCATTGTGGCGATCACCTACTTTATGGAGCACGGCACGGATATCAAAGAGGCGCTTCGATTCTCGCGCCAGCTCCTGGGATCGCAGAGAGCGGCCAACCGACAGATCATCCTCATTACCGACGGCGAGCCGACCGCCGCCACTTTGGACCGTGGCGGCCGACTGCATAGCGGATGGGGTTCCGCCCTGCTACACGAGCGGATCGTTCAGGAGACCCTGAAAGAGGTAAGGCGCTGTACTCAGAGCGGGATCAAAATCAATACCTTCATGCTCGGGACGGACTTCTATCGCCGGGGTTTTATCGACCTGCTCTCCCGGCTCAACACGGGCCGTGTCTTCTATACCTCACCGGACCAAATCGGTAACTACATCGTGGTGGACTATATCGCGAATAAACGGAAACGTATCGGCCGCGCCTAGCCCCTTTCCTACATCCTGGCCCCATTTTGGATTTTAGGTTTCCTCCAAAAGTGTAATCACCAGGCTATCCTCGGGGAACGAGCCTTCCGGCCGTGGGCAAGCCCTACGGGATTGCAAATTTCAAATTGCAAATCTGAGATCTGCAATATGCGATTCCGAGCGTAGCGAGGACATGTGCAAGGGTGAAGCAAAGATTCATGGCTATTCTGATTCTAGACCGGCAAGCACGGTAACGCGCTGGTTGTGGATATTGAATCCTGAGTTGCGCCAGGAGAGCAGCTTATCGACCCATTCCGTGCTGAGCAGCTATGGCAGAGCAGGGTTTATCCAATCGTGAGGAAAAGTGGATTGTTGGACGGGCGTTGTTGATACCCGTTCTTGCTTTCCTGGTAGCCTTGCTGCTGATTTATACGCGGTCACCGCCAGGAGATCCGGGTGCCACGCGCTGGATTGAATTTCCAGAAGTCCTCGGTGGCGAAAACCTCCGTAGGGCGTTAAAGAACATAGTGGGCCTATTTGGACTTTCATGTTTGCCAGGAGGATTGATTGGAATAGCGCTTGGGTCTGTCATTATCCGTAGTTCCAGATTGGTCGAGGCATCGCTTCGCTTTCTCCGGATCGCGCAGTGGGTTCCCTTCATACTCTGGTGGCCTATCGCCGCGCAATTGCTCATACCTCCGGATGGCCGAATCACTCGGTATTTCTTCATCTGGGCGATAGGTGCTCCGGCAGTGGCTCTCGCCGCTTGTTATCACTATTTAAGCGCACGGTTCACTCTCGGTTTAGAGTGGCAAAGGGTTATATTCGAAGTAGGAAGGGCGATTGTACTTCAAGGCCTATTCATGTCTCTCATGTTGGCATTGTCGGTATGGTCGGAGCCCTTGCTTGTTTATCCTGGCAACGAGAATGTCACTAGGCACTATGTCGTGATGGTTTCTCTGGCGCTTTTTCTCATTGTCTTGAAATGGGTGTTTCGATCCAGTCTCGATCACACCGCAAATGTGCGCAAGGAGATTCTTTTTGCAGAATTGAACGGTAGAAACGGAGTCTCGCTGTGGGACGCCACGCTGCTTGTTTTGCTCTGTCTGCTTGCTTGGCAATTTCTAAGCGCCATCGGGTACCTTCGCCTTACTCCCGTTAGTGTGCTAAAGGCCCTGCTTCTCTTGCTTTCAGTAGGAGACATCTTGAAAGACATGGGTGTTTCGCTTCTTGAGGTATTGGGAGGTCTGGTTCTAAGTGGAGGAGCAGCGCTTGTTCTCGCTAGAGGTTTGTCAGGCAGTGCTCGCTTCAAAATCTGGATGACGCCATTCCTGCCCTTAACATATATTGCCCCGATTGTGCTGCTTCCGACCTGGATCAGCAGGCTAGGTTTTATAGATTCTCGTTGGACGATTCTGTGTGTTGCGGTTTTTTCCTTTTTCCCTTTTATGCAAGTGCATTGGGGGCTGCGGGATCAACCGCTGCCTTGCAGAACTATTCTGGCTACGGATGATGCATTACCCTATGCCTTTACCGCCATCATCTATGGCGAGATGATGAGTTCGACTGCAGGGCTGGGATTCGCAGTGGTGGTAGCAGGCGCGACGTATCAAACCGACAAGGGGCTTGCCGTATTTCTGTTAACGCTTGTTTTACTGGTTGCGATCTCATCCACTTTGAGATGGGTAGCCAAAAGAATCTATTTTTCTGAAGCGGGGCGTGCTGAGAAGTAAGTGGGAGAGAGCAGGATCTGAGGAAAGGAACAAATCTCTTGTCGCCTAATGATTCACCACAAAGGCCAATGTCTCCGCTCGGCGAGATGTTTGCAGCGATATTCTGTGTCTCTGCGGGTCTGATCATCATGGGAGTTTCTGTCGACATCATCCACGTTGATCCGAAGACGGTCCACGCACCCCGTTGGGTCGTTGGTTCAGTTGGATTAGCTTTCTTTTTGGCAGGACTGGCTTTATTTACTTCCCGTTACAAAGAGGCAAAAAAGTTTCAGGTCTTTCTTGGAGCCACGGTTCTTATCCTTTTGGCAGGGATGGCCAACTGGATCGCTTTTGGACCAGGGGAACGGCAATTTAGCGGTACGATCTCCCTTCCATTTTCAGCCTATAGTTCGAAGGCAAGCGAGCTAAGTGGCCGCATCGCCTTTGGCATTTTTGCAGGTATCCTTGATGTTGTAATTCTTGGCTTTTTGATCAGTGGGCTACGGGGAAGGCATAACGGCCGTAAGAGCTAGAGCGAGACGCAGACAGATATTGAAGGGGTCGGTTTGTCTCGTCGTGTCAACTTAGTGTAAGCCTTAAATAGATGTAAGATAACGAAGAGCCGTTATCGTTGGAAGAACTTATGGGTGATACCTTCAAAGTGATAGGAAGTTGCTTTTTGACTCCAGTCTCGAAGCGCAGGATTTTTCCCCGCGACCCCGCGCCGACGCGCCCCTTGAGGGCCTCAACTGACCGCCCAAAGGGGTCGAGCCGACTCGGATCGGCGTCTGG
>JBOHVJ010000216.1:0-2053 GCA_050735075.1 Binatia bacterium
CCAATATCCCGCCAGGCGAGAGCGATTCGCGTGGCAGAGTGGGATTCAGTTCAAACCAGGAGAAGCCCCTGCGGTTCTTCCGCCGACGGGTCGGCCTGACGGTTACTTGTTTACGTCTAGCGATGGCCGGCAGATCGTGCAGGTAAGGTTAGACGGCTTCACCTTCAACAGACTGAGGCCATACGACAAATGGGAGACTTTCAGAGACGAAGCCAGAAAGCACTGGGAACGGTACAGGGACATTGCGATCCCAGAGATGATATCTCGCGTTGCGTTGAGATACATTAACCGGATAAGGATTCCGCTCCCGATCAAGGACTTCCGAGAATACATCCTTACTACGCCCGAGATTGCCCCAAAAGTTCCGCAGGGACTTGCAGGATTTTTCATGCGACTCGTTATACCGGATGAGCGCTCAAAGTCTGTGGCAATAGTCACACAGACAATGGAGGACTTACAGGAGCAAGTGCTGCCATTGATATTTGATATCGATGTGTTCCGGGAAGGGGTATTCGACGTTAGGGGTCCAGACACGTGGGAGGTGCTAGAGCAACTGAGGGGCTACAAGAACGAGATCTTTTTTAACAGCATCACGGAGAGAGCTAGGGAGTTGTTCACATGAGCTATGCGGTTCCACGAGGTCAAACTGACTATCGTCTGCTGTCTGAGGAGGCGTATGTACCCGCCGATCCTCAAAGCCCATACAGGCCTTTGCTCACAGGCTCGACCCAACTTCTAGAAGCACGTTGGCACTACTACCTCCCAATTAGTCGCCAATGTCAGAGCATCGCTGAGCGATTTCGAGAGCTTGTTCAAGCTTGGAAGCCAGACATCGGTCACCTCTCATCAGCGACTCAGATGGCCATGCACCCAGCCTACCAGCAGATAATCGGGCTTGGCCGTGAGGCCGTGCCTCTAATCTTGAGAGAGCTTAGAAGAGAGCCCGACCATTGGTTTTGGGCACTAAAGGCTATTACCGGTGTAGACCCGGTCGAGCCAAACGCCAGAGGACGAGTCAGGGAAATGACTACAGCGTGGCTCCGGTGGGGCGAGGAGCAGGGGCTGCTCTAGTGAACCACAGTATCGAACATCACTTTCCAAATCTAAGGCCTGGCGAATACGAGGTAACTAGCCCAGCAAGCGACCAGTATAACTGCGTTGCGTGGGCGGCGGGCCAGTCCGAAACTTGGTGGGAACCGGATGCCGCCGATCTCTACTTTTGGCCGCCAGGACTTCCCCGACTTCTGGAGCTGGACGCATATGTTAGAGCCTTTGCCACATTGGGCTATGTGTACTGCCATACCGGGGACCTCGAGCCCGGGGTTGAAAAGGTCGCTCTCTATGCGGACCCGAAGGGAACGCCGACACACGCAGCCAGACAATTACCTAACGGGAGATGGACAAGTAAGCTTGGGCAGCTTGAGGACATTGAGCATGAGACCCTTGATTGTCTTAGTGGCGCTGCCTACGGAACTGTGACAATCCTTCTGAGGCGGGCGATCCAAAATCAGCCGGGGTAACGTGCAGCGTCATAGGGTAGCATCGGCAATTCATTTCAGCCGAGACTCCGTTTCTGGCAGCTAAAGTCTTGAAGGGTCAGATCTCCTAGTTGATCTGAATGCAAGTGAGGTCAGGCGATGACGGAATCCAGCCTCTACCTGAAACAAGTCGAACTCGGCCAGATGGCGAACTATGTTTACCTCATCGGCTCGGCCAAGACCAAAGAGGTGGCTGTGGTTGACCCGGCCTGGGAGATCGATCGGATCGTGCGACTGGCCCAGGATGACGGCATGAGGATCACGCACATCCTGGTCACCCATACACATCCTGATCATGTCGGCGGAAAGCTCTTCGGACTAAGCATTCCAGGGATCGCCGAGCTCCTGGAGAAAATAGACGCGAAGGTCGTGATCAATAAGGCCGAGGCCAGCCATCTCACACCGCTTGCCGGATCGAACATCGTGCGCGCCGATGACGGCCACACCGTGAATCTGGGAGATGTCGCCATCACACTGGTCCATACCCCCGGGCACACCCCCGGCTCACAATGCTT
>JBOHVJ010000217.1:0-4336 GCA_050735075.1 Binatia bacterium
GGGTTAGAGAGGGTAGTTAGAAGGAGGAGCGCGAGCGCTCTGAGACCTGATTGAGAAACAACCGGGAACCTGAGGCTCGTAAGCAACAACCAACGATGGCCGAAACGTAGGAGTCCAATCTGATGAAGCGGGAGTTAAGCCTATCTGGGTCCGACTTCCATAAACGCAGCTACATTCCTTGCTGATCTGTGGGGTCGCAATGGCAAAATGGAAATGCAAGGGGAGGAAAAAAACCGCGAGTAGAAGAACAAACGCGGCCAGACGGTGAGAACCAACTCCCCTCATCTTGGAGGGAGAAAGAAACATGGCGACTTTATTATCCGAGTGACCGTAGCTTGTCAAGCCTGTGAATTCGTCCCCAACTCTAGAGGACCAGGCAGGATCTTGTTTTAATGACTAGGAAGATCTCCTGACCCTCTAACAAATTAAGCCTCTCTACAGCGGAGGTAGTCAGCCTAACACAAAAGATAGCTCCCGCGTCAACTCTTAATATAGATTGTCCATTGATAGTCTCGATCCCCACGATCATCCCCCGCAGAACATTACCGGCTGAAATTTCCTCAGGCTGTTTCTTGGCAACAAGGATGTCATCTCCACGGATTCTGATTTGAAGGGACATGTTAGTAGTACCGCCCGTGTAGGGGATAAAGAGCTCCTTACCAGAATCGAGACGGACCCTACTTCTTCCCGCTTTGGGATCTGAGTCAAGCAGGTGAACATTAAAAACGTTTTCCACTTGTTCTTCATCCAGGTAAGAGAGGACCCGCCCTGACATGAGGACCTCGCCGGGAATTCCTTGGGTTACCAACCGACCTTCCCTGATCACAATAACCCAGTCTGCTAGAGAGAGAACCTCTGTGGGATTATGAGTCACATAGATCATGGGGATGGCAAATTCATCCCGTACTCGGCGCAAGTATGGGATAATCCTCTCCTTCAGCCCGATGTCCAAAGAAGCAAGGGGTTCGTCCAAAAGTAGCAGTTGAGGACGTGAAAGGATCGCCCGTGCCAAGGCAACCCTCTGCCATTCTCCTCCAGAGAGATGGACAACCGGCTGATCTAACAGATTTCCGATTTCGAGCACTGCAGTGACATGCTCTAAACTTATGCCAGATGCGTTGTTGAAGCCTGCTTTCCTTTTCGCGCCAAACAGGACGTTTTTCCTGACTGACAAATGCGGAAACAAGGCACCTTCCTGGGGTACGTAGCCAATGGAACGCTCCTGCGGAGAGAGATCGATTTCACGCGAGGATGAATAAAGCAGCCTCCCCCCTATTTCAATCTCTCCAGATGACATGGCCCTCAAGCCCGCAATCGCGTCCAGAAGGGAAGTCTTCCCTGCACCGGAGGGCCCAAAGATAGAAGTGACGCGAGACTCGAATGAGACATCAATGTCTACGGCAAAGCTGCCTAGGGGGATATAACATCTCAAAAGCATATCGATGAGCTTTCAAGTCCTTTTCCTGGTTTGAACCAGCCACTCAGCAATCCAAACCGCGGCAAAGGCCAAAACCACCGTGATGAACAGCAAGGTGTAAGCTTCCCCATCCTTTCCTAGCTGGACAAAATTAAAGATAGCCAGCGAAAGTGTCTGCGTCCTTCCTGGAATGTTACCCGCGACCAGGATGGTCGCTCCGAACTCACCCAAGGCGCGAGAAAAGGCTAGAAGAGCGCCAGCGATAATTCCCCTCAACGCGAGGGGAAGGGTTACCTTAAAGAACACGGTAAGATTCGATGCACCCAGGGTCGCTGCAATCTGCTCCAAACGTGGATTCACTTCAGAAAAGGATGTCCGGGAGGATCGAACCAAAAGGGGAAAAGACATGACAGCCATGGCTACGAGGACCCCCTTCCAGTTAAAAACAATTTCTACTCCCAGTTCATAGAGCCAATGCCCTATAGGGCTTCGCCTCCCAAAAAGCTTCAAAAGGATCAGGCCTGTGGCCACTGGTGGCATCACCAAGGGAAGGAGCACTAAAGTTTCTAAGAAACTCTTCAGAGGCCATTCCTTGCGGGCGAGGAGCCAAGAGACCGCAATCCCAAAAGGAAGAATCAGCAGAGTGCTGGCTAGGGCGACTGCAAGCGAAAAAAGGGTTATTTGCCAAGCCTCGGAGGAGAAAATAGGCAGACCTTATCCTTTCTCTGAGTGATTATTCCAAAACAACGAACCCAAACTTTTCAAATATTTTCTTCCCTGCCTCGCTCAAAACGAATCTCAAGAAATCTCCGGCGGATTTTTTCTTGCTAGATTCCTTAACTATGGCCACAGGGTAGATAATCTTTGGTCCTTTTTCTCTTGTAACCTCATAAACGACCTTGACTCTTTTGGAAATGGCAGCGTCTGTTTTGTAGATGAATCCGACATCGACATTGCCTGACTCCACTGAAGCTAAAGTGGCGCGGACGTCAAGCACCGGAACCACCTTGCCTTTAACTTTCTCCCAAACCCCTTCGCCTTCAAGGTATTTTCTCGCATAGATTCCCACCGGAACTGAAGAGGGCTCGGCTAAGGCAATCCGTTTAACATTAGCCTGTAGAAGATCCACCGGCGAGCGGATTGTCAGCCTGGATTCTTTGGGAACCACAATGACCAACTGGTTTGAGAGGAGATTCTTCCGCGAGCCTCCTTCTATGCGTCCCTTTTTCTCAAGATTCTCCATCTTTTCCACATCCGCAGAGAAAAAGAGGTCCACCGGCGCCCCCTCATCGATTTGGCGGGCCAAGTCACTCGAAGCCCCAAAGCTAAAAGTGACCTTGTTTTGACTCTTCACCTGGTAAGCCTTTCCTATCTCTCTTAGCGCGTCTGTAAGGCTGGCTGCCGCCGAGACGATGATTTCTTCGGCCCTGGCAGGGGAATTAGATAGGAGTAAAACAAGAAATATTAGTCCGGTTGCCCCATGCTTCTTCATTGCTCACCCTCCCTTTCTATCAAGACCTTTGTTACAAATCGAGACTACCCTATCCTTAGCCGGAAACTAGCCACTTGACATATATAACTGCTTGGAGGTCGTTGTGATCCGCGTGGGGCAGCGAAGGTGCACGAAGTTGCAGGGAAGTTGATCGCTAGCAAGGGGGGTGGAGAACGGCAAGCTTATCACCACGTCCGCGCAGATAAAGCAATAGATTTTTTTTGTCTAGTGGTAGCACGATCTTTTAAATGATGATAGCGTCGCAGGCTTGATTGGAGCTGCGGGCGATTGGGACGTGCCAGAGGAAGCCAAGCACCGAAGACTCGGCAATTCGCCTAGCCTATGTTGACAACTTGGGTTACACCCCGGTCTCTTTAGTCGCTGCAGGAGTGCTTATGATCGCCTCGGGAAGCTCTCTTTTCGATCCACTACTTGCCTTAGTTATTGGAGCAGTGATTATCTTTACTACTCTTCGTGCGATTATTGGAACTCTTTTGGCCGGAGGAGGTTATCTGCGGCCATAGCGAGCGGGTGTGAGGAACATCTTGAGATCTTGAAAATGACTGAATTTCACCAACGTTCCCCGGGGCGCTCCTCCTCAACATTAGCCCTGGTCAGTCTGGCTCATGGAATCAATCACGCCCAGTCTGCGCTTAAACCCTTGATCTACCCCATCGCGCTCCGTGAGTTCGGCGTAGGATATGGGGAACTGGGAATCATGCTGGGCGTGGCAAGCGCCGTCGGCGGTCTCCTTCAGTTGGTCGCTGGCGCGCTGGGGACAATGGTCCGCCGTCATCTGCTTTTAGGTTTCGGCAACGCCGCAGTAGGTATCAGCGTACTGCTCGTCGCCCTGGCCCAGAACTTTGGGCAATTTTTTCTGTGGAATGTCGCAGCCCGCGTGGGTGGTGCGGCCCAACATCCAGTTGGCAGCTCTCTCCTTGCCCACCACTTCTCGCGACACCGCCTGGGTCTAGCCCTCGCCACACACTTCTCTGCCGGGAACATAGGAACGGCAGCGATCCCTTTGGTGGCTGCCCTGATCATCAGTCTTTGGGGCTGGCGCATTACCACCGCGCTGTTCGCAATTCCAGCTATACTTGTTGGACTGGCTATTTGCGCCTGGCTCCAGGACCCAAGGCATGCGGATCACCATGAATCACATCCATCCGCCGCCTCATTCTGGCGCCAAAGTTGGCAAACCGCCTCAAGTCCACGCCTGCGGTGGATTTTGATTGCATCGATAGTCGCATCCGGAGGCTCTGGTCACGGCACACTGTCGATTTACATACCCCTATATTTGACCCATAGCTTGGGAATGCAGCCTTCCGGCGTGGGCTTTATCTTCTCACTGCTGATGATAGGGAGCATCGTGGGGCCGCTCCTAGGTGCGCATCTTGTAGATCGTTTTAATCGCCAGCGGGTCGTGC
>JBOHVJ010000218.1:0-2914 GCA_050735075.1 Binatia bacterium
AGGTAAGCGGACAAGCACCCGCTTGCCTACGAATTCGGTTCGATATAACTCTCCTTCGCCTTTCGTATCTACGACGTCTTTAGCGGCCACGACGAGCTTGACGTTGCCAAGTGTAAGCTCCTCTCTATTGGCAAAGTCCAAAGGTGAGCACAAATCACCCCTGAATAACCTTCTTGTGGAAGGCACGAGGTACATTCCCGGGGTCTTGTGACGGCTGTATTGCTGCTGTACCGACATTACCATCTTGAAAAGAGGAAACCGGTGTATGCTAATGGCAGTTAACACTATGAGCACCAGGGCCGTGCCACCGAAAAGTGCCGCTCGTTGTCGCCGTTTCGTCATCTCTATTGGTTATCTCCAGGTGGAGCCAGCGGTCTCGGGTCAGGTATATCTCCGTCGCCTTTTATGAGTTTCTTACACCATTTCCAAAATTTCTTTAGCGGATTGGAATAGTGATCCTCAGCGGCTTGCTTGCCAGTATCCGTGGCTTGGTCGGTCCATAATTCTTTATATTGTTCTTGGAGATCGTTTGCATTGTTCTTGCTCGGATCCTTGACGAAATCATTAAGATCCCCGTAGGTTTTTTGACTTTCATCCCCGAGGTTTTTTAATTCCTTTGCTGTCTCTTCATATAGCCCGTTGCGATCAATGAAGCTTATAGCTCGTAGGATGTGCCGACGAAGGAGGCGCATCGCTCGCGATCGATGCGCTTCGTGCCCCAGCGCATCCTAGGGGCTACGGGCTCTTCAGAGCCTGGCCCCTTAGACGCCTGGGCAACGGGCCGGAGATGATACCGAATTTATTGGGACACGTTTTCGGCACGTCCCAGGTGTGCTGCTATTAGAGTACGTTCGATATTCCTTCGAAGTGTTTTATATTTTTCAGTATCAATATGCCTACCAAGCTCTTTTTCATCAATGCCTGACAACTGGTCGATAGCTTGTTTCGCAGCAGCTGAATTACCTAGGTTATATTCACATAGCGCCATCAGGGCCTGAGTTTGTATATCGGGGTTCAAGCGAAAAGACACTTCAATGAGAGGTTCGTCATAGAGCTTCGAAATTCTCCACGATTGATATTGCTTTATCGCCGATATGACCGCCTTACAGTCATCTGGTAACGCCTGTGTAATCGCTGTCAGTGTGTGCGCAAAAAGGCCAACTGGATATACGGCGAACCCTATTAAGGGAAAATAAACGATGGTTAGTACCAATAACCATAGGGGCATTCGCCTATGACACGCGATCAGAAAAGCTAGCGGGAGTAGTATTGCTAAGAATAGAATAATTAGTTTAGTCATCGGGACGCTACTTCGGATTAGTCGGTAGTGGCGTTTACCTGAGACGCGAACCCGCAATAGGAGATGGTTGTGCGGAGACAGGTCGCCTGATACTGTTTGGTCCCTGAAACAGTCGCCGTGTCGCTCGCCGGCTCCCCGAAGCCATTGTAGCCGACGCTCGTAGCGGCCTTGCCGACAAGAAGCTTACTTACATGGATTTCTGAAGTGTGCATGCGGGCGAGGCTGTCTGAACGCATTCATACTGTGCCTCACCATTACGATTCTTATTCCCATGCTTGTCCCGGCGATCTCTTATCCCTCGCAATACACGGCAATTACATATGATATTCCTTATTAATGATCTTCAACTTCTTGCCATCCACAACGTACGCGGCCCCTCCCCCTTTTAGGTACTCACCTCGAAAAGCTTGCGGACGGAACCTTATCCGGTATTGTTCTTTCTGGTCCTTCTTGCTCATTATTATGTCATAATTCCGCACATCCGAAAGAAACGCGCCTAGCGGAGTGGTATCTCCCCGATTCTCTGCTTCAATCTTCCGCTCGAAATCGTGCAAGGCCACTAAGGTAGCTCGTAGATAATCTCCGGGTAGTGTAGTTTCCTCTGTCTTGCGGTGCCATGTTATCTCGGCTGGATCTGGAAATGCCCGTTGGTGGCGGAGGTCCGAACAGGAGACATTGTCGTATTTTGAAGTCTGGGCAATAGTTGTGGGGAATGACCCGCAAGCAGCGATCACCAATGCAAGACCTGCAATACCTGCACGGGTCATAGTCGTACCTCTTCGAGTCCTAAAGTCGGTCATAATTACGAGTAGTTCCGCTGGTCGCCGCGGGATCGTACCTACGTATCATGTCGCTCGGCGTTAAGATGAAGCCTGGTATTTGATTCATATCGTTGGAGTCTCGATCGTCTTCAGATGGATCGTCTTCAGATGGATCGTTATGATTGTAGCCGGGAATATCCGGGTGATTGTGAATATCTCCTACTACTGGGCAACCTCGCGGTCGCGAACCCGGAGCAACGGTGGTTGACTTATTGTCTGTCTTAGGCTCTGTATAGTAATAGTCATTGAGCCCTTTATTGCAGATCCAACAATCCACTCCTTGGTCAGATTGGCCGCGGATGTCGCTTGCTGCTTCATGAACGGCACCGCCTAGCGTAGCATATGGGCCGTTTAACTCGCCAGCTAGCCCGAGCGGGTCGATCCAATTGACCGGATCGTTCAACACATACCCATACAGATTCGTATCCCCACCCGCGAACTGGATCGGATCCTTCGCCGTCCAGCGCCCGGTCTCTGGATCATAGTCCCTCGCGCCGAAGCGCACGAGTCCCGTGTCGCGGTCGTAGAGCCCGCCGGCGAAGCCGAAGGGCTGGAAGCCGGGGTGGGTATCAAGGATGACCCGCCCCCATTCATCATAGTCCATACGTTGCACGATGGTACCGTCCTCGGTGTTGACGACGAGCCGCGGACTGCCGAGGTGATCGGAGAGGATGCGGTAGGTGACACCGTTCTTGATCAGATAGGCCGGGACGTTGGCTTTGTCGGCGTAGACGAAGCGGCTGACGACTTGGTTATTGCCATCGAGCTCGGCGATGGGTTTGAGTTGGTCTTG
>JBOHVJ010000219.1:0-17738 GCA_050735075.1 Binatia bacterium
ATCCTTCGATGATGAGCCGTTTGTACAAAGAGTATGCAGAGAATCGAGATCTCGGTAGAGAAGCTATATTAGTCCGGACGCTAAACTCGAAGACGGGGAGCTAGAATCCAGATTCAGGCCTGACCCCATATCTGCATCCGAGCAACCTTGGGGGATGCAGCATAAAGCGAACATTGCCGCGTCGTCAGACCTACCGCAGGAAGCCGATTGAAGCGGGAGAATTGAGGGTACCAAGGGGCGAAGACTTGCCCGATGGTTGGCAGGTCCGGGGAAGAAACAGACGGGGGCACTCGGATCACCCTCCGACGTAAGGATGGCGTCAACCGAGGAAAGATGCGCAGACAAAGAGGGGAAGGTCTTGAGGGCGTGAGGCTTCATCGTATAACCGCTGGACGCGGGAAGTCGGTGGAGGTCTTCAAGACTGGCGGATCGGGTTGTAGTAGCGTTTGAGGGAGGGGTAATGCCTTTCCGATGCGAAGGACCCGTGGGCAAAGGGTGTCCGTGATCAAAGGGGAGAAGGTGCTCTGATTGCTGAAAAGCTAGAGACAGAGCGAAAAAGCCTTGGGTACTCTTTGAGCGGCGTAGGGGAGGTCAAACGGTGGTAACCGGAAGGGCCTTTCTGAGTAATCCCTTGCTTGAAGCCGTACTGGGGAAAACTCGCCGTACGGAATTTTAGAGGGGGCGATGAAAACATGAGTGACTGTTGGGCGCCCTGGCGCAGACGCTTAAACGACAATGCGCAGCTTGCGATTGTAAAGCAGGCTAAATCGGCCAATGGGTTGCGTTCATGCGCCATCGCTCTACTCGACTTCTGAACCGGATGAAGGTTGGCTTCCCCACAGACTCGGATACCAGCCGCTTGTGTAACCGGAATACCACGCCTATCCAGTGTTGATGTCACTTTCACGTTTTCGCAATTGCGAAAATGAGAAAATATGGCCAAGCGACCTTTAAGGAAGGCGGCAGAAAAGGAGCAGAACCGGCCAACCGTAAGGTGACCCCAACCGGGAAACAGTTAGGTTGCAGCGGGGCTTTGATGTCTTAACAATTCTTCCATTTCGAGAAATTCTCGAAACACCGAAATCCCTGTAGCCTTCAAATAGGCTTTGGAGCGCAGGAGTCTTGGGTCGTTTTCGCAGTGCTTGACTCTCCATACGTCGGTTGGTAGTTGTTGTATGATAGACCTTAAGCAATTCGCCAAATACATCCAGAACGAATCTCCCTCCGTTCTGCTCCACCGAGCGCGTAGAGCCAGCCTTAAACGCATGCTGGCTCACCAGGAGACGCTGGAGGCATCCCGTAAGAAGCCGGCAAAGAAACGGACTGGAACCAAATAATTGCTTTACATCGACACGTCCGTTTTGCTGGTCTATACTCTTACCCAGACAGTCGAAAAAGACCGCTATCCAAGCACTGAGAGATTCTTCGACAAAATCCTCGATGGTTGGTGCTACCTCGTTCTACGCCCTGCACGAAGTCCACGTTTTTGCTCTCGATAATGCCCCGGACTTTCCCACGGGTGCTGTTTTTGGTAAGACCGCACTGGAGAAGATAATTACTCTTCCGCTTCAGATACTTCCCTTCATATCTCGTGCTGACCGGGGAGGTCACGCACGCAAGTTCGCAGCTTTGCGGGACTCCAGTGACATCCCACATGCCATTGCTGCCTTTGTCTATGGCTGCGAGGCAATTGTCGCATATGATGACCACTTTATGGCGATCACTGACCTCATCCCCTACAAGAAGCCTGAGGACTGTCTTTCGAGTTTACTTTCTTGCGAATGGGGCGAGTTGCTGAGGTAAGCGCATAAGGAACTTAATCGAGGCGACTTCTTGGTAGACGACAGGCCAAAGAACGGGGCAGGAGAGTTTGCTGGCGAGCTTATCCTTTTCGGATCCGAACAATTTCCCGACTGGCTGGGGGTAAAGAAATATTTGCTCAGCAAGGTTTGATAAAGGAGATGTAGAGCTCGACTATCTTGCCGATTGAGTGGCGTTGGGTCTCAAACTGTGAATTTTGAACATCATGCTGCAACTTTCGTATTTGCGCAATTGCGAAAATACGAAAATGTTCGATATTGAGAGTTCTGCCGCACATGGGGAGGGTGTCAGGCCTTTCAGTCTCGACGATCTTGATCACTCGTACCTTTTGAGAATTCTAAAAACGTCAAAATGGAGGGGAAGAAGGCGTGAGGCAACAGTTGGGCGGAAAAGCCGTGATCGTGTTCGTGAGAGAGCATACTTCCACGTTTCGACAATTGTCGAAACGTCAAAATGAGGCCAATGACGCGGAGCAACAATTGGGACAGCGACGTGAGTGTATGTGCATGGGCTGAGAGCTTCGGGAGAACCGGGCTGCAACCAGAGATTGCGATTCCTCGCTTTCGCCCAAGTTATGGTCTAACCTATAGATTCCGAATCACCGCTACAGGACCGTTCTCTTGCCCAAGAAACTAACCGGACTCTTCTACGGCTGGCGCATGGTGGCCGCCTCTTCCGCTTTGCGCGTGCTCGGCGCGGGACTTCACAGTTTCGGCTTTACGGTCTTTTTTCTTCCTCTCAGCCAAGATCTAAACCTGAACCGAACCTCGACCTCGCTGGCTTTTTCACTGGCGCGTGCGGAAGGCGCCATCGAAGGACCCATCGTCGGTCATTTGCTGGACTGGTACGGCCCAAAGCCGATCATGCTGGCGGCGGTTTTACTCATGGGGGCCGGCTACCTGCTTCTCTCCCAGGTCAACAGCTACGCAACTTTCTTAATCGTCTACCTCGGCGTTATCTCTCTCGCCCACGCCGGCGGATTTATGCATGCGCCCATGGTGTTGATCAACACCTGGTTTATCCGCCATCGCGCCCGTGCCATCACCGTCAGCAGCGCCGCCTTCGGACTGGGCGGGGTTCTCGTCGCCCCGGTCCTAAGCGTCATTGTACAAGCCTGGGGGTGGCGTTGGGGGGCCGCCATCGGGGGCCTTTTGTTCCTGGTGATCGGCGTACCGCTGTGTCTCACTATTCGCCGGTCGCCGGAAAGCAGGGGGCTACTGCCCGACGGCGACGAACCTGCGCGCCCGGCACCCGGCAAAGACGGCCAAGAGCAAAAGATCAAATCCGAAGTCGAAGTCACCGTGGCCGAGGCGCTGCGCTCCTTCGCTTTCTGGGCATCGGTGCTGGCGGCGGGTGTTCGCAACGGTTCCTACCATGCGATCTCCGTTCATTTCGTGCCCATCATGGTTTGGAAAGGATTGAGCCAACCGCAGGCGGCCTTGTTGCTGAGCGTCTATGCATTTCTCGGCATGGCGTCGACGCTTATCCTAGGCTGGCTTGCCGACAAGGCGAACAAGCCCCGCATAAGCGCATTTATCCTATTTGTCGCCGCCGCCGCGATGTTCCTACCCATCGTCAGCAGCTCGCTCTGGTCGCTGTGCCTGTTTACGGTTTTTTTTGCCGCCGTGGAGACTACTTTCCCGCTTGGCTGGGCAGTGGTCGGAGATTTGTTCGGCAGGAAGCATTACGCCAAGATTCGCGGCTACATGACTTTATTTTACACATGGGGAGGAGTTCTCGGTCCGGTGATCGCCGGAGCAATCTTTGACCGGTGGAAAACCTACGAGCCGCTCTTCTGGTCCCTCGTCGTCTTGTACATCGTGGCGGGATTGTGCTTCGCAAGCCTCAACCGGCCCTGGCAGAAAGCGACAGGCCGGATACCCGCGGCGAACTGAAGAGAGAAAGGGGTCGCGTCCTGCCTCTAACCAAGAGATGAAAAAAGTATCTTATAAGGACCATACCATTGAGCTTGTCTCTGAGAAGCTTCGATCGGGGGGATGGGTTGCCAGAGCGACCGTGGTCATCGAGGAGGAGAAGAGGGCCAAAAAGATTCCCATCTTTGGCCGGAGGAGAGCCAGTTTCGGTTCGCGGCACGAAGCCGATTCGTATGCCCTAGAGCTGGCAAAGCTATGGGTCGATGGGAGAATCTGGGGCGGAAACGGCCGCTCATAGAAACCGGGCGCGGATTAAAACTGGTGTCACTGGGGTCTGGCTTTGCTTTCTGCTTCTGCTGAAAAACCCTCCGTTCATCCTTCGAGAGCCTCAGGACGAACGGAGGAGCGGTGGAAATCATTGGAGATTTTCCGTTCATGCCTAGTCGAAGCATTCATAGGTGGTTTTTCAGCGGAATCGCTTTCTCAACATTGCAATCTTATCCATCCATCGACTTTGGTTATGTCGGGCGCGAGAAGACTCCGTGGTAGTGAAAGAAAACGGTGCATGCAGGCCGTTCTCTGCTACTGGGTTAAGGCGCAAAGGCTTTGACATAACACATTATAATCGGATAGTCTCGCGCTCGAAGCCTGGTTGACATCATAACTACTTGTATTATTCTGTTGTTGGAGGGATTCCATGCAGGTCTATTATGACCGAGACGCGGATTTGAAATATCTTAGAGGCAAGAAGGTGGCGATTCTTGGTTATGGGAGCCAGGGTCATGCCCATGCCAATAATCTCAGGGATTCTGGGATTGAGGTAGTTGTAGGCTTGAGGCGTGGCAGCGGGTCATGGCCAAAGGCGGAAAAGGCCGGGCTCAAGGTCATGGAAACCGCAGAGGCCTCTAAGGCGGCGGATATTGTTATGGTCCTCTTGCCGGATGAGCTTCAGGGAGAGGCTTATGAAAAGGAGATAAGTCCCGGACTGAGAAGTGGTAACTACCTGGCCTTTGGCCACGGGTTTAATATCCACTTTAAAAGGATCGTTCCACCTCCCGGCGTAAATGTCTTCATGGTGGCCCCCAAGGGACCAGGACATCTGTTGCGCAGCGAGTTTGAAAAAGGGAGAGGTGTGCCGTGCCTGCTTGCGATTCACCAGAACCCCTCAGGCGATACCAAACAGGTAGGCTTGGCTTACGCCAGCGCCATCGGCGGGGCCCGGGCAGCGGTTATTGAGACGACCTTTAAAGATGAAACAGAGACAGATCTCTTCGGAGAGCAGGCCGTTCTTTGCGGTGGGCTTACAGCCCTGATTCAGGCAGGATATGAGACGTTGGTGGCGGCAGGTTATCCTCCGGAGATGGCCTATTTTGAGTGCGTCCACGAAGTCAAACTGATTGTCGATCTCATCTACGAAGGTGGTTTGACCAATATGCGATATTCGATCAGCAACACCGCTGAGTATGGAGACCTTAGCCGAGGGAAGAAGGTCATCGGTCCGGAGGTCCGGCAGGCCATGCAGAATCTGCTAAAAGATATCCAGTCGGGAAAATTTGCCGAAGAGTGGATCAGCGAGTATCGTTGTGGCTTACCCCATTTTACTGAACTCAGAAAAGAAGCGGCAAACCATCCGCTGGAGAAAGTGGGAGAACAGCTTAGGTCGATGATGCCCTGGCTGAGCCAGAATCGACTGGTCGATAAGAGCAGGAATTAGAGCAGCAGAAAGACCGGAGACCGTTGACGGAAGACCGATCAACTGTCACCGGTCATCGGTCAAGCCTTAAAGCAGAATGAGTATCGCCAGAGAGGGTTATCCCTTTATCCTAAGTGCGGCTCTCTTGGCTTTCCTGGCCTTGGCCTTGGGGTGGAAATGGGTAGGGCTAGTTCTGGGTCTCGCCACCCTTTCGTTCTTGGGTTTCTTCCGAGACCCGGAGCGGATTCCACCCGAAGGCGAGGGGCTAATCCTGTCCCCGGCCGACGGAAAGGTAGTAGGAATCAAGGAGGTGGAAAAAGGAGGGATTTTCGGAGAGGCTCGGACGCGCGTAAGCATCTTCTTGTCGCCCTTAGACGTGCATGTGAACCGCGCCCCTGTAAAAGGTAGAGTTGAGGAAGTCCAGTATCAGAAGGGTAGTTTTTTTGCCGCTTATAAAGAAGAGGCATCTCAGCGCAACGAGCAAAACGCCCTGAGCATAGTGGATCTTCATGGGAGAAAGCTGGGTGTGGTGCAGATTGCCGGGGTCATGGCACGGCGCATTATCTGCCATGTGAGGAAAGGGGACTCTTTGGAGCCTGGACAGAGATTCGGCCTGATTATGTTTGGTTCTCGAGTAGATCTCTTCATGCCCCAAGGATCTCGCGCTGAGGTGGTTGAGGGACAGCGGGTAAAGGGGGGGGAGACTATTATAGGGAGGTTCCTATGAATGGGATAGGCGATCCTCAAGACAACAGATTGTCTACGGCGAAGGTCAGAATTTTGCCCAGGAAGGGTATCACCCGTGTTCCTCTTAAGCAGAGGGTACGGTCGGCCCAGCTCAAAAAGGGCGTCTATTTGATTCCTAGTCTCTTCACTACGGGCAATCTCATTTGCGGTTTTTTTTCAGTCATCTCGACCTTCAACGGGCAGTATTTCCAGGCGGCGCTTTTTATCATTTTGGCTCATCTCTTCGACGGCTTGGACGGCTTTGCGGCTCGCCTCACCAAAACCACGAGTCAGTTCGGCATCGAATTCGATTCTCTGGCTGATTTGGTATCTTTCGGCGTGGCCCCTGCGGTTTTAGTTTATTATTGGGCTCTCGTGCCCTGGGGCACATGGGGACGTCTGGCGGCCTGTCTCTATGTCGTTTGCGGCGCTCTCAGGCTTGCGCGCTTCAACGTTCAGATAAGGACCGTGGAGAAGAGCCACTTCGTAGGGCTTCCCATACCCGCGGCAGCAGAGATGATTGCGGCGATCGTGCTTATGTATTATTTTCTTGATGGGGAGGGGGCAACCAACAGACAGGCTATTCTACTATTGGTTATCTATCTCCTTGCGGGGTTAATGGTAAGTAATTTTCGCTACTTCAGTTTCAAACAGTTTGACCTTAAAAAGAGGCACCCCTTTTGGATACTGGTTTCCGCTATCATTTTCATAAAATTGACCATTGCGGAGCCGCAGATTATGTTTTTTACTGTTTTTCTCCTGTATACTCTATCGGGCCCCCTCTTATGGTGCCTCACGATTCGCAAGCGGCGACGGGAGAAGGCGGGAGAAATCGGAGAGGCTTTACAGTAGATCCCCTCTCTACGATGTTATTCCAAAGCTCCCGCTGGCAATGCCGCGGGAGTTTTTATTTATTTTTTTATGCCATTGAAAAAGGCCTAAGAAGGATTTTTAACTATCCTTTTTGGAGGATTACCGATGTCGGACAAAGCCACAGATGATGCTGTTGTAAGGATCTTTGATACGACGCTCAGGGATGGAGAGCAATCTCCTGGAGCGAGCATGAACGTCGAGCAAAAGGTAGTCATCGCCCGCCAGTTGGAGAAGCTCGGTGTGGACGTAATCGAAGCGGGGTTCGCAGCCTCCTCCGAGGGAGATTTCGAGTCCGTGGAGCGTGTCTGTAAGGAGGTAAAGCGCCCCATGGTGTTGAGTCTTGCCCGGGCCCAAGAAGGAGATATCAAGAGAGCCTTAAAGGCGGTGGAAGAAGCCGAGCATCCTGGCATCCACATCTTTATCGCCACTTCGGATATTCACATGAAGCACAAGCTCAGGATGTCGCGCAACGAAGTCTTGGACGCCGCGGCTTGGGCAGTCAGTTATGCTAAGAAGTACACCGACTACATCGAGTTCTCGGCCGAAGATGCCTCGCGGAGCGATTGGGACTTTCTCGTGCAGGTCTTCAGCGAGGTGGTCCGGTCCGGAGCTAAAACCCTCAATGTTCCCGACACCACAGGATATGCGATCCCCTCGGAGTTCGGCTCATTGGTGCGTCATCTCGTCGATAAAACGGAGGGGTCGAATCGGGTCACCTGGAGCGCCCACTGCCACAATGACCTTGGGCTGGCAGTGGCTAATTCTTTGGCCGCCGTAGCCAACGGGGCTCGGCAGGTTGAGTGCACGATCAACGGCATCGGAGAGCGTGCGGGCAACACTTCCTTGGAGGAGGTCGTGATGGCCCTTAGAACCAGAAAGAACCTTTTTGGTTTGGATACCAACGTCGTGACCGAGCAGATCTATCCCACCTCTCGTTTGGTGTCCCAGATCACTGGTATCCCGATCCCGATCAATAAGCCGATCGTAGGCGATAATGCCTTTGCGCACGAGGCAGGCATCCATCAAGATGGTGTTCTCAAGCAGAAACTCACCTATGAGATCATGACCCCGGAGTCGATTGGAATCAGCGGGAATCGGCTAGTCATGGGAAAGCATTCGGGACGTCACGCCTTCGGCGAACGGCTTAAGGATCTGGGGTTCAATCTCAACAAGGTGGATATGAACCGCGCCTTTCTCCGTTTCAAAGAATTGGCTGACAAGAAGAAAGAGGTCTACGACGAAGATATCGAGGCGATCATAGCTGAGGAGATCCTGAGGCTTCCCGGCCGTCCCGACCGATACGAACTTATCTACCTCAATGTCAATTCGAGTTCCAATGCCATACCTTCAGCCACGGTAAAGATGCGCGTGGATGGCCAGGAATGCACGGAACATGCTACCGGCGACGGGGTCGTAGATGCTTGCTACAAGGTGATCACGAAGATAACCGGCTCTCGCTCGCGCCTGGTGCGATACTCGGTAAAGGCGATAACCGGCGGAGCCGATGCCCAGGGAGAGGTCTCCTGTCTGATCGAAGACGGGGGAATCCGAGTCTCTGGGCAAGGAGCCCACACCGACATTATTATGGCCAGCGCGCTTGCCTACATCAATGCCCTTAACAAGCTTGAATACCGAAGGCATTATCGGCAGTTGGTCGAGAGAGAAGGGCCGTAAATAGTTTCGAGTTTTGAGTTTTGAGTTAGGGATCTTCAAATTAGCTAGAGAGGTGTTTTATAAAACCGTCGCCAATTCTCCACGATAGGGGTCGGAAACGGCTTTCGCCGTCCCCGCCCTCCGAACCGTGCGTGCGGTTCTCCCGCACACGGCTCTCCAGTCGGTGGTTTCCTCATCGGGATTGGCTCGCCAGTTCCCGGGCTGCAACCATGGTGAACAGCCCCTGGGTAGCGAAGAATTTATTTGGCCAGCGCTGATGATCATCTCGACAACGCCCCATCCCCGGTCGCTTCTCCTGCTTTCGCAGGATCGCCCGCAACCGTCGGCGAACAAAGCCATCCATTCCGCTAAAGGTCATCGGATGAGCATGCTTGAAGTAGTTAAACCAGCCGCGCATCATCGGATTCAGATCGACGATGATTTTCGCCAAACTGTCCCCGCACGTGCGCTTGGTCCTCATCCGGATGCGCTCTCGGATGGCCGTGAGGCTCTTGCGCCGAACCCACCGCCGCCCCGCCTCGAAGCGATAGCCCAGAAACTCAAAGCCCTCGCCTTCTTGCCGACAGTCTCCCACGTGGGTTTTGTCGGCATTGAGACTCAGGCCATTTGCCGCTACCCAGGCGTTTACCTCGGCAAGGGCCGCTTGTGCGTCCTCAGCACTGCGGCACAACACCACAAAATCATCGGCGTAGCGCACCATCCGGTAGCCCTTCTGCTTCATGTCCCAGTCCAAGGGATGAAGATAGATGTTGGCAAAAAGGGGACTAATCACTGCGCCTTGCGGTGTGCCCCCGATTGGCGTCCATCTCTCCATGTCCTTGACGATGTCTTGGTGCAGAAACGCCTCTATCAACTCAAGCACCCGGCCATCGCTCACGCGCTCCTTGATGCGCTCCATCAGCCGCGCGTGGGGAATCGTGTCAAAGTAGCTCCTCAGATCGACGTCCACCACATAGGTGTAGCCTTCTCTAAGCAACCGGTCCACTTCTCGAAGCGCGTCTTTACAGCCGCGACCCGGACGAAAACCATAACTCACCTCCAGGAACTCCCGCTCAAAGATGGGCTCCATCACAAGCTTCAGCGCCGTCTGTACGATGCGGTCTTTAACTACCGGTATCCCCAAGGGACGAAGCTTTCCTCTCCCCTTGGGAATCTCCACTCGTCTGACCGCCATCGGCCTGTAGGTTCCCCGCTCGAGCGCTACACTCAGTTCCTCGATATACATTTCCGCTCGTGCCGCAAACCGCTCCACGCTCTGACCGTCGACTCCCGCTGCTCCGGCGTTTGCCGCTACCTTGTGCCAGGCTGCTTTAAGCGTCTCAGCTCGGTACACTTTGTCGATCAGGCTGAACCATTTACCTCCTTTGACGCCGTTATCCAGCGCCGCCAACATGCGCTCATTCCACACCGAAGCTTCCACCCACGTCCAGTCCCGGCCGTGCGTCTTTGCGCCTTGTGTAGTCCTTGCGGACACTGCCGGCGCTTTGCTTTCGCTCTGCCTCTCTGTGGAACTCACGCTTCCACCTTCCTGCCTCCCGTCCCTCGGCGCAGCTTTGCTCTCTGCGCTTCTCGCGGCTTTTGGCCGCTGCGGTACCATGAAGGCTCTGACTCCCGCACCCGTTCACCTCGGGTGCAGGTCTCCCTGTTTACCTCGCCACACCTTCCCGTCGTTCCGTCTCCAACCACGTGGGCTGCCTGGACATCGCTTTGTCCACCACGCCAGCGTGCCCAGCTACTTCCGGACTTCACCATGAATGAGCAGGCTCGTCGCAGCTCCCCGCCGAATCGAGTTCGTTCTCCTACGGACCGACAGTTCGCCTCCGGTTGCTCCCCACCTTGCCTAGGGGCCAACGCAGTTACCTTCGGCTACGGAGTTGTGGCATACTCCGGCACGGACTTCCACCGTGCTAATGTGGCGCCCTTACAGGCGCACTCATTCCGGCCAAGCCCGCGACAGCGGGCGCGAGCCGGAATCCAGGAAAATACAGGGAGTTCTGGATTCCCGCTTGCGCGGGAATAACGAGGGTAGGGCGGTGGTTTGTTCATCGAATTTCTGACTCAGGACACTAGAGGGAAGGGAACTTGAATTACAAGATTGCAGTCCTATCGGGGGATGGAATCGGACCTGAGGTGGTTAGCGAAGGGACTCAGGTATTAAGCCAGGTAGCTGCGTTACACGGATTCCATGTCGAATTCGTGGAGGGCTTGGTCGGAGGCGTTTCTATTGATGCTTATGGCAAGCCTCTGGTTGACTCGGTCCTGAAGTTGGCTAAACAGAGCCATGCAGTCCTTCTCGGTGCGATGGGAGGACCGAAGTGGGATGGATTGGATTACTCCATCCGTCCTGAGCGCGCCCTCCTAGCCTTGCGCCAGGAATTGGGCCTCTTTGCCAATCTCCGCCCCGTAAAGCTCTTTTCCGCGTTGGCTTCTGCCTCAACATTGAGGCGGGAGGTGGTGGAAGGGACCGACCTGCTGGTCGTGAGAGAGCTAACGGGAGGAATCTATTTCGGTCAACCGAAGGGAGTCACCCAGCTTCCTGACGGCACGGAGAGAGGGGTGAATACTGAGGTCTACACGACCCCAGAGATTGAGCGTATCGCCCATGTCGCCTTTGAGGCGGGCCGCAGAAGGCGCAAGAAGGTTACCTCGGTGGATAAGGCCAATGTTTTGGAGGCCACGGAGCTTTGGCGCAAAGTGGTCACGCGGGTGCATAAAGAAAATGGCTACGGAGATGTGCAACTTGAGCATATGCTCGTGGACAACTGCGCCATGCAGCTTATCCGCGATCCCAAGCAATTCGACGTGATCGTTACGACTAACATGTTTGGCGATATTCTAAGCGATGAGGCCGCCATGCTTACAGGCTCGATTGGCATGCTCCCATCGGCTAGTCTGGGGGGAAAGGTGGGGATGTACGAGCCGGTCCATGGCAGCGCGCCAGATATTACCGGTAAGGATTTAGCGAATCCCTTGGCGACGATCCTGACTGTGGGCATGATGCTGCGCCATTCCCTCGATCAGGGCAAGGCTGCGGATCATATAGAGAGGGCGGTAGAAGGGGTGCTGAATGAGGGCTACCGAACTGGTGATATTCAAGAAGAGGGATGCCGTTTGGTAGGCTGTAAAGAAATGGGGCGACTGGTTAGGCAGAAGATAGAACGGCTAAAGGGATAGTCGAGGATAGAAGATAGAGGATTGAAGATGGAGAGAATCGCGATCTTCGAACCTCGATTCTCAATCTTCGAATTCCAAAGAAGGATAAGAAGTTGTGAAGAAAGAGAAATATAACGTTGCCGTTGTTGGTGCCACCGGGGCGGTTGGGGAACAGATGCGGGAGGTCCTTGAGGAGAGACTCTTTCCCATCGGAGAGCTTCGTCTGTTGGCTTCGGAGAGATCTGCAGGGCAGTTCCTTGAGTTTCGGGGTGAGGAGTTTCGTGTCGAGGTACTACGGGAGGACTCTTTTAGTGGGATCGACATAGCCCTCTTTTCCGCCGGAGGAAGCGTCAGCGCGAAGTTTGCCCCTCTGGCGGTAGCCGCTGGCAGCGTGGTAGTTGATAATACCGCCCACTTCCGCATGGAACCCGATGTCCCCCTGGTGGTTCCGGAGATCAACCCGAATGAGATTGCCCACTATAAGCGCAGGGGAATAATCTCCAATCCCAACTGTTCCACTATCCAGATGGTCGTAGCCCTTAAGCCTATCCACGACGCGGCACGGATTAGACGCGTAGTGGTTTCTTCCTATCAATCGGTCTCCGGCGCAGGAAGAATGGCCATGGAGGAGTTGCGTCAGCAGACCGCGGCACTCTTCAACGGGAAAGAGCTCAAGAAGGAGAAATTCCCCCATCAGATCGCATTTAACTGTATCCCCCACATCGATACCTTCCTGGATGGTGGCTACACCAAGGAAGAGATGAAAATGGTAAACGAGACCCGCAAGATCCTTGGGGACACCTCTCTCCGCATGACGGCCACTGCTGTAAGAGTGCCGGTTTTCTGCGGCCATTCCGAATCAGTCAACATCGAGACGGAAAAGAAACTGACAGCCAAAGATGTTAAAGCCATCTTGCGCGAGGCTCCGGGGATTATGCTTTGCGATGATCCCGAGAGAAATATCTACCCCATGGCCATCGATGCCGTCGGTAAGGATGCGACACTAGTGGGAAGGATTCGAGAGGATGATTCAATCCCCAATGGGATCAACCTCTGGATCGTGGCTGACAACCTGCGTAAAGGCGCTGCCCTCAATGCGGTCCAGATCGCTGAAATCCTAATCCGAGAATACCTCTGACAGAATTTTGGATTTTGGATTGCCGATTTTGGATTAATCAAAATAGTCATGAATCTTTGTTTCACCCTTTTACGTATAAGCAGTGCCTTGCCGAGGGGATGGACGAATCGAGTTCAAAACGTTCAAGCCGCTCAATAGGTTCAAGACGTTTTTAACGATTTGAACGGAGGGAAGCGGTTGAACTATTTGAGCGAATTGAACCATTTATTGCCCACGGCCGCGAGTTACGCTTTCGGAGGAACCTAAAATCGAGAATGGGGAGAGGGAGGAAGGGAGAGAGGTTAGGCGACTTTTTCAACCCGACCAGAGTGAATACATTGTGTGCAGACGAGGACGCGCCGGACACTGCCGTTCACCCGTGCGCGTACCTTTTGCAGATTGGGTTGCCAGGTCCTCTTGGTCTTGTTGTTGGCGTGGCTGACGTTATATCCGACTGATCGTCCCTTACCGCAGATTGAACAGATCCTGGCCATGATTATTTCTTACCGATCCTCTCGATAATTTGAGTGGTGGAATAACCTTCGAGATAGGGAATGACAGTGACCTTTCCTCCGTCCTCTTCCACTACGTCGGTTCCGACGATCTTATCTCTCCCCCAATCTCCACCTTTGACCAATACGTTCGGTCTTAACTCTTTAATAACGTTATACGGGTCAGGCTCATCGAACAAGATGACATAGTCTACCATCTCTAGCGCGGCAATCAACTCGGTTCTATCCGTTTCTGGGACGATGGGTCGATCGGGACCTTTTATTTTCTTAACCGAAGGGTCGCTGTTCATAGCGACGATCAAGAGATCGCCGAGTTTTTTTGCCTCTCTCAGCAGATGGAGATGCCCGCGGTGCAATAGATCAAAACAGCCATTGGTGAAAACGACTTTCTTGCCCTCCCTCTTAGCCTTAGCAACAATCGGCTTGAGATCATCGACTCCTCTGATCTTGTCGTGCACGGTAGATGGGTAGCATGTCCCTCCGATGATTTCAACGGATGGGACTAAAGCTAGACATGATCTGGCCCCTTTAGTTAACATGTGATTTTGACAGGGACAGACCCGCTCTCAAAATGGCTCAGAGAAGAAGAATAAACGTTAGGGAAAGTTTACGGGCTTCTTTTAAGGACGGCGTCTTTGCTTCGATTATGGTTGGTGTAACCGACCATTACGTCATTCCCTTTGCCCTGCTTTTGGGCGCCACGGTCCAACAAGTGGGTTGGGTGAGCGGCTTTCCTCATCTTATTGGGTCTATTTCGCAGCTTTTCGCGTCCTATGCGGTCGATCGAATCGGAGGACGCTTAAAACTGTTGGTTCGCGCTGTCGCAACTCAGGCAGCGCTCCTTCTTTCCATCGCCTTGCTGGCCTGGATTGATCTTCCCCATCGTGTGGAACTGTTGCTAGTGTTGCTCGTCCTTTTTGCTGTCAGCGGGGCCCTGGCAGGTCCAGCTTGGGGAAGTCTTATGACCGATTACATACCCATGGGGAAGAGGGGCCGCTACTTTGCCTGGCGCAACCGCATCCTGGGAATGGTTAACATTGGTAGCAATGTTGGGGCTGGACTTTTGCTCACATGGGCGAGAGAGTTATCACAGGCAGCAGGTTTTTTCATCATCTTCTTGATCAGCGCGCTGGCCCGCTTTGTCTCTGCCGCTTACATTGCGCAGATGAGCGATGTGCCCCAGAAAAAAGACCCCGCGAGCGAGTTTACCTTCCTCATGTTTCTTGCCCGCTTTCGAGAGAGCAACTTTGTAAAATTTGTTGCCTTTGTGGCCACTTTGACCTTCGCATCCTTTTTGGCTGCGCCTTTCTTCGCAGTCTTTATGCTGCGCGACCTCCAACTCAGCTATCTAGACTACATGGCGCTCCAGGTTATCTCTACTGTCGCCGGGCTCATCTTCTTGCCTTTGTGGGGAAGACACGCCGACTTGGTAGGAAACGTCCGCGTGCTGAGACTGGCCGGCTTTCTATCTACCCTCATCCCGCTTTTTTGGTTGGTGTCGCGTAACCTCCTCTACCTCGCGGGAGTCCAGATGTTTGCCGGATTTGCGTGGAGTGGGGTGACACTCTGCGCTAGCAACTTCATCTATGACGCTGTGACCCCCCAGAAGCGGGTCCGGTGCATCGGCTATTTCAACGTCATCAATGGCACCGCCCTTTTTCTGGGTGCCTCCCTAGGCGGATTTCTCGCATCGAGGCTACCGCCGCTGCAGGGATATTCTTTGCTCAGCCTCTTCGCCCTGTCGGCTACATGTCGCCTCTTTTTCTACTTTATACTATTCCACCGCTTTCAGGAGGTAAGACCCTCAAGGGAGGTCTCCATTCAAGAGTTGTTCTTCAGTGTTGTGGGGATTCGCCCCCTGATCGGCACTTCGCAAGATTGAGAGCCGGGCTAATCTTGACCTGCCCGTAAAATTTCGCTAAGGTCGGTGTAGTCTTCGTTAAATATCGGCTTGGTGGTCTGTAACAAAGAGGAGGAAGTCATGGAATACCGAGACCTCAGGGATTGGATTCAAAAAGCGGATAAAATGGGAGAGGTGAAAACCCTGAAAGGCTGTGATTGGAATCTGGAGATTGGTGCCATCACAGAACTGGTGCATCACCGGGAAGATGGCCCGGCGGTGCTCTTTGACGATATCAAGGATTACCCGAAAGGATATCGGGTCTTATCAAATTCATTGAGTTCCAGGAAAAGACTGGGTCTTACCTTGAACCTTCCTCCGGGCGAAACCAAGATGGATTTTGTCCGTTCCTGGAAAGAGAGATACAAGAAGATCAGACCTATCCCGCCGAAGATGGTCAAGAAAAGCCCGCTCTTGGAAAATATCTATAAGGAGAAAGATGTTGATCTTCTGAAATTTCCCACCCCCAAATGGCATGAGCATGATGGCGGCCGCTACATAGGCACGGGGAGCCTCGATATCACTCGGGACCCCGATGAGGGATGGGTGAACTGGGGGACCTACCGGGTTATGATCCATGATAAGGATACCGTTGGTTTTTACATTTCCCCGGGAAAACACGGTCGCATCCAAAGGGAAAAATATGCCAGTACGGGAAGGGCGTGCAAGGTCGCCATGTCTTTTGGCCATGATCCGCTGATCTTTCTGGCGGGTAGCATAGAAGTTCCCTACGGCATTCCCGAATACGAGTTCATCGGTGGCGTTAGAGACGAACCGCTGGAGCTTATTGAAGGGGAATATAGCGGTCTCCCCATTCCGGCAAATGCTGAGATCGTGGTTGAAGGCGACGCGATCTTTAACGAGCCTCGCATCGAGGGTCCCTTTGGTGAATGGACCGGTTATTATGCCAGCGCGGAGAGGCCTGAGCCTATTGTAAAAATCAAGCGCCTGTATCATCGCAATGACCCGATCCTTTTGGGCTCCCCTCCGGGGAGACCGCCCGCGGAGCTTGGCTGGTATCGCTCCTATCTCCGATCAGCCCTGATCTGGGATGAGGTGGAAAAGGCTGGGGTACCGGATGTCAAGGGGGTTTGGCTTACCGTATCCGGTGGGAGCCGACTGATCCTCGCGGTCTCCATCAAGCAGCGCTATCCGGGCCATGCACGTCAAGCAGCCTTGGTTGCCTCGCAGTGCCATGCCGGGGCCTATCTAGGTCGGTACGTGGTCGTCGTGGATGATGACATCGACCCGACCAATACTGATGATCTGCTATGGGCCATTGCGACCCGCTCCGATCCGGAAATCGACATCGACATCATCCGCCGCTGCTGGAGTGGACCCTTGGACCCGATCATCCAGCCAAGCAGAAAGGGTTTCAACTCCCGAGCGATCATCGACGCCTGTCGCCCGTTCGAATGGATGAAGGACTTTCCGGTGGTGGCGGAATCTAGCAAAGAGGTCCTGGACGCGACGGCAAAGAAGTGGGGTGGCTTGCTCTTTAGTAACGGTAAAGATTAGGGTAAGTCCAATACCACAGTAGTAGTCTTGCCCTTTCTCAAGAGCTCCATTTTTACCTGGGCGGGTTTTTTGGCGCTCTCAAAGAAGGCTTCAAGTTCGCCGAGCTTGGTAATCGGCCTGTCGTTGACTTTAAGGATAATATCTCCCCTTTGGATACCCGCTTGTGAGGCAGTGCTTCCCAGTTCAACATCCGCGACGAGAACTCCCTTTTTTGCCTGAAGCTCAAAAAGGCTAGCCAGCTCCGAGGTCAGCTCTTGGAGATGGACGCCCATGATCTTGCGAATGCCCTCTCGCTTTTCGGCAGGAGGCAACTGTTTAGCCTTAGCCAGGACTTGAGATGAAGCGTAGATGGGCGCTTTCATCCTCAAGGCGACAGCGATGGCATCGCTGGGACGCGAATCAACATGGAACTCCTGGCCTTTGAGCTTTAAGGTTATGCTGGCGTAGTAGACGTTGTTGCGCAAATCAGTGATCGTTATGCTGTGGAGTGCGGCTCCGAGTCCTTGCAGGATGTTACGGATGAGGTCGTGTGTGTTGGGTCGAGGGATCGCTACATTTTCGAGCTCGATGACGATGGAGTTTGCCTCCTCGCTGCCAATCCAGATGGGGATGAGCCGTTTCTCCTTGATGCTTTCCAGAATTACCACGGGTGTCTGGGAGGAGGGATCGAGCATGACCCTCTTTACCTTCATTTCCACCGCCGCGCCTTCCTGGGAGGCGTTCAGATATAGAGGCGAGAAGCCAAGGACAGAAAAGACGACAAGTAAGATCCCTTTTCTCACGATGAACCTCCTTTAAGAGATATCAATAACCTTACCTGCCTGGGTTCCGTATTGTCAACAGACTGTTGGCTCTTCGTTTGCATCCAGTATTAAGG
>JBOHVJ010000220.1:0-4714 GCA_050735075.1 Binatia bacterium
GAGGAGATCTCGTCCTTCTCCCTCAAGGACTTTTCCCGCGAGATCCACGAGGAGAATGTCTCTCTCTGTAACAGCTCCAGGCGCAACAGCGCGCGAGATCAGGAAGCGGTCCATGCCGGGGATGCGCACGCTCACATGGCCGAAAGGGACGGTAAGGTTGGCTTCGTCAAGGATCTTATTCGCGAGAACTAAATTCTCTACCAATGCCTTTTCCATTTTCTGTGAATCTCCTTCTCCACCCTCCTCGCTCGTGTGCCTCAGGCCTTCCGTCCTCCCCCCTCGGAGAGCCACCAAAACCCCAGGCGGAGGGGACCTGTTCCGAAGCCAGGGAGACGTCCGACACTAAACTAACTCAGAGGGGACCGGCAGATCAAGGTAGGTGCAATGGTTCATCGAAGAGTGAGGAGAATGCACTTCTAGCCCACTGTAGTTGGGACCTTACGGTTCACCTTTGATAACGAACGTTTTTTGATATAAGTCTCATATCAGAGAACGAGCCGCCTATGTTTTCTCGCGAAGAAAATGAACTTTTAACTCGCGTGGGTCCTGGCACACCCATGGGACAATTGATGAGGCGCTACTGGATTCCCGCGCTATTATCTGAGGAAGTCCCGGTCCCTGATTGTCCCCCGGTGCAAGTAAGACTTCTGGGGGAGGACCTCGTTGCGTTTCGCGACAGCAAGGGGAAAGTAGGACTCTTAGATGAGCACTGTTCCCACCGAGGAAGCTCTCTGTTTTATGGGCGCAACGAGGAGTGTGGTCTAAGATGCATCTACCATGGTTGGAAGTACGATGTGGAGGGGAATGTGCTGGAAACACCCGCCGAGCCCTCCGATAGCGATTTCAAGAATAAGATTCATCACCCTGCCTACCCTTGTAGAGAAGTGGCTGGCATCGTTTTCACCTATATGGGTCCCAAGGAAAAACTCCCCTTGTTCCCTGAGTACGAGTGGGTAGAACTTTCTGAAGATCAAACCCATGTGGTCAAGTCCTATCTAGAGTGTAATTACCTTCAAGGCTTGGAGGGAGATTTTGACTCGTCGCATACCTCCTTTCTCCATTGCAATAACCTAAAGGATCTAGCCCGGCTTAACCGAGACGGGGCTCCCACATTGGAAGCTGAAGAGACTAGCTACGGGATGCTCGCCGTATCCATAAGAAAATTAGGGTCCGATCAAAGCTATATTCGACTCAGCCCTTTTATCATGCCGGCATTCAGTATTGTCCCAGGTCCCGCAACCGCTAGGTTTGAAGAGACCGACATAAGGGCCTTTCGCTTTTGGGTTCCCATCGATGATACGAGCACATGGTTCTATATCCTGAGCATGCGCGATACGCCTTTCACAAGCGAGGAAAAAACCGGCGCTCGAAGTTGGGTTGATTCAAGCTATAGAAGGATACGCAACCCAGGCAATTACTATCTCCAAGACCGGGAGCATCAAAAAACAAGGAGCTATACGGGCATCAAGGCGGTCATCCCTGCTGAGCAGGATGGCTGCGCTACGGAGAGCATGGGGCCAATCTATGATCGAGCCAAAGAGCATCTGGGATACAGCGATAAAACAATCATCGCCCTGCGGAAGCTTCTCTTAAAGGCAGTAAGAACGGTGCAGGAGGGGAGGGAACCTCCTCATGTAATCAAAGATGCAGAGTCGAATCATTTTTCTTATGTGCGGGCTCTTAAGGGCGTCTTGCCGGCGAATGCGCCATGGCAGCAGTTACTTGAGGGGGAGGTCCAATGAGCGAGCTGGCCGTTGCAAATTGGCATGGCATCATTGGGCTTCGGTATAAGGGTTGGCAATATCGATTGTGTCTTGCCATGGCCGTTACTGCGATCCTCTTGCCGCTGCTGCACACACCTGAGACTTCTGCCCAGATTGCCGCCTCGGCCAAGCTCCAGAAAGTCACAGCAATTTATGGAGCAAGGAGTGGGGCCTCGTGGCCGCTCTGGATTGCTAAAGAAGCTGGTTATTACAGGAAGTACGGACTCGATGTAGAGCTAGTATTTGGCGTGCATCCGGCGCCGATTGCGGCGATCATGAGCGGACATGCGGTAATGACCTCTGCCGGCGCGGACCCTGCCATCCTGGCTGTTTCAAAGGATAGCTCGCTGGAGGCGATAGGCAGCTTCATGAACAAGGGCTCTTTTGCCCTCGTGGCCGCAAAGAACCTGACCAACATCAAGCAACTTGCCGGGAAGAGGATCGGCGTAGGGCGCGTTGGTGATCCCCCCTATCACTTTACCGTTAGCTTGCTTAAGAAATTCGGGGTCAATCCCAAGGACGTGCACTGGTTTTCAACCGGCGTCGATGCCGCTTCGCGGGCCGCAGCCTTGCAAAGCGGGCAAATTGATGCGGCCCTCATCACGGCGCCTTCGTACTTTCGCCTGGAGGTAGCCGGGCTCCCTGTTTTGGCATTACTCTCCGATCACGACGACATCTTTGTTTCGACTTACTACCTCTTTCAGAAGGCCACCGTGATTAACAACCGGCAGTTGGCAGAGGCTTTCATCAAGGCGCACGCAGAGGCGATCAAACGCTTCTACGATGACAGAGCCTTCGCTATGCAAATTATGATCAAGTACGGCGGGGCTAGGAATGAGGAGGATGCAGGCAGAGTCTACGAACTCTTTAAGAAGAGCCGAATGTTTGAGCCCATTCCTTACATTCTAAAGGGCTCGGTGGTCGATGTTGTGGAGCGGCAGAGCCAGGAGCAACCCTACTTAAGACAGTTCGACTTTTCAAAGGTTATCAACAACACCTTAGTTGATCAGCTTGTTAAAGACGGTTTCTTCGAGAATCTCTTCGGTCCCTCTATCAGGGAGGAACAGCAGAGGAAGCGAGCTCAGGCTTTCGGGGGATAGAGAGCTGCGTCAGACGTAAGAGCGTGACGCGTAAGGTGACCTTCCCCTTTGCGATTCACCCCCTAAGCCCTTGGGGGCAGAGAGGCTAAGGCCCATTAGCTCCCGAGGAGCAGCCCCCCGCCGCTTAATGGCGATTGACAGCTTGGTGTAAGCTTTGATAGCTGTTGCTTATCCCAACCTTCATCGGATCAGTAAAAATGGCTATGGACTTACAAGAGCTGCGCCGTGTCATGGGCCATTTTGCGACCGGCGTAACAGTCATCACGACTATGGACCAGGCGGGGACACCTTTTGGTCTCACGGCCAACGCCTTTACTTCTTTGTCCCTCAATCCACCGCTGGTGCTGATCTGCATCGACAAGACAGTGCAGTGCTACCCTTGCTTTGAGGAGTCGAAGGTTTTTGCCGTCAATGTCCTCAGCGAGGAGCAGGAAGAGCTCTCGCGCCGCTTCGCCACCAAGGGTATCGAAAAATTTTCAGGGATAAAATGGCACAGGAGCGAGGATGGTGTCGCGCTTTTGGACGGGGCGATCAGCACCATTGAGTGTAAGGTGGCTCGTAGCTATGATGGCGGAGACCACACCATTTATCTAGGCGATATTGTCCGTGCCAGTTGCTCAGGCGATCGACCCCTCATCTTCTTCAAAGGACAATACCAGCGCTTGCCCCGACACGAACCTTAGGTCCTGATCCTCAGGACACGTGATCTCATACCTCAGGATTTCGCCAGCAGGTCAGCGTTCAGGAAGCAGTGGTAAAAGAAGTGGATTTAGCGATATCGAGCTTCGGACTTCCTTAACCTCGGGCACGCTCCGCGCAGCTTGTTCGGCGGCAGTTTTCTGGTTTTCGGTTTCAACTTGGCCTTCAAGGTATGCCGTGCCTTTCATAAAGGAGACCTCGACCCCGGCTATAGCACGATTACGAATAGCCTGGTTTATCTTGAGTTCTATCTTTCTCCTCCTGATCTCTAAATCACCGGAAACTTGTGTCCGAGCCCGGTCCTTGGAAATCGACGATTGCCGAAGCTGGGCTTGCTCTTCCGCTGATACCTGTCTCTCGTCCACTCCGACGGTTTCTGAGGATGTCTGAGATTCCTTCGAGGCTTGGCGATAACCAGTAATCTTCGAGAATTCAAAATGTTCCCCGATTATTCCTAGAAAGTTTCCGACCTTGAGGCGCAGATCGGCTAGATCATGTTCGGTTTGTTGAGAGTAGATCGTTACGCCACCTTCAAGCAAGAGGAGCAGCAGCAACGTTCCAATCCCCACCCAGGCTAGTTGCCTAGGCTTGACCTGGTGGGGTCTTTCCTCCACCGCCCGCGAGGCCCCCTCATTCCCGTTTGTTACCGCTACCTTTATCGCCGGCGCTTCCACGGCCCTGATGGCCTTGGATTCTTCTTTCAGCCGCAGATCATCAGCGACCTCCTCGATCATTTGGACTGATACCGTTCTCTGGGAGGTCCCGTAGGCAATCAGCAGGGCATTATCGCAGACGATGTTGATCAGCCGGGGAATGCCCTTGGAGTAGAAGGCGATCCGCTTGACGGCATCAGGATTAAAGAGACCCTCGCCTTCATAACCGACCGCCTGAAGGCGAAAGTCTATGAACGACTTCACTTCTTGATCCTTAAGGGGAGCCAGGCTGCACTGGTGAGCAACGCGCTGTCTAAGCTGGCGGAGTTGAGGCTGAGCAAGCTTTAGTTCAAGCTCCGGTTGACCCATCAGCACGATCTGCAGCAGCTTCTCCCTATCGGTCTCCAGATTAGATAGCAGCCGTAGCCCTTCGAGCGCCTCATCGCTTAGGTTTTGGGCCTCGTCGATAAGTAGGGCCACGGTGTGACCTTTTTGGAGC
>JBOHVJ010000221.1:0-4970 GCA_050735075.1 Binatia bacterium
CGGTCGCCGTAGAACTGGTCCGCCACCGGTCTCAGCAGTTTCGCGCCGGCTGCCACGGCTTGGCTCGCAACCCCGTCCGCGTCTGTCACGTACAGATGAATGTGGACCGGAGTCCCTCCGAGCGAGTGCGGACTGCGAAAGTTCATCTCCGGGTACTCGTCAGCGAGCATGATGCGGGAATTGCCGATCTGGATCTCAGCATGGCCAATTGTCCCGCCTGGTCCCGGCATTCGCATCACTTCCCTCGCTCCGAAGGCCTTCCTATAGAATTCGATGGCGCCGGCCGCCCCCTTCACGCTCAGGTACGGCGTCACCGCGTGGTACCCCTCCGGGATCGGTTTCACCTTCGTTCCCATAAATGACCCCTCCTTTACATCAACCTCTGATTGAATCGCCGGCTTATCATCGGTGTATCGAACCTATCCCTGGCGGAGATACTCTAGAAGTAATTCGTCCGCGCCACGAGCATCACGAAATGGTCTCTCATCACCTTTTCGTCCTCAAGTGAGTGGGAAACGCCCCTTGCGACGCCGCTTTTCCTCCACACCTTTCTCAAGGCACTTTAAAAGAGCATCTACTCCGCCTAACCCCTCGATGGAATGCTCGTATAAGACGGTGGACTTTTGATAATGGACTTCAATGCAGTTCATCACGGCACGTATCGCAGCCAATGCTTCCTCAACATCCTGCCGACTTCCAGGAGTAAGAGATCGTGTGTCTACCTCGACAGTAACTGGGAATTCTCGATGTGCCAGTCGGCGATTTCGCCATTCTCGAGCAAAGCTTGTCTTATCTTTCGCACGTTCGAGTAATTCCTTTACCCTCCCACGTAGGGCAGCATCTGAGATTAGCGGGGGAAGACATTCAATCGTGAGATTTGGCTTGCCCGCGGATTTCGGCGGATCCGTCAGCCTACACAGGTGCAGAAGCACATCGTTCAAGAGGATATCCTGGAGATCACCGAAAAAGGCTGGAGCGGCCTCGTTGAGAAAATCGATTCGCTCCTGGCTAGTTCCGAAAAGAGCGCGATATTCCTTCCATTTGAGGTGTACCCACGTAACTTGATTACTTAGGATGTCGTATAGCTCCCCCAACGGGGCTCCCATCGCTCCAAGAGCTGCAGCTCGGACTTCCTCTGGGTTCAGATGTGCACCCATGTCACTTGAAACTACGCAGCAGTATTAACGGCAGGCTACTCGTGGAAAAGAAAAGAGTCAACGGCCCGGTGGTGAGAAACTAGCCCGATTGGATCGACCATACACACGACTCCTGCCCGCGGGACGAGCACCTTACGAATGGGTGCTAACACCTCTTCTGCCCTCATGTAAAATGGTTTCTAACCTCTCCACTCTCGTTATTCGGCTTCGCAAGCTTTGACGTGCAAGGGATGGAAGTAGAGGGCCGCTAGCTCCACAGCCGAGTAGATTTGCAGAACTTTGAAGACAAACTCTGTATAGGACATTCGGGTTTCCTGCAGAGCTTCTCCCTCCTGCTCGTAGTAAATTACCTCATCGGTCTGGGCAGCATAAACTGCTGAATGGTGGCCAATACCGTTTCGCAGCTTATGGTCGATAACCGGAACGAACAAGTCTTGGATCGGATACTTTTCCAGTATGGTATGCTTGTTGCCATTAGGCATGGCTTCATATTCCCAGAGCGTCATCTGACCTTTAGATTTTGGGATATCGAGGCTTTTGTGATGAATAATTGTCTCATGCCCGATTGCTATAACTGTTAGCCGGCACAGGGTCTCAAAGCAATCCACGTATAGCTGTCGTAGTTGGTCGAAATTCTTTTCAGGGACAACATACTCAGACAAATCTGTGGGTCGTTTGGTCCAATATTGCGTCCGCAGGACAGGGCTTATCGTGAGGTAGTTTGCGAGAAATGCTGTTCGGATCTTGTTCAACTCCTGCCAGGTCTTCACCATCCTAGACGAAGCAACGTACAGCTTCACAAGTCTATCGTACAAGTCTGGGGAAACAGCTTCACCCAACGCGATACGCTGGCGCACTCTTCTCATTTCGGGAAGTCTGCTAAGCGTGAAACTGTCAAAAGCACCCTCGAAGAGATTGTAGAGGAGTGCCAGACGCCTGGCCCAGGATGCAGTGTGTTGAGAACCTCTTCCAAGCTTGGCTTCTTTGTCGAACAGCTTAAGATTTCGGTTGTCGAAGTGAACTATGAGCTTCTGTATCCAAGGCCATTGTGAGTTACGCCATCCTCTTCGGATTCCCTCTTCCCTGGCATACGCTTGATGTGCTTGCAAAGACAGCTCGAACGCTTCTGCTAGAAAAGGGCTGAAGACATTGGTCATGTCCTTCGGCGCCACTCGGTCAGGATCAAAGCTCAGTGTTTCAATGGCGCCTTTCTCTGACCTGACCCATTTGGCATTGACGGGACGACCGAACGAATACCCAACCTTCTTCTTATCGCGATCAAGAGTGAAACGAATTTCAACCCCACAGCCTGGGCAAGGGAACGTATGTTCCTGAGGTGGAAAAATCCCCGGAGCAGTTCTGGTAATTACTTTCGCTCCACAGGATAAACACTGTAAGGGATTCCGAATAATTGCCACAAACGCCTCCGAAGTTATTTCGCTTTCAACTTGTTAAGTTATCACGGTAACAGCAACCACAATCAACTTTCAACGGCACTTCCCTTTCACTCTCCTCTATCAACGCTGCCGGTGGAATCACAAAGGTCGCTGGTTCGGAAGAATGTAGGGAACGGTAGTTTTGTGGTTTACCTTTTGACTTCTCTGCTGGCGGCTGGCCTGGCTGGTCTCCGAACTGCGCGCGTCCAACGAGCACATCGTTCACCGCCGGCAGAATCTAATTGTCAGATGTGGGCGTTGCGCGAGCACGGGAGATTAGCCAGGCCAGCACGCGACTCTTTCTGTAAAAGAAAAGGCCCGCTGGTTTGATCCAGCGGGCCTTTGTTTACCCCGGCAGCGACCTACTTTCCCACCGCCTCACGGCCGCAGGCACGGTCGCCTACCCGTCTTTAACTTTCAATGACGTCCTGATGGTTCGTCTCCCCATCAATAGATACTTTTGCTCACTTCATTCGAGAAACCACTCTCATTGCCGCTGCCGTCATAGGCCGTCACGGCAAAGTAGTAAGTGCTCCCGACTAGGAGATTCGTGAGCGCATAGGAGGTCAGGTTTCCGACGTTGATGGGAGAACCGTAGACCCTGGAGGAAGTGCCCACATACACCTTATAGCCGGCCAGATCGGTCTCGGTATTGGGACCCCAGGTGAGGCTTGCCGTCGTGCTGATCCCGCTCGATGAGCTTGTCGACGTCGAACCGGTGGTGGGCCCAGACGTCACCTTCAGCGTCACGGGAACAGACGCATTTCCCCCTTGACTGGCTGTGATCGTCACGGTCGCCGTGTAGGTGCCCGCCGTCAAGCCGGCAGTATTGACACTGACTACGATTTGCGCCGTCGCCGTCAAGGTCCCGGACGCAGGGGACACATTTAACCAGGTCGCGTTGTCACCACCATTCCAGCTCACCTGGCGGCTACTTTTTCCCATCTTTAAGACATTTACGGTTTGGCTCGGCGGATTGGTGCCACCCTGCACAGCCTGAAATGTCAGGTTGGTGGGGCTCACTTGCAGGGCCCAGGCTTCAGAGAACGCCAACACGGTCATAGCTATGACCACTCCGGTGAGCCACAGGAGATGATGCTTCACAAATGCTCGTGGCTTAGAATTTCGCTTGTGCGGATTCATGTGTTCCTCCGGTTTCAAAAACCAGTTTGTCACGTACAGACTCCTGAGGTCGGGACTCTGCGGGCCCTTGGTGACCTCTCAAGAAGTCCCAGGTTATTTTGAGCAAAGCAGGTGCCACAGTTATTTCAGCAAAGCTGATGCCACAGACGATAAGTGGGGAAGTCGTTGATTTAGCGAGCCGCCCAGAAGCTTGATTCAGGCGAATCGTGGGACAACACAGCCAGGACAGGGCTTCGGGTGTAGGCTTGACACTTCAATTCTGGCAAGTTTTGTACAGGCGTCTGCCACACCATTGGACACTTTTGAGCACGAATCAGCTGCTGCGCGATTTACGCGGCGTGTCATCTCCAAGGCGCATGGATCCACGATCTCCCGCTAGGCGTAAGCGGAGGCACAGTGCGCTCGAACCGCTGCGGCTGAAGCGTAGAGGGCGACCAGCCCTCTGCTTCTTCTGCGGAAGAAAGAAAAGCCCGCTGACCTTGCGATCAACGGGCTTTTTATTAACCCCGGCAGAGGTCCATACCAAGCTTGCTAGAGCCCTTTCCATTCCACCTACCCCCCCCCAATGCTGCCGGTGAAAATCCAAAGGCCCGCTGAATCATACAAGGGCCGCACCTTTTCCCATTGTCGCAGGTGTGCCAGGGCTCAGAGCGGATTTCACCAGAGGAGCGGGGACCCACCGAGACTCCAGCGAGAAGGAAAGCTGGTACTGACCACCGCGCCGTGGTCGAAGACCACGGCGACGGGAATACCAGAAGGATTCCGCTCGCTGGAGTCCGGAAGGGTCGCTTCGCCAGGTGCGGGAGCGGCTGAGCCCTGGCACACCTGCTTTCTTTGAGACAAACAAAAAGGCCCGCTGGTTTGATCCAGCGGGCCTTTGTTTAACCCGGCAGCGACCTACTTTCCCACCGCCTCACGGCGGCAGTAGCATGGGCCTTGGAGGGCTTAACTTCCGTGTTCGGGATGGGAACGGGTGGGGCCCCTCCGGTATGGCCACCGGGAACTCGTCAAGGTAAGAGCTAATAGCTTATAGCTGATGGCTTATGGCTCAGATGCCTGCATCCGGACCATAGGCTATATGCCATACGCCATTCGCTCTTCTCTTCAAAGACCATGTCTATCAGGAGCAAAGTCATGTTAAGCCGCACGGCCGATTAGTACTGGTTAGCTTCGGGCCTTACGGCCCTTCCACACCCAGCCTATCAAACTTGTAGTCTACAAGTGGCCTTTAGGG
>JBOHVJ010000222.1:0-4159 GCA_050735075.1 Binatia bacterium
TTTAGTATCTCTGCTCAGCCCTAGAATCTTATTCCTAAAGTCGAAGAAGAGCATGATTGAAATCATCCTTAAATACCGCCTCCCGCTCGTTGTAGGTATCCATATGGCTCTGGCCGTGCTCGCCAATTTTCTGGCTTTTTGGCTCAGGTTCGATGGGACAATCCCGAAGGACGGGGTAGAGCAGATGGTGCAGATGCTCCCGTGGCTGGTGGTGATCCGAGGCTTAACCTTCATCCCGTTTCGGCTCTACGAGGGCCTTTGGCGATACGCAGGTATCTGGGATCTGAAGAATATCATCGGCGGGGTAGTTTCCAGCACCATTGTATTCTATCTCGTAGTCTACTGGGGATTCAGGTTAACAGGATATCCACGGTCGATCCTTATCATCGATGCCCTTCTTCTGATCTGCTTCATGGGTGGACTACGATTGGCCCGGCGGCTTTATAGAGAGCTGGGACAGCTAAAGGGAGGCAAGCAGGTATTGATCTACGGGGCCGGAGACGCCGGAGAGATGATCGTTCGGGACATGAGAAATAACTCCGCCCTCTATGACTACGAGCCGGTCGGTTTTGTCGACGATGATCCCACCAAAGTCGGCCAGAGGATTCATGGGGTGCAGGTTTTGGGGCTAGGCAAAGACCTCCCAAAGATTATGGCCAAAGAAAACCCTCAAGAGGTCTTGATGGCAATTCCTTCAGCAGAGCCAGCAATGGTCCGTGGAGTGGTCAAAGCCTTGCAGCCGTTTAAGGTGCCCATCAGAACGCTGCCCAGCTTAAGAGGCATCGAATACGACAAGGTTGGTGTAAGCATGATTCGAGACCTCTCGATGGAGGACCTCCTGGATCGTGCACCGGTAGGATTGGACCTGGAGTCTGTGCGATGGTTGGTTAGGGGAAAACGGGTTTTGGTGACCGGGGCGGGGGGCTCTATCGGCTCTGAGCTGAGCCGACAAATCGCCGAGTACGAGCCCGAGACGCTGATCTTACTAGATAAGAGCGAGAGCGTACTTTACGGAATTGATATGGAGCTTGGACAAAAATTTCCGACATTAAGGCGAGCGGCGGTCCTAGCTGACATCAAGCACGTAACCCCGTTACGGGATGTGTTTTTCCGCTATACCCCTCAGATCGTGTTTCACGCCGCGGCCTATAAGCATGTGCCGATGATGGAATCCCATCCCGAAGAGGCCGTCCTGAACAATGTCATCGGGACCTGTCGCCTAAGCGAAGTGGCGGTTCAGCAAAAGGCTGAAACATTTATACTGATCTCCACAGACAAGGCGGTCAATCCTACCAACGTTATGGGAGCGACCAAACGGATTGCGGAGCTGCACGTTCAAGCGCTGGCTCAAAATGGAGCGTATAGTCAGACCGTGTTTTGTGCCGTCCGCTTTGGTAACGTGCTGGGCAGTAATGGGAGCGTGGTACCGCTCTTTCGAGAACAGATCAAGAAGGGCGGACCGGTCACCGTCACCCATCCAGAGATCACACGCTACTTCATGACGATTCCTGAGGCAGTGCAACTAGTTCTTCGGGCTGCTACCCTGGCCAAAGGGGGCGAGATCTTTGTCTTGGAGATGGGGGAACAGGTGAAGCTGCTCGATATGGCCCGGAATCTGATTCGCCTCTCTGGCTTTGTGCCGGAGGAGGAGATCCCTATTACCTTTATCGGTCTTCGGCCTGGGGAGAAGCTCCGCGAGGAGTTGGTGGGGATGGATGAAATGCTGGTGGCTTCAGGAGTGGAGAGTATCCTGCAGGTGCAATCCGGGTGGATTCCGGATCCAGCATCTCTCACCCAAAAAATCTCCCAACTGGAACAGCTAGCCATAGAGGGTAAGTCCAGGGAGGTTATTGACCTGCTTTACGAAGTGGTCCCGACCTTCCGGCGGGCGCGTCTCAACAATCCTGAGCACATCAGCCAGTCTCAGAAGAAAGCAGGCTAATCAAGCATATCTCATCCAGGTCTGCCGATGAGTAGTGGAGACACCTGAGGAGAATTCGTGGGAGTAAAAGCCGAGGAGATACTGGAAAACATCGTTCAGTTGGCGGAGCTCCTGGACGACGAAGCCTTGGAGCAGATTGCAGATCTTCCTTTTCTAGAGCTTGCGAAGTCCGTATCGATAAATCGGCGCAGGGCTAAGCCACCTCGACAAGTCAGGAAAAGAGACAAGGCAAGGAAAATAGTCAGAGTATGAGTTTCCGTGGAGTTCTTACCACTGGCCCAAACAGGGCTAAAGCTCATTTGAGGTCAGGCAGGGCGAGGTCGTGAGTTCGATCGCCCGGGCCAGAGGCATCAGCCAAGGCGGGAGCCGAAGCAAATGGCTGATCTTAACTTCCTGGTCCCTATCTCTTCTCTATATGGCTGCTATCTTCTTTCTATCCACGCAGTCAGACTTTCCGCTACCCTATAGTTTTAGTGGGGGCGATTTCTTTCTCCACGTGGTGGAGTACAGCGTTTTGGGTCTTTTGCTCTCCTGGTCTCTGGCTAACTCCGGAGTAACGAGAAGACTTATCTTCTATGTGTTTCTGATGGGCTTATTCTACGGGATAACCGATGAGCTGCACCAGTACTTTGTTCCGGAAAGAACAGCTAGCCTGCTAGATATCACAGCTGATGGTCTTGGCTCCTTTCTCGGGAGCTATTCCTTTCATTTACTTCGTTCGATCAAATCAGCCACGTAATTCTTGTATCTTTCGACAAAGCCGCGAAATTTACGAGCGTGCAAAAGACCATTTTCATTGCCACTTGATGACAACTTTCCTGTCTGACAGGGGTCGAACTAGAGGGGGCTAACATGGGTTCAGAGAAAATCATGGTCGTTGATGATCACAGGGAGTATCTTGAGTTGCTGAGCATCCATCTCAAATCGCTTGGCTGGGATGTCATTCCTGCAAGCAACGGGAGGGAGGCCCTAGAGAAAGTCAGAAGTATCAAGCCAAACCTGATCGTTCTGGATATGGATATGCCAGAGATGGACGGCTTCGAAGTCGCACGCTCCCTGAAAGAAGACCCGAACTATCGGGACATCCCCATTCTAGCCGCTACCGCCCTGGCAATGCCCAGAGACCGAGAAAGATGTTTGACAGCAGGCTGTAATGATTACATATCGAAGCCGTTTACACAGCGGGATCTGGAAAACCATCTAACCCGCCTCCTGTCTGAGAATAGCTCGCCTGGATAACGAGTCTCAAAGTCTACTCTCGAACATTTTGATGTCATCTAGAAATTCTGACATACGAAGACCAAGGAGGGCCAGATTTATTCGCTGGCTTCGTAAGATCAGCACCTCTGACTCTCCTCTGGCGGGCTGGAGTGCAGATTGCAGCGACGCCAGATACCGAAAAAAGATGGCTCTAGGGACGGAGGTGTAGAATGGAATGCCAGCGGTGCCTATTAGGTAGGAAGGCTTTATACCGCGCTTACACCGATCAGATGAACATCAAGGTGTGTGCCTCATGCGCCGACGAGGCTCGAAGACTGGGAATTGCAGTTCAACTCATAGAAATTGGAAATGAAGGACTAACGGAAGCCCATTCTTCTCTTCCTCGAGTCTAATTTTTGTTCAACTAAGCGTGCATTTAGCACGATTCCTTAGGTCACTAAGCCTTTTGCCACAAGGGCAGAAAATCGCCACTTTTAGACTCCCAACGAAACAAATTTAAATGAGTGAGCCATCTAAAGTCGAAAGAGCTTCGCACGGCTCATTCGAAGAACCCGCCATGGCTAGTTTAACCGAGCAGTGCGAAATCGCCGCTCATGGGTCAACTCGTAAAGCTGACCCATACGAACGGTCGAATTTAACGAAGAACCAACTCCAAGTCTGGATCGGACAGGCATTGGTTCCCGAAGCGCCGGTTTATCATCTAGCCGGAATCTTAAACATCACAGGTGAAATTGATCCCACACATTTTCAAAAAGCGTTTCAGACCCTAATCAATTCCAGCGATGCCTTGCGAACGGTGTTAGAAGAAACTGATGGCGTACCCAGGCAAAAAGTAATCCAGCCCTTCCCTTACTCCGTGGAGTATTTGGACTTCTCATCGCTTCCGGACCCGCGTTCAGAAGCCAAAACCTGGGCGCATAAAAGCTGTCAATCTCCCTTCAATTTGCAGCAAAGGCTATTTGATTCCGTTCTAATTAAGACCTCCGCCAAGGAATT
>JBOHVJ010000223.1:0-31655 GCA_050735075.1 Binatia bacterium
CCGATAGAGATAAGAGCCTCCCCCACAACCCACATCCAGGAATCTCCCATCCCCACGATAGGGAACGGCACCTTTAGCCATGACGAATGAAAGAAGATACGCCGCACCTTCCTCAAGTAAGAAAGACGGCTTACCGGTGGATGACGGGTAACCATAGTAATGTTCCATGACAAAACGCCTGAGGCCTCTATAATTTTTTCTATCAAGCGACCTGGAGTGTCGATACCCGCTATAATGATCCGGGTAATAGACGGCTAACTCCTGATCGGTTAGCCATGGATGGATGAAAACCGCATGACAGCGTTTACAGCGCAAGATAGTAAAAGTCCCATGAAGATTATGGACTCGATCCCGGCTCTCGAAGAGACGGGTGGCGCTACCGCTATGGCAAAGAGGACACTCACCCATCATGAATTCCGATCAACGTATTTCTGCTGGATCTCACAGCCTGTCGAAAAACACTTGGGCACCCTTCGACAAGCTCAGGGTGACCGGTTAAGTAATCGAAATTACATTCAGCAACCGTTCGTACTGAGCATGTCGAAGCATGAACGAAGGCTTTTTCACCGACCTGTTCAGATCGAGCCATAAACCTCCTGGTAATATTTCCAAAAGGAATCGTTTTTCAGCCGCTTCCACCATGGAGAATGATCTTGATACCATCGGATGGTATATCGCATTCCTTCGATAAAGGATTGCTCCGCTCTCCACCCAAGACCGGATTCAATCTTGATGACATCCAGGGCGTAACGCCGGTCATGCCCTGGACGGTCAGCAACGCCACGGATGAGATCCCGGCTCCTGCCCATGCATTGTGTGATAAGCTCCGCTACCTCTAAGTTCGCGTGCTCCTCGCATGCCCCAATGTTATAAACCTCTCCCACCTTCCCATTCTCTAGGATCAGGAGAAGGGCCTTGCAGTGATCCGTGACATAGATCCAGTCGCGAACCTGCCGACCATCCCCATACAAAGGCAACGGCCTTTCCTCGAGCGCATTGGTGATAAATAACGGAATAAATTTCTCCGGATGTTGATACGGGCCATAGTTGTTGACACAACGGGTGATGATCGCCGGAAGACCGTAGGTATGATGATAGGCCAGAACCGCTAGGTCTGCGGCGGCCTTGCTAGCGGCGTAGGGACTGTTGGGTCTGAGGGCGCCCTCCTCCGTGAAGGGAGGATCGTGGGGTCCTAAAGCGCCATAGACCTCGTCTGTAGAAACATGAACAAAGCGATATGGAGTCCTGATTGTGGCTGAGCGCTCGACTCTCCAATACCTTCGAGCGTTCTCTAAAAGAATCCTCGTGCCCTCTACGTTGGTTGCGAAAAAAGCGGAGGCGTCCCGGATACTACGGTCTACGTGGGATTCAGCTGCAAAGTGGGCCACCGCCCCGATCGGGCACCGATCGGATTCCGCAGGCTTAAGATCTGCGTGTTGCTTGAAGAGACGATGCCCTCCGCTGAAAAGAGCGGCAACAAGGGTCGCATCGCAGATATCTCCCTCAATAAAGAAGTAGCGCTTTCCTTGCTCGCCCTCTTCCACATCGCGCAGGTTTTCGAGATTCCCAGAGTAGGTGAGCTTATCTAGATTGATCACCCTCCAGCTAGGGTGTTTCTCCAAGACGAGACGAATGAAGTGGGAGCCGATAAAGCCCGCCCCACCTGTTACGAGAAGGATCATGGCTTAAGTCACCAGGCGAAAGGGGCTATGAGGGTCTTCTTCGTGCCGGATTTCATCTATGGGACCTTTTCGTCCCGCTCCGGCATAAAGTCTATTAGCGCAATCTATAACCCATCCTGGTTTTCTCCCTATATTACGATAGGCGTGGACAACTCCCTCGGGCACGATCACGATGCAAGGGTCTCCCTCTTCGGTCACAAGGGTCTGACGGTTCCAATAGGTAGGAGAGTCGCGGCGGTTATCCCAAAAAGTAACCTCAAACGATGAGGTACCCAAGAAACAAAAATAATCGGTCTGCTCAAGATGTTCGTGAGGACCGCGTGTTACACCTGGAAGGGTCTCGGAAACATAGGCCATAACGGGCCGAATCTTCGGATCCAGCTCGTCAATCCGGAAGATCTCAGCCAACCAACCACGCTCGTCAAGATGCCTTTTTAAAGGCCTGATCTTTACACCTTCAATCGTCCCCGCCTTAAACTGCCCTCTTCCGTCTTCCATCCCCCTATCCCTCTGACCCTTGTCTTATAGCCCCACGGTGGAGTCATCGCCTATCATAAGCCGATAGGCCTGCCGGGTAGCTCGGTCCTTAAAAATTTTTGCGCCGCTGCCGATGAGGCTATCCTCCAAGCGGTCCACGTTCTCAATGAAGACTCCTTCCAGGATAACCGAGTGCTCAATGACCGAATGGAGGATTTGACTCCCATTTCCGATGCTAGTGAAGGGACCGATAAAGGAATCCTTAACCAGGACCTTCTCTCCAATCATTACTGGACCCCTTACCGTACTTGCAAGAATGGTACTCTCACTCCCAAGCACGACCCGTCCTATGACTTGGCTTTCCTTATCCACATTGTCCTCGATCTTACGCTCAACCCACTGATCCAGCACGGCGGTATTGGCGGCCAGAAGATCATCTTTTTTCCCCGTGTCGATCCACCATTCTCTAAGGATATGACTCGCCACCTGACCGCCACTGTCGAGCAGCTTTTGGATGGCATCGGTAATCTCCAGCTCCCCGCGCCAAGAGAGTTGGATCTCCTCAATGGCCTTATGAACCCTAGGGGAAAAGAGATAAATCCCGACCAGTGCAAGATTGGACCTGGGTTGCCTTGGTTTCTCGACAAGGCTTTGGACACGGCCCTCTCCGTCGATCTCCACTACCCCGAAGCTCGACGGGTCCTCAACCTGCTTAAGGAGGATCAAGGCATCCGACTTCGTTTTATGAAAAGTCTCACAAAACTCCCGAATCCCCGACCCGATGAGGTTATCTCCCAAATACATGACAAAGGAACTCTCTCCTAAAAAGGCGCGCGCCACCTTGACCGCATGGGCCAGGCCCAAAGGCTCTTGCTGGAGCAGGTATTCAATCTTAAAGCCCCAGCGGCTCCCGTCACCCACCGCTCCCTGAATCGGCTCACGGGTTTCCGGAGAGACGATCACTCCTACCTCCTGGATTCCCACCTCGGCAAGGTTATCGAGGACATAGAAGAGGATCGGTCGATTGGCCACGGGAACCAACTGCTTGGCCCCTGTGTGTGTCAGAGGTCGAAGCCTCGTCCCTCTACCCCCGGCAAGAACTAGAGCCTTCATAACAGCCGCCTTTTACCCACTCTCCCTGTTTTCTGTCAATACTTTTTTTTAAGCCAATGGGGTAAGCAATCGGCCTTCAGCGATCAGCTTTCACCTTTCGCGAAAAGGTCACAGAAAATTTCATCTCTCATTCGAGAGACAGGGCCCAACACGCTTCGGCAGACTGAGTCTCTTCCAGTCATTTTGCAAAACTATCGCAAACAATGGTATTCCTTCTCCCCTTGGAGACTGTGTCGCAATCCGGCCAACGACATCGATGTCATGCTGAGCAAAGCGAAGCATCTCGCATTTTCAGGATGTTACGAAGCCGAGATTCTTCGGCTGCGCCTCAGAATGACATTGGGACACAGTCTCTTGCGGGAGAAGGTTAGGATGAGGGGTCATCCAGGTGAGTCACCCTCGCCCTCTCCCGCTCGTGACCCGCTCGTGGGAGAGGGGACTAATAAATGATTTTTTGACATCGCTGTTTGACCAATTTGCAACATTTTGGAATCATTCTCCCTGGGAGAGGCATGAGATTTAGCCGCTTTTCAAGAGCGATAAATAATGAGCCGTGAGGCGCCGTTTTCTATAAAGAGCGACGATCCTGCCACCCGGTCTGCTTGAGAATTCTCCTTATCCACTTTCTCTTTTCCTGCCGACCGGAGAAGGCATTTCCCAGATACATTTTGAGAAAATGTAGTTTTTCGCTCGCACATAGGAATCCGCCCAGAGTTCGGTTCAACTGGACCAGATTCTTGATCTGCCTGCGTCGGTTCAATCGCCGATATTCTCGGACCCTTTCGAGATCCAGGAGATAAAAAGACTCCTCTCGATGCTCGTCATCAGGACGGACGATGATATTGGCGTCCTTAAGATCGTTATGATAGATGTTCCGCTCATGAAGCCAATGAAAAAGAGCCGCCAGAGCTTTTAGAAAGCTCCGGCGGCGGCGAAACCCCTCAGCCCCCCTGATGGGAACAAGCTCTTCTCGCCAGTACGCATCCGCAGTCTTACCTTTTGGGATCTCTTCTGAAAGATAGAAACTCTTCGTCAACATTCCCCAAGAGCGGCACTCGACCGCTGCTATGGGCCGGCCTGTATGAAGGCCCGCGCGCATCAGAATCCCGGCTCCGATCCAAGAGCCGTAGGCCCCCGACGGCGAGAAGAGGGAACCCAACCGATAACGCCAAGAGAACGCATTGTAGCGCTTCAAGTAGATCCCTTTGACTTTGCCGCCTATTTCCAACGGCACACGCCCCACCTTGATCTTTCTCTGATCTTTAATGATCTCGCACTGGGGATGGGAAAAGAGGCGATCTGGATCAGCCAGCAGATCGAGCTTAGGTCCTCCATTGAGATCCTGAGCCACCCACAGAGAAGACGATTCCGTTTTCAGGAAGACATGATTAGGAAAAGGCTCCACGGCGATCCATTTCTGCCACTTCCAAGAGATAGCTTTCAAGCTTATGGAAGTGATCTTTCCACGAATGGTTTTCTCCGAGTCTCCTTGCCTGTCGCGACAGAATCTCCCACCGATCTCGCTCCAGCATGGAAATGATTTTTCTTTCTATCTCAGACGGATCATCCGGATAGGCCAGGATCCCTTCCTCCAACTCTCCCGTCAGGACTTCGGCTGCTCCGACTGTCTTGGCTGCAAGCACAGGCAATCCAGAGGCCAGGGCCTCCAACACCACGTTGCCGAATGCCTCCTGAAAGGCCGGCAGGGCGAGCAGATCAGCCGCGCCATAATAGTTCTCCACCTCGCTTTGCCGCCCTGCAAAAACGATTCTCCCCTTCGTTTGTCTATCCGCCCAAGAGCTGTAACGGTTCCGTTGCGCGTCCTCACCTACCACTAGGAGGTAGATCCCTGCCAGCCGCGGCGATTCCCACACGTTCAGAAGCCGATCTAACCCCTTCCTTTGAAATCCACTCCCAACAAAGAGAACAAGCGGGGCCTCCGGAGGAATTCCCCATTGTCTTCTTATCCTCTGCCGCGCTTTCCCACGGTTGCTCGGGTGGAAACGCTCATGATCTACCCCGTTGTAGATGACCGAAACTTTCTCTTCGGGAACATGGTAGGTGGTCATGATCTCGCGCTTGACCTCTTGAGAGACAGCTAGAATTTTTTTGTAATTCCGGGGATGATATTGGAGCCGCTCAACGGCTAGAGCGCTACGATGATAGATGCTGAACCGATGCCAGAGGCGACGACGGACCCCTCCTCCCTGTTCCATCTTCTGAAGGAAGACACGATGGGATCCCCCGCCACTGCGTAGAATATCTTGTTGAACCATCCTCCCAAAGCCTACGACAACATCGCACATGTGACGGCGGATGATCCTAGGACTCAGAAAAGCAAGGCTTAAGAGACGGGCGGTCCTACCCAAAGGCAGGGACGGAACCTTATGGGCTCGGGTTCCTTCGGGGGGAGGAACTCGAAACTCGCCACAAAAGAGATGGACCTCGTGCCCAAGATCTCTAAGCCCTTCCGCGGTGCGGTAAAAGTCCCTCTCCGTTCCTCCTCCCAGGTCTAATTGCTTATGAGCCAGGGCGATCTTCATTTTCGCTGCCGGAGGGTTAACTCCATCAATGACGTTCCTCTGTGCATTCAGGGGAAATTATTGGGCTGGACCCCTGAAATTAGAATGCGTTCTGTTGTTGGGACCCTTACCCTTATGGCCATGGACATAAAGGTTAAGGAGACCCGGCAAATAAGACAGACCCCAACGCCGCAAATTTTTCCAATTCAGGGGCTGGTAGGAGAAGGCCAATCGGAAGCATTGCCGCGCCTTTTGATAATCGCCAGACCTGAGGTAATGTTTGCCAAGGTTGGTGAAATATCTTGCCCGACTGTGACCTCTGTGGAACAGGTACTCGCGACCAACGATCAGCGATCTCTTCGCACGACTATAACCAGAAAGGGGCTGAACTTTTTTGACTGCAAGTATCTCATCAACTTGTCCTAGGACATCCACCCTGTGCTGTCGGGCAAGTCTACGAATATGGCGTTGCACAAATTTCCTCACTCCTCTCCGATTCAACGTGTCGTGCAATGCGATAACCCCGCCTGGAACAACATGGGGATACCAACCAAAGAAATCGCTTTGGACTCCCCTATACTTGTGATCCCCGTCTACCCACAAAAGTCCTATGGGTTTATCCCATCCTTGAAGTACCTCAATGGAGGCCATAACCATGGGGACGACGATAGATTCGACTCCAGCCTTCTTAATATTCTCCCTAAAATCTCTTTCGCTACTCCCGTCAGGGGTATGTGGATCTACGGCATAGACTTTTTCCCCGCCAATGGCTTGAGAGCCCTTCGCCAGCCAGATAGTGGATTTGCCTTTCCAGCTTCCTATCTCCACAATACAACCCAATTTGGAGGCAAGCTGAGCTAAAGAATACAAATAAGGTCCTTCTTTCTCTGACAGCCAGCCCTCCACGGTTGCGGTGTGTCGGTGCACCTCTAATATATTTTCATTGACAGACATAGAGACTATTTTACTTCTCGGCCACTAGAAGAATATTTCTCACTCCCAAATGGCTCCAAAGGATTTTTATCCGCAGGGTCGAGAGGGTCTTTTCGAGAAGGACTTTAAAGCGTGCGTTCACCATCGGCGGCCGGTTAAAAAGGGGCGATTGGAACTCACGGAATCCTGAGATTCTCATCCTTTTGATCCACTCCCCCATAGAGTGCATACTCAGGTGGACGTCTAGATCCTTGTGGTGGCCCAATCGATTAGGACACCAAACAAGATACCGCCCCCCAGGCTTGAGCACCCGCCATACCTCCCGGAGGTGAGGCTGGACATCGTCGGGATGAAGATGCTCGATCATCGAGGTACTTACCGCATAATCGAACGTTTCGGACGTAAAACCCAGATTGACTGCCGACATCTGTATGAAAGTAATCTTTGGGGCCTGATCCTTTGCAATCGGCCGCCGGTGCCGCCTCATTTTAGCCAGCTCGAGATTTTCAAGAGCGATATCGATCCCAACGATCTTGTTGGCATGATCCGCCAAGGCGTAAGTCAGATCACCCGAACCGCAGCCCAGCTCTAAGATCTGGCCATGACCCTGCCCCACAACCGCCTTGTAGACAGAGATCCGCCGTCGTCTTCGGGGGCTAGGATCCTGGATAGGCGCTTCGCGCCTTGGATGCTCCATAGGCTGCTCACGCGTGCTAAGGAATGACGAACTCACCGTCTAATCCCGGAATACATCGCCCGCAGACGAAGTCTTTTGGGCAACCGCAATCATCCTTTTACCAAAAAGCAACGCTGGAGAAAAAACATGCGTTAGGATCTCTTGAAAAACGGACCTAGCAGGCACGCGCAGACCCTTCTTGCGATATTTGCGGATCGACATCTTGATCGCCAATTTTGACGCTGCAAACAGGATAGGCACGACCCAGGCAAAGGCGATAGAGGTAGGGCTCATGCGGTCCGTAAACACTTCGATCTTATCAAACCCGGAAAGGCGAAGAAGATACCGTAAGCGGAAATAGTCAATCAAAAAAACATGCCCATGATAAAATCTCCCTCCGCTAACATTCCTCAGCGTCTGAACCTCATTCACGAGGCCGCGTCTAAGGATGCGCTGCCCCGCCAAAAAATGACTTAATCGGGAGCCCAGGTGCATAATATTTGGAGTTGTCAGCACAAGTTTCCCACCGGGCTTAAGAACGCGCGCACATTCGCGGATGAACCGTGCCTGATTCTCAAGATGTTCCACTCCTTCTCTGGAAAGAACATAATCAAAGATTTCGTTACGGAAAGGGAAACCCTCGTTAGCATCTGCCTGGCACCATGCAAGGTTACGGTTTCTATCAGCCAAGGGGAACATGTCTGCCAGAAAAACCTTATATCCTATCTTGAGAAGATCAGCAGACTGCTCTCCTCCCCCAGCAGGTATATCGAGAACATTGCCCCTCGGCATTTCAGAAAACAGATCAACCCGTTCTCGGCCACGCTTAATCAAAACAGCCATTTTCTCAAATCACTCATTTTTTCACCCCTCCACGACGCTATCGTTAAAAAAGAGGAGCGCAGGAGCTGAGAAAATACTGCCATAGCCTCTCTTAAGCCTTGGGTGGACTCGCATAGCGAGGTCGAAGGGTTGCCGCCTTTATGGATTTGATCGAGGAGACTTCTTACCTCGGATCAACACAAGGGGGGCATTGCCGTCAACTCCACTCCCTACACTCCTTAACACCGGCTCGGGCAGGGCTGAATGAAGGGCATGGATCTGTTGCCATTCTTTTTCCGCCATAATGACATGGTCCACCCCTAAGCTCAGCCTCTTAACCAGATCCTCAGCAGTCTCTTCCATAACAGGAATGGGACCTCCACGATAAAAAAACAACGGTGTGCTATCAAACGTCCCACCATAGAGATAGAGCGGATCTCCCTCAACCAATCTTCGGTTGACCTCCCTCATAAAGGAACCGTAGCTCCTAGCCTCGGCAATAGCTGGGATGAAGGTGCTTTGAACTAACGTCCAAGCAAGCAAGGAAAGCCATGCTAGTTTTATGGGTATTCGCCACAAACGGACTCGGAACAGATCCCAGGTTAAAAAAATCCAAAATAAAAGAAAAACCGCCAGAAAAGCGAACAAGATCCAACCTCCTTGCTCAAAGCTCCTCTGGACATACAAAAATCCTACCTGATCCTTGGATTTCAGCATGTTGGCCACGGCAGAGGGAAACCCCTTTCCCCAAGACAAGCTAAAAAAAAGCGCCCCCACAGTTAGACCAACGACTGCGAAAAATCCACCAAAGAATCGCAGCCCAATCGCTGTAATCTTTCCCGTCTTCCTCGCTTGTCGAAACCATCTAGCGATGAGAAGCGAGAGAGGAGGATAAAGAGGAAGAAGATAAACCGGGCGCTTTCCTGCGGAAAGGGAGAAAAAGACGAAGATGACTAAGACCCAGAGAAGGAGGAAAAGGGAATCTTCGTCGGAAGAAAACTTACCTTTGATCCAATCAATCACAATGAAAGGCAAGAAGATGCTCCAGGGCAGCCCTTCTAAAAAAAGATAAGGGAGATAATAAGTGACGGGCTTCTGGTGTCCGGTTCCCCCCTCGCCGTAAACAAAAAAACGGGCTAGATTTTCTTGCATGATCTGACGGATAAAGAAATCCTCCCCGCCCTTCAGCAGGGCCATCCCGTACCAAGAGATTCCAATCAGCAAAGTTAAAACTACGCCCTTATGGAAACAAAGCCGAGATAGAAAATCCCATCTCTTCCTCATCGCGAGAAAAGCGCCTATCACCATCCCCGGAAGAATGAGGCCAACAGGCCCTTTAGCCAAGACACTTACTCCAAGAATGAGATAAAAACCGTAGGTCCACAACCGTCCTCTCAGGAAACCTCGATAGAGCAAATAGAACGTTACCAAACTCAGCGTCATGAAAAAGCTCAATGTCATGTCGACCCGTGCCGAGACCGCCTGAGTTTGATAGCCCACTGAGGTAGCCAGGATGACTCCCCCCAAAAGTGCGATTTTAGGATCAAAGAGGCTTCGTCCCAGGAAGTAGAGACTCAGGACACCAAGAGTCGCAAAGAGAGCCGAAGGAAAACGTGCAGTGGCTTCAGTTACCTCGCCCCACGCTATAGAACTGAGGGCGGCGAACCAGTGGAAAAGCGGAGGCTTGGATGGAATTTCCTCGCCCCATTTTAGTGGGAATAACCAGTTTCCATGAAGAAATATCTCCTGCACTACCAGCGCCTCCCTGGGCTCTCCCTTGTTAAAAAAAGGGAACCAACCCAGATAAGGGAAGAACAGAAGGCCACAGAGAACCGCGAGCGTGACAAGATACAAAATAGGGCCGCCCGACCTGTTATTAATGTGGTCCATGAGAATATAGTTTCACCTATTGAATATCTCTAGTAAATGGTCCGTTCCATCTCATCAACTCCCGGAAGCTAACTTTCGCCTCTATCCGCTCATATTCTTGGCGCCTCTTCCGCGTCCTGTCTTCCAACCATCGGACCCATCGGCGTTCCCTTTCTCCCCAGGACTTCTGCCCCAAATAGAACCGCAGAAAGCGCATTCGATCTTGAAGAGAGATTCCAGTCAGGGTAAACCGGTTAAGCTGGACTAGGTTTCTTCTCATAAGGAAATGGGGAGATTGAAGCGGATAATGCCTAGTACGGTCATTATCCATGTAAAAGAAAGTTATTCCACCCTCGCCAGCTTGAACCAGGATATTCGAAGGGACCAAGTCTCCATGGACAAACCCATGCCGATGAAGACGACGGGTTTCCAATGCGAGCCGCTCAAGATATTCCCTTTTCCTCCTCAAGCCACCAAGATCCAAAGGGGGGAGAAAGTGCTCCCGGAGAAAGAGATGAAGGGGAACCCCTCTTATTCCCAAGGTTAAAAGGAATGCCCGTTTTAGGAGTCGGAAGTTTCTCTCCTCTCCAGCCGCGATAGTTAAGGGGACATGAAATCCTCGTTCGGAGAGGGCCTCTCCCTGTTTTAAAGCTCGGAAGGCTTTGGAGTCGCGAAAGAGATCTTTGAGGGTTCCTAGGAAAGCAGAGCGATGATATATCTTTAGATAAAACTCATCCCCATTTTCCCCTGAAAGGTAATGAAACCGCTCCGTCTGTGGACGATGAGCCGGGGCCTGCTTGTTTAGCTGATGCAACACCTCCTCCCACAATCCCTGACTCCAGCGGTCAGCAAAGACCCAGAGGCTCCATTCCCCTTCGCGGCAGAATCGGTATTTAGATCCGTGCCTCATGGACCTTGCCTCTCTGGGAAAGTGCCATCCCGACCTTGCTTGCAACTTCTTCGATGTCGATGGACTGCATACAGATACGCCCGATCGGACATCGCCTAAGGTAACACGGAGAACATGCGGCCTTTCCCTGGACGACCAAATCCTGATAACCATGGGGTCCGGTTCGAATCGGGTCTGTAGCCCCCCACAAAGAAACCACGGGGGTTCCCACCGCAGCGCAGAGATGCATAATCCCTGTATCCGGCCCCACGGCAACGCGGGCCCTAGAAAGAACCCCTACAGCCTCTCGAAGCGAGGTTTGACCCACCAAATTGGTAACCGGCAAAGGTCGAAAGTCTTCTACCTCCTGCGCAAAAGAGGCGTCCTCTTTCCCACCTAAAAGGACGATCCCCATCCCATAGCGCTCTTGTATTGCCGCTGCGCTCTTGGCCGTTTGCGCGGGAAGCCATTGCTTACTCTCCCAACTACTGCCAACAAAAAAAACGACAAAATGGCTCCCCACCCCTCGCAGCATGTTATCCACGCTTGCCTCCTCCTCTTGAGTCAAGCGCAGCCCCCAGTCAACGGGATAAGGCTCTATGCCAAGAAACTCGGCGAACTTCAAGTAATGGTGTAGCTTGGGTATCCCTTCCCCTGCCGCAGCAATGGTGTGATTGTTAAAAAGCCAGTTCAACTCCTTTGCGTCGCGCCGATGAAATCCCAAACGATAAGGTGCCCCGGACCACCGGCTGATCAGTCCGCTCTTTAGATGCCTTTGCAAATCTAGGACCAGATCGAAGCGCTGGGAGCGAATCCGCCGCAAAAAAGGACCTAGACTCCTCCACCAACGGTTTCGCTCAAACAGGATGACCTCATCGACCGCGGGGTGATGCTCCACTAGAGGGGAAGCTAAGGGTTCGACGGCCCAGACGAGTTTCGCCTTCGGGTAACCGCGTCGGATGAGATTTGCCAGCGGCAGGGCCCTGGTCACATCCCCAATGGAACCGTGCAGGACGATGAGAATTTTCCGCGGATGGACGGTCATCCCGGTTATCCCTCCTTGGCCTCCTGGTAGAAGCGGATTAAAAGGTCCCAATCTTTCTCTGATAGATGTCTCCTATGAGGATCCAATTTGCAAACCGATCGGAGAAGCCGACTCATGTTCTTCTGGGCACTCTCTGGGGGAACTTCATGGGGAAAAAACCTTGCCTTATCGAAATCAATAATATAACTCCTTATCTCCTCTGCCTCTCGGCGAACCAAGATATTCTTCAAATTGAGATCCCCGTGATAGACTCCTTGGCGATGCATCTTTCTAAGACTCTGGGCCACCGCTTGGAGCAGGAACCTTCCAGCGGTCTCGCCATAGAGGTCGCTTTGTAAAGCAGCCCAGAGATCGTCCGCGCCCCTAAGCTCGCGGGTAATCAACCAACCGCGATAGAAGGGACCCCAAATCCTTTCAACGCAGGCCGCAAAGATTTCCACCGTCGGTACTCCTCTTCGGCGCACCTCTTCCGTTAAGATCAGCTCCCTAAAAGGACGGGGCGGCCAAGTGAAAAAAAAATCGCCTGTGAGGTGACGCAAGACACCTCCATGGCGGTAGGCCCGGACCAAAGCGGTATCGCCATTGTCCAGACGCAGAAAGCGGAGCCTGTCTCTTCCACGGAAAGGGCTCGCTTCTCTTCCTGACTCTTTTTGCTCGATAAATTTATCCATACTCAAATAAGGCTCTAAAGATTCCCGTACCACCGTCATCCGGATTTGGTCTGAGGAGACCCTTTTGAAACCAATGGGGGTATCGCCCCAAATCCATTCTAGACCCATGCGATCAAACCCTATCGCTCACCCTTCGTTTTGTCTCTGACATTTCTGGCCTCCCACACCTTAGCGCCGCTCAACAAGGCGGCGTAACCTGCTAGAGTGGATAAAGTCAGTCCTGCGAATCCATTGGAAAAGGCGCCGTTCATAAAGAGAACCCTCATAAAGACTCGAAGCGAGCAGACCGCCATGGCCGAAGGGCGAAGGCTACGACCCCTCGCTTGTAACTGCTCTGCCCAAAGGCTAGAGATAGCTTCGACCCGACCCACTCCCTCGCTAAGCTCAGTCGAAGAGTAGTCTTCAATCCATCCTCTCAGCAGTCCCGGGGATTCCTGATCTCCTCGCTCTGTCGTGTTCCACCATCCCAATGAAAGCTCTTCGACCTTACGGCTGAGGCGAAGCGAAGGACTCGGTCCCCAAAGGCTCCCCTCGATCCAGCGACCCAAAAGGAGAGAGCGAATGGGGATTCGATACCCTCTAGGAAGCGGCGTCAATTCTCGCTTGCAAAGCGCTAGAAGCTCGTCCCTAAGATGCGCCCCTACCCGCTCCTCTCCCCACAGATGCAGGACCCAATCGGTCTGGATCTCTTGAGAAAGCTTTCTCGCGCCCTCCGAACCAGAGACCTTCCGAAGAATAGCAGGGAGGGGAAGGTTCGCCCCGATCACTGGCTCTCCCTCGCCGACATGCATAAGCGCAACTACATCGGCCCACTGGATACTCTCCAAGCATTGGGCAAGATGCTTCATCCCTTGCAGGCTAAGAACAACAACACCGATCGAGGACATGGGAAAGGCTAGAGGGTAATAAACTGGGGCAGGTGCGGATTGTGGCTTTGAGGATCATCCTGATTCACTCCATTTAGGAGTCGTTCCACGCCCCACAGGACATCCTCAGCCCTGATCAAACGCATACAGTCTTCTGTCCCAAGAGGGCAACGGCGTCCGCCATGGGAACTGCACGGCCGGCACGGCAGTTCCTTCTGAACAACCACTGCTCTGGAAGAATAAGGATAAAAACCCAGGGAGGGTGTCGTGGCGCAGAAGATAGCTACGACAGGGATCCCCCGTGCAATCGCGATGTGCATCGGCCCACTATCGTTGGTGATAAAAACATCACACCAATCAACGGCTGAGGTCAGCTCTCGAACGTCAATCTTTCCTACCATGCTGACCCCAATGTTACCCGAAAGGTCTTGTATTTTAGCTATGACGTCTCGATCTTCAGGGCCACCGAAAAGCAGGATTTGACAGCGGTATCTCTGCTTCAGACGAAGTATCAAATCCGCGTATCCCTCTGCCGTCCATCTCTTGGTCTGCCAGACAGACCCGGGGTTGATGCCAAAGGTCATTCCGTTACGCTCGATGCCGAGAGAGCGGAAAATGCGCTCGACAGCTTCTCGGGTGCGAGGATCCACTTCAATCCGCGGATCTCGTCGGCCCTGCGCGGGATCCATACCGAATGGCTGAAGGAGTGAAAGGTTCCTCTCAACGTCGTGACGGCTGGCGTCCCGATTGACCCTCTGGTGATAGAAAAACCAACCGGCACTCTGCTTAAAACCGACCCGATAAGGAATCCCCGCTAGAAAAAGAAGCAGACCGCTACGAAAAGATTTGTGAGGAGAGAGTGCTATCGTGAACCCTCGGCTCTTTAAATCCTTAGCCTTGCGCCACAATCCCACCCATCCCCTTCCATCACCCCTTTTGTCATCCGTAATGACCTCATTGACGTCTGGGTTCCCTTCTAAGAGATCCTTGGCCTGAGGGGTGCAGAGGACAGCCAATTCGGCCCCAGGGAAAAAATGTCTGATCTCAGAAAGGAGAGGCGTGGTTAAGACAACATCGCCGAGAAAGCTGGTTTGAACCACTAGGATCTTCTCTCGCTGATTCATATTGCTGATAGCTGACCGCTGAGGGCTTCTTATAATTTGATCGCCTCATCAATCAACATGATTGGAATGTCATCCTTAATAGGGTACATTAGGCGACACGCCTCACAAATAAGGCCATCTCCAGGCTGGTTCAGGTGAATGTCTCCTTTACACTTGGGACATGCCAAGATCTCTAATAAATCCTGACTGATTGCCATAGATGCTTCCCTCCGAATCCGTAAATGATAGGAAAATCCCTTGATGCACAGCCACCAAAGTTAAGGAGTATGCATCAGGCCTAAGGGCCAGCATTTCTGAAAGCTTCGGCATTATAGCTGATGGCTGATGGGGAAAAAGTATACGATAAAGAGCTATTTATCAACCTAAAGGTCGGCTTAATCTTTCCTCTTTGCTCGAAGATCTCGAATAATCCATTGGGCAGCTTCCCAAAGATCCTGCACAACAAGGACCGGAGACGGAAGACCGAGGACAGGAGCATTAGTCTTATCGTCGCTCTCCCGTCCCCGGTCTCCGGTCTTCGGTCTTGCATCTTTAATTAGAATCCCCTTGGCCCCGATCCGGTCAGCGAGCTCCATATCCCTCTCCTGATCCCCCACTACATAGGACTGACTGAGATTGAGATTCAGTCCTGCCTCAGCGCGCTTGGCGAGACCAATATTTGGTTTGCGGCATTCACAGGAGACTCGATAACGTTCCAGCCCCTCAGTGGGATGGTGGGGGCAATAATAGATTCCGTCGAGAAAGGCGCCACATCTGGCCAATTGCCTCTTTAGCTCATCGTGAATCTGTTCCAGCATCTCTTCTCTCAGAAAACCCCGCGCCACCCCTGACTGGTTGGTAATGACCGCCACCTTCAATCCCTGTTGGTGCAGCAACTGGATGGCCTCTGGAACCCGAGGCAAGACCTCGACCTGTTCCACGCAATTAAGATAGCCGACTTCCCGAATCAATGTGCCATCCCGATCGACGAAGACTGCCGGTGTTAGGTTGGTTGACCCAGTCATGAGATCTCTGTCACTGTCGCTGCCTGTTCTCGATAACATCTTCAATGGCTTGGACGAGGGCGCTCCCGTTTTCAATTACCATTTCCACACGCAGGGCTAAAAGCTTTTCCTTGGCGAAAGGAAAACGAACCAATTTCAATATGTCCTTCTCCGTCGTGACAATGAGGTCTACATTGCGAGCGGCCCGGTTAATCCTCTGCCAATCTTTCGCGGAGTAGAAGTGATGATCCGGAAACCCGATGGTATCCACAATTTCCCCTTCCCAGTCGTGGATCATACGATAAAAAGAGGTGGGATCGGCAATACCGGACACCGTCAGGATCTTGCTCTTATCCAAGAGACCTAAAGGACACTCCTTCCACTGATCCCCCTCCAGAGTCACAAGGCTCTTGGCTTGAAGCGAACCAAAGAAAATAGCCCGTTTTGAATAGGGAGTTAAGAAAGATTCCCACCTTTCCCTGGCGCCGGTGACCAGATATAGATCCGCCCGACCCAAGGCGCTCCTAGGCTCGCGAAAAGGACCCGCAGGTATCAGCCAACCGCTCCAATCCGAGCCAAGCAACAAGAGATCCAGGTCTCGACTCAACTGACGGTGCTGGAATCCGTCGTCCAGAAGAAGGACATCTACCTCTGCCTTCTGGAGCAGCTTAGTCCCTACCTCGTGCCGTTTTCTCCCAACGCCCACCCTTTGTCGAAAAACTCCAGCCAACATGGCCGGTTCGTCTCCTGCATCCAGGGGATCTGCCTTCTGCTCAGGCTTCTTGAACCCAGGCTCCAAGAAGATGGGTTCCTTTCCAATCTTCTTGTAACCTCGGCTCAGTATCGCCACCCGGTATCCTCTCCTTCCTAGTTCCTGTGCCAACCATAAGGTCGTTGGCGTCTTACCCGTGCCTCCCACCGTAAGATTCCCTACACTGACAACTTTAGAGGGAAGACTCTGGGTTGGCATCCATCCGAGAGAATAGAGAAGGTTGCGAATTCGGACCGCTAGGGTGTAGAGAAAAGAGAGAGGAAGAAACAAAACCCAGAGGAGGCATCCCGAAATGCCCTTTCGCTCCCAAACTCTTCGAGCCCAAGATGCATTCATTAAAGAAACATGGAAGCTATCAGCGATCGGCCATCAGCTTGACCCGGATGCTGAAAGCGTGGATTCCATCGAGGGGAAGAAAACTGAGAGCCGGGGGCACAGGAATGGGAAGGTCACGGCAGGCCCAGACCTCTGGAGTAAGCAGCCCAAGGGGTTGGCGCGGGTGGCCCTCAAGGTACAGGCCCATTGCCCACGGCTCGAAGGCTTTCTTCCCCGAGTATACAACATGACTTATTGTTGAGTATTTATATTATTGCACCAGATATCGGGAGACTAAACTTATACTTCGCTCTACTACTCCTCGATCCCCCTCAACGACACCGTAGGCAAGTCCCCCCATCCTCTCGGCCTTCCCCCGGTCGGTCAGGAGCCCCGCTATCTCGCGAACGAGGTCCTCTCTTCCACGAACCTCGATCCCGCCTCCCTTTCGTTTCATTTCCTCGGCAACATCGATAAAGTTGGTCATGTGGGGACCAAAAAGAATCGGCTTGCGGAAGCGCGCCGGCTCCATGAGATTATGCCCCCCCGCGTCTACCAGACTTCCTCCAACAAAAGCGATGTCTGCTACGGAATAAAAGGCCGGAAGATCTCCTAGCGTATCCAAAAAGATCACGTCAGTGAACTCACTCTCTTGCCCATTCATCTGACTTTTTTTCTCGTATCGTACTCCCTTCTTTTCAAGTAGCCTCTCGACTTCATCAAAGCGCTGTGGGTGCCGGGGCGCCAAGACCATCAACAGACCAGAAAAGCGCGACTTTAGAAAAAGAAACACGTCCAAGAGAATCTCTTCTTCCCCCCGGTGAGTGCTCCCTACAACCAAGACCTGTCTCTTCTCTTTTCCTACCAGGGAGAAATCCGCTTCCTTTGTCCTCCTATGGTGGACTCCCTCTCCCTTCCCGTCGGCATGCTTCAGGCTCCCCGTAATCGAAATCCTTTGGGGATCCACCCCCAACCGGATCATCCGCTCTGCATCGTCTTCCCTCTGCATGCCAATAGCTGTGAGCTGTCGCACCACCCGAGAGAAAAACAGCCGGAAGAAAAAGTACTGCCGAAAGGCGCGGGGAGAAAGCCGGCCACTGAGAAGAACTGTAGGAATCCCCCTCCGATGGGCGAGACGGAGGAGGTTAGGCCATATCTCGGTCTCCAATAATACCAAAAGAGACGGATCGAAAACGCTTAAGGCCCGGCGGACCATCCAGGGATGATCCAACGGCAAAAAGATAACCGCATCCCCCGCGGCCACGGCCTGCCTAGCCATCTTGTGTCCCGCGGAGGTAAAAGTAGATAAAAGGATTTTCCGCTCTGGGAATCTCTCCTTGAGTTGCGCCGCGAGATGCCTTGCGGAAAGCACTTCACCAACCGAAACAGCATGAATCCAAATAGGGCGGGATCCCCGTATCGACTCGCGGACTTCTCGCGAATAGAAACCGATCCGCTGCAAGAATCCCTCTCGGAATCTCGTTCCCAAAAAGAAAAGAAGAGGAAGGATGGGCAAGGCAAGAATAAAGACCAGTGTGAGGAAAAAATTGTAGACCCAATAGGTCATGGAAACTCAATGCAAAGTCTTCCTATGTAAGGTCCCCTGATTCTCTAACAGTTGTAGGGAATAGAGCCGGCTGTACTCCGCCTTCCGGGCCAATAGCTCCTCGTGAGTTCCTTCTTCCGCAATCGATCCTCCAACCAAAACTCCAATGCGGGTCGCCTTGCTGATGGTCGAAAGCCGATGGGCGATCACTAAGGTGGTCCGTCGAACCATCAGATTCTCCAGCGCCTCCTGAACCAGTCTCTCTGACTCCATATCCAAGGACGAGGTCGCCTCATCCAGGATGAGGATGGGGGCATCCTTCAGCAGGGCCCGCGCAATCGCCAATCTTTGCCGTTGTCCACCCGAAAGCCTCATCCCCATCTCACCTACGATGGTGTCGTAACCCTGAGGCATGGCCATAATGAAATCGTGGGCATAGGCTGCGTTGGCCGCTGCCACGATGTGATCCATGCTCTTGGAAGGATCGCCGTAGGCGAGGTTGTTTCTGACCGTATCATTAAAAAGGAAGGTGTGTTGAGCCACGATGCCGATTTGAGAACGGAGGGAGGAAAGGGTCACGTTCCGGATGTCTACTCCATCGATAGAAATCTTGCCCGAGGTCACGTCATAAAAGCGCGGGATGAGATCCGCCAGCGTACTCTTACCCACACCGCTCACACCCACCAACGCCACCATCTCTCCCGCCTTTATTTTGAGGTTGATGTTCCCCAAAACCAATTTGCCCCCGTAGCCGAAGCTGACGTTATGAAACTCGATCTCCCGGGAAAAGACTCGAGCTGGCCGGGCATCTGGACCATCCTTGATCTCTGGACCCACATCCAAGACCTCAAAGACCCTCTCGGCTCCGGCAATACCCTGCTGAACCGCGCTATAGGTCCTAGTCAGGTGTTTGAATGGTTGGTACATGAGGAACATAGCCGCCATAAAAGCCATAAACTCTCCCTGCGTCCGCCCCCCTTCAATGACGCTAGTGCCACCGTACCAAACCACCCCCCCGATCGCGAATGAGGCCAATAGCTCCATAGCCGGCGTAACGATGGCCTGGATGCGACTCGCTTTAATGGACTGTCTAAAGATGCGCTGATTCTCTTCGCGAAATCTCCCAATCTCGTACTGCTCCATCCCGAAGGCCTTAACAATACGGTTCCCCTGAATGCTCTCTTGCAAGAGGTTGGTCAGGTTTCCCTTGGCTTCCTGCCCCCGCTTGGTAAAACGTTTGATCTTTCTGCTGAGCCGGGTGATAGGTAAAACTGAGGCGGGAAAAACAACAAAGGCGATCGTGGCTAGAACCCAATCCTTCAAGAAAGCCACCACAATCAACACCAGCAAGGAAGTGGTGTCTCGCATCAAAGAGGCCACCGCATCCGTCAGCGCCGAACGCACCAAGGTCACGTCATTGTTCACCCGAGAAATGAGGGTTCCCGTTGGATGGCGTTGAAAGAAAGAGAGGGAGAGAAACTGCAAATGATCGTTGATAGCGTTTCGGATATCATTAATGATGCGCAACCCGACATAATCGGTGAGGTAGTGCTGGCCAAAGTTCATGAGGCCGCGAAGGGCAAAGACTCCCACAATCACGAAGGGTATATAGGATAAAGCGCTAGGATCTTTCTGGGCAAAGATGTCGTCAAAGACCGTCTGAACCAGAAACGGTAATGCCCCATCCGTTGCACTGTAGGCCACCATACAGATCATGGCCATGGAGAAGTAGGGCCAAATATAGGGTTTAAGATATTTGAGCAGCCGCAGATATATCTTCAAAGTAAAGCCATCATTTCCAGGGCGATGTCCGCGACTCGACCTGCCGCCCCCGGGGAGCCGAGTTTTTCCCGGACCTGCCCTAAATTTTTAACGATCCGCTGGCACAGCTCGGGATCCTGCAAAATCTTCTGAGTCTCCATGACGATTCTCTCAGGTGTCACATCCGCTTGAATCAGCTCTGGCACAACAGTCTCACCGGCTATGATATTGACCATGCCGATGTGATTTACCCTAACCATGAATCGAGCCAGCCCGTAAGTCAACCAGGCCAAGCGATAAACGATAATCATGGGCTTCAACATCAAAGCCGTCTCAAGCGTCGCCGTCCCAGAGGCCGCCCATGCAAGATCACAGGAGTTCAGGGCATTGTAGGTATCCCCGTCAGCAACGGAAACCTTCACCGGAGTCTGTGCCAGTCTCCCTTCCAGCTCACGGCGCTCCACGGTGCTTGCGCGGATCAGGATGAACTGAAGCTCCATTTGCCGGCTTAGACTCTCGGCTGCCTCCAGCATCACAGGAAGGTGATAAGCCACCTCCCGCCTGCGGCTCCCGGGGAGGAGGGCAATGGTTCTTCTCGATGGCTCTAGCCCGTACCGCATCAGAGTCGTCTCGCGGGACTGCGTAGGATGAACAACGTCCAACAGCGGATGGCCTACAAAGCTGACCCGGACCCTTTCCCTTTCATAGAGGGGGACTTCAAAGGGAAAGACCACTGCCATCCGATCCACCCAACGGGCAATCTTTTGAATTCTCCGCTGGCGCCAAGCCCATACCTGCGGGCTTATATAATACAGCACCGGTATCAGTAATTCCTTGGCTAGACGAGCAAGCCGCAAGTTGAACTCCGGAAAATCAATCAAGATAAGAAGATCAGGTTTTTCCTCTCGCAGAACTCTTCGAAGAAGCCGGTAACACTCCCAGAGGTTCCTGAGACTGCCCGCAAGCTCAGCGAAACCCATTCCCGTGAGCCTAGCCACATCGAGAATGACCTTGATCCTTTCTCGCCTGAGGCCCTCTCCTGCAACCCCAAAAATCTCTAGCGTCGGATCGCGCTGATAGAGGGACTTGACCAAATGGGCCCCATGGAGATCCCCTGAGGCCTCGCCAACAACCAGCATGACCCGCTTAGGCTGGTTGAAGACAGAGACTTCTCCATCTCTGTCTCTGTCTGCCACTATCACAGCCGTTCACTAATCATTGAGGCAATTTCCAAAGCCCTGAGGCCCTCCTCTCCGCTCACTAAGGGAAGGCCACGGGTCCGAACCGACTCTAGGAAGCAATCAATCTCGTCCGCCAAGGCATCCCCGTCTTTGATCTCAATGGCTTCTCCTTGGATGTCTTGCCATCCCGCTCCCTTTCCCGGCCTACGATAGATCTGAGCCCTCCTCTGATCATAATCAATCGAGATATAGGCGTCTGGTTGGAAAAACCGGATCTTTCTTTCACGTTTCATGGAGACCCGGCTTGATGTCACGTTGGCGATACAGCCATTGGAAAAGGTGATGCGTGCGTTAGCAATATCGGGTTTATCGGTCAAAACTGGTACCCCCACCGCTTCGACTCGGTGAACAGGGGAACGCACCAGACTTGCAATCACATCGATATCGTGGATCATGAGGTCAAGCACTACATCGACATCCGTTCCCCGCTCTACAAAGGGTGCAAGACGATGGCACTCCACGAACTTCGGTTCCTGGATCACACCTTCCAACCTACGGATGGCAGGGTTAAATCTTTCCAGGTGGCCCACCTGAAGCACAAGCCTGTTCTCCCTGGCCAACGCCACCAACTGCCTCCCCTCTTCTAAGGTGGCTGCCATGGGCTTTTCCACGAGGACATCGATACCCGCAGCGAGAAAGTCCCTGGCCACCTGATAGTGCAGCCGCGTCGGTACAGCAACGCTCACACAACGAACCTGGGCGAAGAGTTCCCGGTAATCGGTCATAGGAACAGCCCCGAGTTTCTGCCCAATTTCCGTGGCTCGGTCTCGATCGATATCCGCTACTGCCACCAGGCTCGCTTTGTTAGAGGCAGCATACTTCTCCGCATGATGTCGGCCCGCATATCCGACACCCACTACTCCAACCGGGATCTTTTCCTGCTCTATCACTTCCCCCATGATAGCTTATTTCCGTCTCTGTTTCTGTCTCAATCTTTATTCCGCTGAAAAACGACTTTTCATGCTTCGACGGGCTCAGCATGAACGGAAAATCGTCAATGTTCTCAATGTAATTCCCGTTCGCCCTGAGCTTTGTCGAAGGGTGAACGAGGGTTTTTCAACGGAATCAATCTTTATTGCTATCTTGGACGGCGGCCACCACGATTCCCCTTCGATCCGCCTCCCGAAGCAACTCCTCTTTTTCCAAAAGAATCGTCTTGCCTGCCTCGATGGCCAGGACTGCGCCCTTGACTTCATGCAAAACTCGAATGGTATCGACACCTACCACAGGCACATCAAAACGAAGATCCTGGTGGGGCTTGCTGACCTTGACCACGACGCAATCTTTCTTCCCTAAGTCTCCCCCTCTGCGTATGGCCGCATCTGTTCCCTCTACCGCCTCGACAGCCAAGACTACCCGGTCCTTGACGACAACGCTCTGACCAATGCCTAATCGCCCTACCTCCTTGGCTACCTGAAATCCGAGGTGGATATCCTCCCATTGTTCCTGAGTGGGTGAACGACGAGTCAGCACTCCTTCGGAAGGGATGATCTGGGAGAGAAAAAGTGTTGATTCTAGGACCCTGATACCTTCTCCCTCCAATTCCTCGGCCACACCCCTGAGGAGCTGGTCATCTTCTCTGCTTCTCATCCGGGCCAAAAAGGCTGCGCCTCTTAGATCTGGCCTGAAGTTGGAAAAGAGCTTAACCTTCCGAATCCCACCCACCATGACAGCCTCTTGGACCCCAGCTTGGTGAAAGGTGCGTATGATCTTTCCGAGTTCCCCAACGTAGATCCACGTCACCGTGTCTACCAGCTCTTCGATCGCTTTTGGGGTCTCTCCCCGATGGGCCACGGTTACTAAGGAAAGCCCCTTCTGCTTTGCTTGTTCGGCAAAGATCAACGGGAATTTTCCATTCCCGGCGATCAACCCAAGCTTTCTCATACGCTAGAGGTTCAAGTCGTTCAAAAAGCTCAAACCGTTCAAATCGTAACAGTTTGAACGACTTAAACGGATTGAACGTCTTGAACGATTTGTTGTTTCAACATCACCGGCAGATCCCTCTTTGGGATGTCTCAATAAAAAGGGCCATCCGCTCGACTTCGGGCGAGTGCGCGAACTCAAATCTTACTTTTTCCAATGCCTCTCGGGTCCTCAAGCCCGATTGGAAAATGATGCGGTATGCCTTTTTCAAGGCCTCGATCTGATCCTGGTTAAATCCTCTACGTTTGAGTCCCTCTAGATTGAGTCCCCTGAGCTTGGCCCGATCTCCTGTCGCATTGCAGTAAGGAGGGATATCCTTCGAGACCATCGAGCCTGCCCCTAAGATCGCACCCGTCCCAACCTTAACGAACTGATGGAGGCCTACCAGTCCGCCTACGATGACATAGTCTTCAACCACCACATGGCCACCGAGGGTGGCCCCGTTGGCGATGATGTCATGATTACCAAGAGTACAGTCATGAGCTATGTGACAATACATCATCAAAAGGTTATGATCCCCAATGCGGGTAATCATCCCACCCCCGGTGGTTCCTGGATTTAGAGAGGCAAATTCCCTGATTGTGTTGTCGTGGCCGATGATGAGTTGGCTGTCCTCCCCTTTGTATTTGAGATCCTGGGGAACAGAACCTACCGTCGCAAACTGGAAGATAAGATTTCTTTCCCCTAGGGTCGTATTACCTTCAACCACGACATGGGATCTGATCCGTGTCCCTCTACCGATCTTGACCTTTGGGCCGATGACGGAATAGGCCCCCACCTCAACCTCCAGATCCAGCTCCGCACGGGGATCGACCAACGCTGTTTCATGGATCTTAGTCATTGTGTCACTCACCCTCAGAGGACAGCGCCTACTCCATGGGCACCTCCATGGCGGATATTTCTGCCTGGGCCACAATCTTTCCCTCTACCATTGCTACTCCTCGCATCTTCCAAAAAGAGCCGCGTCGCTTAAGGGAAGTCAGCTCCAGACGTAGTTGGTCTCCAGGTTCAACAGGCCGCTTGAATTTAACCCGATCCAAGCCTGTTAACATAAAGAGCTTTTCACCACCGGTGCCGCCTCTCGTGGCGTAGGCGAAAATGGCGCCGACCTGCGCCATGGCCTCACAGATTAATACGCCTGGCATCACGGGTCGATTGGGAAAGTGGCCCTGAAAAAAAACCTCATTAAAGGTGACGTTCTTGATCCCGACGATCCTTTGGTCTGCCTCCACCTCCAGGATCCGATCCACTAAAAGAAAAGGGTAACGATGAGGGATGCGCTTAAAGATCTCTTTAACGTCGAGCATGGGTTTTAACTCCCTTTCCACTCCCCCGGGCTAACTGAGAGACCTTTCGTTCGAGATGGCGTACAGCATTCCATAATTTTGGGAGCTGAGGTAGCATCGTCATGACCTTTAACCACTCCTGGTGAGGCGCCGCCGCGATCCCTCCAGAAAGCAAAGCCCCAGGCGGGACCGAGCGGGGAATTCCTGATTGAGGACCGATCCTGGCCTTATCGCCGATCTCGATGTGATTGACAACACCGACCTGGCCGGCCAAGATCACTTCATTGCCGATCTTAGTGCTCCCCGCGACCCCCGCCTGAGCTGCAATGACCGTATGCTCTCCTACAACTACGTTGTGCGCGATTTGGACCAAGTTGTCGATCTTGGTTCCTCGACCGATAACGGTCCTTCCCAGCGTCGCACGATCCACCGTCGTGTTGGCCCCAATCTCCACATCGTCCTCAATGTCTACAATCCCCACTTGGGGTATCTTGATCCTATCTCTTCCCTCGCCCGCATAACCAAATCCATCGGCGCCGATCACAACCCCTGCATGGAGGATGACCCGATCGCCGAGACGACAACCTTCAAGGACCGTAGCTTGCGCATGAAGGAGACAGTCCTCCCCCACCTCCACCCCGTCTCCTAAAAATACACCGGGGAAAAGAACGGTTCCCCGGTTGACCTTCACGCGTTCCCCCACATAGACATAAGGGAAAACCGTCACCCCTTCCCCGAGAATCGCCGTAGGATCAATGCTCGCGTACGGACTGACCTGGCCGTTGTATCGACGCATTGGGTTAAAGAGACGGAGGATCTTAGCGAGAGCGATATAAGGTTCGGAGACTTGGAGAAATCCCCTTCCTGATTCCGCTGGGGTTGGAATCGCAACCCCGCCACCAACGATGATGGCGCTGGCCTTGCAAGTCGCAAGATAGGAGCGATAACGGGGGTGTGCTAAAAATGTAATATCGCCAGGGCTAGCCTCCTCGATCGATGCCACTCTCCATATCTCAACTCCTTCATCCCCGATCACCCTTCCACCGACGTGACGGGCCAGCTCGGAAAGGGTTTTCCGCACTGCTGTCACTTGCCCTTGGTAACCTTTCCAGCGCTGCGACTATTATAAAGGTCAATAACCCTGCTGGTGATATCAATAGCCTGATCGCTATAGAGAAGCTGAGAACGCTCCAGAATGAGGGTGAATCGCTCGCTCTTTCCTACCTCAGAAACAACCTTTTGAAGCTCTTTAATGACCTCATTCGTCAATTCGCTTTCCCTTTGACGGAACTCCTCCTGGTGATCCCGCACACTCCGTTGAAACCCCACATATCTCCTCTGGAATTCTTTCTCCAGGTTTCTCCTCTCTTCCTCCTTGAGAAGAGGACCTTTCTTGTCAAAGTCGTTCTTTAATCGCTTCACCTCCTCTTCCTCCTTGAGGAGACTGGCCTCAGCCTTCTTAAACTCGGCTTGAAGCCTTTCTCTTGCCTTCTTGCCGGGCTGAGAATCATTCAGCGCCCTCTGTATATCGATAAAGCCGACCTTGATCTTTTCCTCGGCGGCCCACATGGGAACAGCAAAAAACATCAATAGAAAAAACGCGAACCCCTTTTTCACAGGAACCTCCAGATAAATGAGATTAGACAGATATTTAAGGTTGACTGCCTATAGAGAAGCCTAACACTGAGGTGTCATCGCCCGACTTTTTATTGAGAGGGAATCCGAGTTCGACGCGAAGAGGACCAAAGGGGGATAGCCAACGGGCTCCAAACCCAATCGACCTCCGAAAATCAGCTAAATCAAATCCTTCTGACCTCCTAAAGGCTTGCCCCATATCAAAGAAGGCTACTCCCCGAAGGCCATATTGTTCCATAATGGGAAACAACACCTCAATGTTGAGGACCGCCTGCTTGTCACCTCCGATAACATCGTCCCCATCTTTGGGACCTAAACTTCGACTCTCGAATCCACGAACGGAGTTCATGCCACCGGGGAAATATCTTTCGAAAAGCGGCAGATTCTTTTCGCCATTTGAGCGCTCTTTCAAAGCTATCCCATAGCCGAGGGCCCCTCCTAGGACGAGCGTATAGGTGCCCCCCCAGTTTGGATCCTTGAGAAAAGAGTAGTGCCATCGAACCGAGGCGTCCGACTTAATGAACTGGTTGTCTCCCCCCAAACCGGCGAATTTTATACCCAAGTTAGAGGCGGTCCCCTCCGTGGGAGTAAAGAAATGATCCCGACTATCATAGGAGAAGCTCGGGCTCAGGCTGCTCGTCCAAGAAATTCCCTTCTCATCTCGGATCGAGGCGCTCGCACTGGTACTTACACTTCCAATTTTATCTCGACTTAACTCGTAAGCCATCCCTGCACGCGTATACTCTATGAGCGGATGATAAACCCTCTCCGTCCTCCCATTGCTAGCATCCTCCCCAGGACGCCCGAAGAAGGGAAGGTTCAGACGCTTCAAAGGATAGCTGGTACGCGTGCCGAAGCCGGTCTTTCTGGAAGTAAAATCGTCGTACTCTCGGCGGGTATTGAAGGCATCGAAACCGACAGTCAAAGGAGTGTCATAGAGATAGGGTTCCGTGAAGCTCAAAAGAAAATCCTGTCGACTGGTCCCCAGATCGAACCTCGCATTGACGCTCTGCCCTCGGCCAAAAAGATTTCTTTCGGACACTGCGGTGGAAAAAATAAAATTGTCTCCGCTACTATATCCTGCACCGACGCTGAAGGTCCCAGTTGGACCCTCCTTAATATCGATCAGGAGGTCAACCGCATCCGCCTGGTTTGTCTTTTTAGTTGTTAACTGGACATCCTCAAAATAGCCCGTGCGCTGGAGGGCATTTCGGCTTTGCTTGATTTTGTTGCCGGAGAAAAGCTCCTGTTCGGCCGCCGTTATCTCTCTCCGAATGACTTTATCTCTGGTCTTGGTATTTCCCGCAATCAAGATCCGATTAAAATAAACCGGCGGACCCTGGGTAATAACCAGGGCAAGATCGACATATTTCTGCTCGTGATTAATTTTCGTAACGGGTTCTACTTGCGCAAAAGCAAACCCCTTATCAGCATACATCTCGGAAATAGTCGTGATGTCGTTTCGCAGGCGGCTCCCACGAAAAATCTGGCCCGTAGTCATTTGAACCTTTTTAAGAAGCGCTTCTGCGTCTGTGATCAATTCACCCCCGATCTCCACTTTTCCTACTCGGTATTGCTCTCCCTCATCAATGCGGATGACAAGCTCGATCCCCTCCCTCGGCCTCAAAATCACGGGCTCATCGATTCTGTGGTTGATATATCCATGATCATAATAGTGTGAGGATAAGATCGCTATATCGTTTGTCAAAGCATCCTGTTCCAATACGCCCCTATTGGTTATAAAAGAGAGAAACCACTGTTCTTTAGTCGCCATAAGCCCTTTCAGTTCACCATCCGAGAAGGCCCGGTTCCCCTCAAAAGAGATCTTCCTGATCAAAAGGCGGGTGCCCTCTTCAATATCCATGTGGATGACGGCCTGGTTGTTTTCAATCAGTGAGATTGTGAAGTCCACCTGAGCGTTCACGTATCCCTGCTCACTATAGAGCTTCTTTACCCTTTCAGTGCCTTCCGAGACCTTGTCTCGATCCAGGATAGTCCGGGGCACAACGCCTAAAGCTGCCTCAATCCTCTCCCGACTTAGCTGGGAATTTCCTAGAATCTTGATTTCTCGGATGTAGGGTCTCTCCCTGACGGAGTAGGTTAGGATTCCATCAGGAGAGAGCTCGGCCTTGACGTCATCGAAGAAACCCATCCGGTAAATCGACTTCACGTCCTGGTCTACAACCGCTGGTTCAAAAAGATCTCCCTGGCGTGCCTTAAGGTGAAGTCGAATCGCATCCTCCTCAACCCTCAAATTCCCCTGGACCCTCACCTCTCTTAACCTTACCTTCTCTTGAGCCGATAACAGGGGGGCAACGAGAAGAACAGAATAAAAAAGGACGAAGAAGAAAGTAGCTTTCTTTATGCCAGCAACCATAGAATTACTGAGTTGAACGATCCCTACTTTTGATGAGATCCCTGATGCAACATTTTTCTAGCAAATTCGCCAATCTTTGTAAAGTTAAAAATTTAGGCACTGCCGGCTTTAGCGTGGGTAATACCGTGCCGGTCACCCTGAGGCTCTCGAAGGGTGACCTCGGCGGGCTAACCGAGACAGCTCGGCCCAATCTCCCCCCATCAGCGCTTCCCTCTTCCTCCGACTCCAACCTTTGATCTGCCGCTCACATGCTAAAGCTTGTCTCAGGGCGAACGGAATTTAGTTATTTCTGAGCGACCCTCTCTACCCACTCCAAACCCTGAAGAACCAAAATTATAGATAGCAAGATGGGAGAGCCCCCTAGGCCTTCTACGACTCTTATCAACTTTGTCAGTCTCTTTTCAAGCTACTGGAAGGCTTGGACTTGTTTTCGCCCTTCCCGAACGGTGAGACGAGCAGACGGTCGGTGATTTTACCTACCATCTTCCGCGGCACCCAGGCCTGCCCGGCCTCCACCGCCCGAATGGCTTTGGCAAGAAAGGCGCGAAGAACCTCTTTGCCCAGATAACCCAGGGCCCCTTGGGAGAGTGCTTCCAAGATTCGAGCCTCAGAGACTCGGCCGACGAGAAGAATCACTTTGGTCCGCGGGCTTCTCTGGCGCAGGACCGGCAGAAGGAGGAGACCGTTCCCCCTGAATAGACTCAAATCCAGCACAAGGATGTGCGGCTTGAGCCTTACAACGGCAAGCGCCTCAAGACCGCTACGCGCCTCTGCCACGACTCGAATCCCCTTCTCAGACTGAAGGTGGCCCAGACAAGCGGCGCGGCTTGCTCTTTCATGGCTTGCGATTACGACAGTGATAGGCGGCATGGCATCCTCTATTTATAGCTTTCCCCCCTTGGGGTCAATTGCACCTTGGTACACCTGGACCTTGGTCGAGCAACCCGTAACTACCGGGCCTTCAGGTTGTGTTCGGTCACGAAAAGGGCCAGGCGGAGCCGGTCCGAGAAACCGAGCTTCCGAAAGACAGCGGTTAGGTGAGCCTTGACAGTTCTCTCAGTTACATTAAGCCGGCTCGCAATTTCCTTGTTACTGGCGCCGTCGCCGATCAGGTTAGCTATCTCAAGCTCGCGGGGGCTCAAAACGTCGAGGCGCCTGTCCGGATTGGAAAGAGAGGCCCTGCGCCGACGTTCGCTAAGGGCGGTGAGCTCCTCAAGAAGGTGGGGTATCAAATAACGTCCTATCCAGATCTCGCCTTTTTGAACCTGCTCCACAGCTCTCTTTACTAGGAAAGGGTTAAGGTCATTAGGACAATATCCACTGGCTCCAGCCTTGAGCGCGGCTATCCCCTCCCTCTCGTTAGGGGTGTTGGTCAAGAGAATGACCTTAGTCGAGGGGTTCCTTCGGTGGATAGCTGGCACCCCTCTAACCCCACCGAGTTGAGGTAGGGCAAGGTCGAGGAGAAGGACCGAGGGATTGAGCTCGGCCAAGCTCGTTTCCAACTCTGCCCGCCCAGTAACTTCGTGGATGGGAGAGACCCCCTTGAGTCCCTGCCGCCACCTACTTCGAATCGCTGAGACCGAGCTGGCAATGACAACCATAGCCTCCTAGGTTAAGCCAATCAAGGCAAAAATGAAAGAGAATTTTCCGGTTTTAAAAATAGTCCCCTTTAACGGGGGATATGGGGAAATACAAAAGTCACAGCGGAAAGAGGCGACCCTGACGGAGCTCCATCTGCCGCCCGATCCTGGCGGCAAACTGCCGATTGTGCGTGGCTACCACAAAAGCCACGCCTCTCTCCTCATTGAGGCGAAACAGAAGATTCTGAATCTCCTCTCCTGTATTCGGATCCAGGTCGCCTGTCGGCTCGTCCGCAAGAATCAGGTGGGGCTCCAAGATGACCGAACGGGCCACGGCCACTCGCTGTTGCTCTCCCCCCGAGAGCTTCCCTGGTCGATGGCTCATGCGATCCTTGAGTCCCACGATCTCCAACAGCTTCACGGCGCCTTCTCGAGCCTTCTCCCATCCCCAACCCTGGATCAAGGCGGGGAGCATAACATTCTCCAAGGCATCAAAGTCAGGCAGTAGATAATGGAATTGAAAGACAAATCCAATCTCTCGATTACGAAAGTTGGATAGGGCGTCCTCGTTGAGTGCCGTAAGGTCTTTTCCCCGATAACTAACTTGCCCGCTGCTAGGACGATCCAGCGTTCCCAGGATGTGAAGCAAGGTGCTCTTCCCAACCCCGGACTCTCCTACGATCGCCAACCTTGCTCCCTCGCCCAACTCCATCTGGAGTCCTCGAAGGACATGGATCTCTTCTCCTCCCTCGACGAAAGACTTGTGCAGGTCTTGGACCTGAAGGAGATTATTCATAGCGAATGATCTCTACAGGGTCCAGTTTGGCGGCATGACGGGCTGGGTAGATGCTTGCAAGGAGACATATGAAGAAGGAAGCCAGGGCCACCAAAACAAAGTTCCCGAGATAAATCCGGACAGGCACCGTGGAAATAAGGAAAACATCTTTAGGGAGCTCAATAAACTGATAGCGCTCAATTAAGAGGCAAATCGCGTAGCCAAACAACATACCGAGGAGCGTCCCCACGGTCCCAATCACGCAGCCCTTGATCAAGAAAATCCTCCGGATGCTGCGGCGGGTAGCCCCCATGGATTGGAGGATAGCGATATCTCTTTTCTTCTCCATCACCACCATGATCAAAGTGGATATGATATTGAAGGCCCCGATCAGGATCATGAGGAGGAGAACTAAAAAGTAAACGGTCTTTTCTAGGCGGAGGGCAGAGAAGAGATTGGGCCAGAGTCGGGACCAATCCTCTGTCCAATAAGGGAGACCTAATCTCTGCTGAATCCTTTTAGCCACGTCGTGGGCCTGATAAACATCTTGAACCCGAATCTCGATATTACTCACCGCATCTCCCAACTCGAAGAATTGCTGAGCATCGGAAAGATTGATGTAGATCAGGGTGTTATCATACTCATGCATGCCGGAATCGAAGATGCCTACAACAACGAAGCGCCTGACCTTGGGGATCACCCCGATGGCAGTGGGAGTTCCTAAGGGAGAGACTACCTGGATCGGGTCTCCCACCATCACCCCCCCGAGCTG
>JBOHVJ010000224.1:0-8335 GCA_050735075.1 Binatia bacterium
GCTGGACGGTCCCTGGCTTGCTCAATTGTTGCAGCAGAATTTCCTGGCCTCCGGGGCCTGCTTGGTTATGGAGCAGCCCTGTCAGCAGGCGGTCGAGAATCTGTGCTGGGTCACGGCGGTTAGCCCCCTCGATTAACGGCCTCAGGTCCACACGCGTCCCCGGGAGCTGGTTTCTCATCAGGCTGGAGACGAAATTCACCCGGCTCAGAAGTGCGCCAGAGTTCAACCATGGCTCGGCAACGTCGGGATAGCCGTTAGGCGCTGGAGCTGAATAAAGCGGCGCACCCATCTTGCCGACAGCCGCAACAAGGGGTGGACTTCCATCCGTGGTTCCATTAGGAGCTCGCACCGCACTTGCGACAAATTCAAAAGGGGTTTTGGTCTTGGCACGATAATTTTCGATAGCAAAGAACTCCGGCGAATTGATGATTGTAACGAGGAGCGACTTGATGTCCCCATCGGTTTGCTTGAAAGTCTCAGCTACTCGTTGAACCAGGCTCAAGGGCGGATCATCTGCCACAAACCTTCGTACTAGTTTGGTGGCAATAAACCTTGCTGTGGAAGGATGATGGGCCAAGATGTCAATCACCCGCTCACCATCTTGCTGACCCCCTCCTGCGGCAATCCGATGTCCGAGGACCAATTTCTCGCCATTGTCATGAGCAAACGGCCGAAAGATGAATGATCCAACTTTTTTAGGTTGGTCGATCGTCCAGCCCGTAAAGCAACGGGCCACCTCGATCACATCCTTCTGGGTATAGCCGCCGTCTACGCCTAAGGTGTGTAGTTCCAATAGCTCGCGCGCATAGTTTTCATTGAGCCCTCTTGGCCCCTGCCCGCCGCGACCCGTGGGCATATCGCTCCGAACACTCATCCAGTTGTCGAGATAGAAGAGCATTGCGGGATGCCGCGCAGTGGCCATGAGCAAGTCGCGAAACTTCCCCAGCGCGTGCGGGCGAATCGCGTCCCGCTCAAACGAGGTCACCATCCATCTGGCCGCGTCCTTGCCCCAAAAGACATTGAAATGGTTAAACCAAAAATCGACCATGACCTCCGGCAGTTGCCGTTCGCTGGAAATGGCCCGAATGAGTTTCGCCTCTTGGAGCTCCACGAGTATTCTGACGGGTCGCTTCTCCGGTGGAGTTGGCTGAGAAATCTTTGGATTGGGATCGGGGAATTCCTGCAGGAGCTGGGAAGTCGTCATGGCCAAGGTCGGTAAGTCCTTCAACTGCCTCTCTACATAGGGATCAGGGATTGTCTCAGGAGAGAGCTGCTGCCTGAGATAAGAGATAAGACCCATCCTTTTTACCCGCTCAACGTCACCAGGACGCGGCCCGTAACCAAAGCGATTTAGTACGTGCAGAATTCTTTGCTCTTCGGTGAGCGGCGACTTAGATACAGAAATATCGGGGCTTGGGCTGGAGAGGGCCTCTTCAGCCGGATTCAAGGTGGGGTGGATGCCCGCTATCTCCGAGCAAGCTGTTACCCCTGCGGCCAGCAATAAACCCAGGGTGGTGCGTAGGAGAGATTGCGTCATGCTTCACTTATTCTTTTTAGACCACCGATTTTATCGGTCTGTTCACACCCGTTACGATGGCAGCATTATATGTTCCCGCCAAACTGGATTCAATAACGCTCGATTTTAGAGCCGAGAGATCTGGGAGCGGGATGCCTTGGTAGGAATGTAGCTAGGGGAGGTTGTTGATCAATTTACATGGCTCCAGGCGTGGTAGGAGCTGCGCACCAGAGGGCCAGACTCAACATGGCGAAAGCCGAGTTTTTCAGCGTCCACTCTGAGCTGTTGGAACTCATCAGGAGTGACATACCTCTCGACCGGAAGCTGATCTAGGGAGGGTTGCAGGTATTGTCCGAGAGTAACGATATCGCAGTTGATTTGCCGCAGATCTCTTAGCGTATCCATAACCTCGTCAAAGGTCTCTCCGACGCCAAGCATCAATCCTGATTTGGTAAGGATCTCTTTCCGTATCACTTTGGCGGCCTTTAGAATATCCAGCGATCGCTCGTAAACCGCGCCCGGCCTGACTCTTTTGTAAAGGCGAGGGACTGTTTCCATGTTGTGGTTCAGGATATTAATCCCGGCGCGCACTACAGTCTCCAAGGCCTTCTGATCTCCTTTAAAATCCGGGATCAGGACTTCAACACGGATACCGGGATTCAACGTCTTGATCCAGAAGACCGTCCTAGCGAAGTGGGCTGAGCCGCCGTCGGGTAGGTCGTCTCGGTTCACCGAGGTGACCACGATGTGCTCCAATCCCAGTTCCTTCACTACCAAACCTACGCTGCGCGGCTCTTCCGGGTCCAGGACATTGGGTTTGCCTTTATTGATAGCGCAGAAACGGCAGCCGCGGGTGCAGATATCTCCGAGGATTAAGAAGGTAGCGGTGTTGTGTCCCCAGCACTCCCCGATATTCGGGCAGCGCGCCTCCTCGCAAACGGTGTGAAGGTTATGATCCCTCAGTATCCGTTTGAGACGGAGGTAGTTAGGACTGCCTGGGGCCCTGACCTTGATCCAATCCGGATGTCTTCGTGGCATAACTCTGTTAACTCCGCATAATCAAATTGCCTGAGAAAATGGTGAATAAACGCCTGTTTCACCCGCGTTGGTGAAACGGCACTTCCCAGATCTTGTTCCATAGAGGTGATCTCAGCCCAAGTCAGGCCACACGGAATGATCCGTTTAAAATAGGTGAGATCGGTGTTCACGTTCAGCGCCAGGCCGTGACAGGTGATACCTCTTCTTACGGCGATGCCAATAGAGGCAATTTTCTTCTGTCCAATCCACACGCCGGTCCAGGGCGGATTCCTGCCTGCCGAGATGCCAAAGTCCTTTAAAGTTTGGATCAAGATCTTCTCAAGTTGACGTAAATAGAGATGGACGTCTTGCCTGAGCGTGGACCTAAGATCCAACAGGGGATACGCCACCATCTGGCCAGGGCCATGATAGGTGATATCTCCTCCGCGACCGGTCCGATAAACAGGCACTTCCCCCGGGCGCAGCAGGTTGGACTCCTTCCCACTCCTGCCGATGGTAAAAACATGGGGATGCTCCAGCAAAAGCAGAATGTCCCAGAGTCTCCCTGCCTGCTTTTCTTCCACAAGCCTCTGCTGAAGAGTCAGGGCGGAGAGATAATCTATCTCGCCTAGATCTTTGAAAAGCAAGGTTCGCATAGCTAAGACCCTCACCCTTCCCTCTCCCTTTGAGGAAAGAGGGAAAAGAGTAAGGCGAGCGGCAGGCCCTACATTAATTCGCTGATCAGCGCTTTGGCGGTTTCTGGAGAAATGCCCAGAGGACGACGGGCCATGGGACCGCCCTCCGCCAGGACGGGCTCCAACTGGTCCAGCGAGGGCAGATCGTCGCGCTTCCAGAAGAGGCCGATTGGGATGACCTCGCCCCACATGTAGCCTTTCTCCATGGCCGCGTTAAAGTCGCTTGGATCGTGGCCCATATCCTCCAGTTTCTTCGTCTTCTGTTTGAAAAACTCGTGGGAGTTATCGTGGTTATAGGTGACGCACGGGCTAAAGGCGTCAATGAGGGCAAAGCCTTTGTGCTGGATGCCACCCTTGATGAGTTCGACCAGATGTTTTATCTGACCGGTGTATCCTCGGGCAACGTAGGTGGCCCCTGCCGCGATGGCAAGAGGGATGGGATTGATCGGATTCTCCACGCTTCCATAAGGCGTGCTTTTGGTCTTCATCCCCTTGATACTGGTAGGGGAGATCTGGCCGGTGGTCAGTCCATAGATCTGGTTGTCCATGACGATATAAGTGAGATCCACGTTGCGGCGCATGGTGTGGAGGAAATGGTTTCCTCCGATGCCAAAGCCATCGCCGTCGCCACCGGTGGCGATAATCTTCATTTCGTGATTGGCGAGCTGGGCGCCGGTAGCCACCGCCAGCGCGCGGCCATGCAACGTGTGCATGCCGTAGGCATTAATATACCCCGGCAGGTTAGAAGAACAGCCGATGCCGCTAATCGTCATGACCTCATGTGGGTAGAGGCCCAGCTCGACGATAGCCTGCTTCAGCGCGGTCAGCACGCCGAAGTCGCCGCAACCGGGGCACCAATCAGGGTCCACTTTGCCCTTCAAGTCTTTGACGGTCAGTTTGGCACGTTCGACCGCACCCCGTGTTCTGCTTTCTATTTCAACCATTGTGGTGCTCATTTTTTTCTCCTTAAACCATAACCTCGTGGACCGGCACGTACTTTTTAGTTTTGCCAGCCAAAATTGCTTTCACGCCGTCCACGATATGATGCGGCATGAACGGCTCTCCATCGTATTTGCGGATATGGCCATCGGCTACAATGCCGGTCTCAGACCGTAGATACCGAGCGAACTGGCCACTATAGTTATTCTCCACAATGATGGTCTTCTTGCTCTTGGCGAATATGGAGCTAATTGCCTCAGCATGGAGCGGAACCATCCACTTGATCTGCAGATTGTTCGCGGCGATCCTCTGGTCGGCGAGTTGCTCAATCGCCTCGTGAATGACGCCTTCCGTCGAACCCCAGCCGACCAAAGTGACCTTCGCATCCGCAGGCCCGAACAGTTTCGGCGGCGGCAGCAGCGGCAGGATCCCTTCCATCTTGCGCATGCGTTTCTCATGGATGGCCTGGCGCTTGTTGGGATTGGTGAATTCATCGCTGATGAGCACGCCGTCCTCGTCGTGTTCATCGGTAGCAACGACGTGCACATATCCTGGCGTGCCCGGCAGGGCGCGTGGTGAGATACCGCTTTCGGTGATCAGGAAACGCTTATATTCACCATTTAGGGGCGGCGTAGCGCCGTTAAGTCCGATGACGTCGCCACGGTCAATGGAGACATTGAAATCTAACTCTGCGGGATCCACGCTGGACCGACCTTCAGAAAGCAGCAGGTCAGATAGTATGATGCCCGGGCACTGGAATTTGTCCACCAAATTGAAAAGCTGCGGCACCGTTTTGAAGCAGTCAGAGATGTTAGTCGGCGCGACGATGATTCGAGGATAATCTCCCTGGCCAGCTCCCATCACCTGCCAGAGATCGCCCTGCTCGGTCTTGGTGGGGACGCCCGTGGCTGGTCCGGCCCGCTGGACATCGATGCAGACGACCGGGATTTCCATCATGGCCGCCGAACCGAGGGCTTCGCTCATCAAGGCAAAGCCGCCTCCCGAGGTGGCGCACATGGCGCGGCAGCCTGCGTGTGCTGCGCCGATAGCCATGTTGATCACACCGATTTCGTCCTCGACCTGGCGGACCATGATGCCTAGCTGGTGGGCGTGACGGGCCATCCAGTGAAGCACTCCGGTTGAGGGACTCATCGGATAAGCGCAGTAAAAGCGCACGCCGGCAGCGGCGCCGCCCATCGCCAGGGCCTGGTTTCCCTCCAAAAACGCCAGTTTCTTGCCGGTATCGGGCAGAGAAAAGGGGAACCGCTTGAAATGAGAGGCCGCATATTCGTAGCCTGCCTGGGCGACGCCGACGTTTTCAGTTATCACCGCCTCGCCTTTCCTTTTGAACTGGAGAGTCAGGATGTCTTCGAGAATCTTAAATTCAACGCCGATCAGACGAAGGACCGCGGCCAATGCAATGGTGTTTTGAACTAGGTCGCCCCTGATGGTGGGTGCTAGCTCTTTGACCGAAAAGGGACAAAGCTGGACGTCCTTGGCGGCCGTGCCGGGCTTGATCTTGTCGCTGTTGTAGAGGACGGCGGAACCCGCCTTCATCAGTTTGAGATGCCGATTCATGGTGTCCTGGTTTAAGGGGATGAGGACGTCAATCTTGTCGCCTTGGCTCAGGACCGGCTGGTCGCTGGTCCGAAGCGTCAGGAAGATGTGCCCTCCACGAATGATGGACTGGTAGGCGTTGTAGGCGTTTAAGTGAAGCCCGCGGCGCACGAAAATGCGCGCCAGGATATCACCGGGAGTGGCGATTCCCTGTCCGGCCTCGCCGCCTATTCCGATTGCGAGATCAATTTTGCTCATTGGTCAATCCCTCTTGAAAACACTAATAGATTATCACACTCCCCCACATGTACAAAGGGCCGTGCAGAATTCAATTTTTTACTTATTACCCCCCTTCTTCTAAACTTTCAAGCTTTTTACCAACAAAAAGAGGAGATTGACAGGAAAGACTCGAGGCAGGTAGCATTTAGCTAGGGGATCTTACCTGTCTCTCTATGTCGCAAGCATCGCTCATTTATCCATGGTTTGTACGTAAGGATCTGGATGGATTTTTCGGTCTGATGATCGATAACCTCATCCAGCTTATCCTTATTGTCAGTCTTTGTCGAGAGCTTGTACTCGTCCGCTACATGGGTGACACTTTTGCCTCCCGTAGAACTACAGTACTTGTGATCTGCAAAGCAAACGATCTGGTGAACATCTGAAGCAGTTTTTTGTTAGAACAGTCCCTCGTCATCAAAAATGGCCTCCGCATTTGCTCTATAAACCACGATCGCCTCGGCACATGACCTCAGGTATCCCCCCTTTTCTCCGCTCGCCACGCCCGCACGAACTCCTGTGGTGTCAGATAACCCAAAGCTTGATGCGGCCTGACCGTGTTGTAAATCTTCTCCCACTGCTTAAGCTCATCGTTTAATGAAGCTATCTTGAGAGAAAACTCATTGACCTCGTAAAACTCCTCCGTATGCGTCCTCTGCGCCCGCTCCACAGAGCCGTTTAGCTTGGGAGAGCGTGGCGGCAATACAAAGAGCTTTATCTTGCGGCTCTTACATTCCTGCTCAAACTCACCCTCAAACTCGCTCCCTCCATCAACCTGGATGGCCTTGATCGCAAAAGGCATCCGCTCCTTTACGGAATCTAAGAATGTGGCTGCGTTCTGAGCCGTAGCACAACTATGAGCCTCCAACACATCCCAGCGAGAGATCACATCCCGGGCCGTGAAATGCTTGAGCACCACCCCTGGCAAAGGACGCACATCGAGGGTATCAACCTCCACCAAATCCCCCGGCCCCCTTACCACGTAGTCCTTAGGTTTTCTCACCCCGTAGGGCCTTTGCCTGTGCCGCTTACGCACGGAGATAAAGTTTGACAGCGCCTCCCTCAGTACCCCTCGCCTCTTTAAGTCCGTTAAGATCCGACCCACCATGGAAGTGGATACCTCTCTGTCTTCTCTCCTCAGCAACACCACCAGCTTGTCCTTCCCCCACCTAGGATATTGCTCCCGAAGCTTAAACACCCTATGGGAAAGCTCTGCACTCCACGTGGACCTGCGTAGCCGCTTCGGTCTGCGTGAGCGCTCCTCTAAGCTTGTTAAATCCCACCGATCATAGCGGCGCTTCCACCGGTAGAAGCTCTGCCGGCTAATGCCGAAATACCGACACGTCAGCGCCGCGTTGTGCCCGTGACTCTCGTAGTGCTCCATCCACCGAAGTCTCTGCTTGGCCTGATGGGAAAGCTCTACCGAAAGCCTGACCACACGCCCAGCTCCAGGTAACACGCTGCCATAGATGCTCATAGAAGAGCCATTGTACCGGCCTTTCATGCTTTTTCATGTGTCACCTATGTTTCTGGACGAGATCATTGTGGGCGTCACCGGCGCCGGCGGTATCGCTGAATTCGCTTCAGTGGAGGGCTTGGCTAGAAAAGGTCTGGTGCGCGACCGGGATTACAAGATCCTTTACGGAGTGGGCAATAGCCCTGCGCGTGTCCAGGCATTGGAGTCAGGTAGAATCCAAGCCGCCCCTTTCTCCTTTATGGAAAGGGTGGAGCTGGAGCAGAGAGGGTTTCCCGTGCTTTTTGATATCGGAAAGGTCCTGCCCAAATTCCCTTTTGTCGTCATTGTGACGAGTAGACGAAAGGCAGAAAGCGATCCTGAAGGGATTATAGCCGTCTTGAAGGCCATGAGGCGTTCGATGGAATTGATCCGATCTGACAAAGAAAAGGTGACTTCGGCGGTATTAAAAAGGGGCTCGTTCGGGGATCCTAACATCGTAAAAAGGGTCATAGATCATTTTTCCGACCTCTACTCCATCTCTATCACAAAGGAGGACATCGAGGCCTTAATATCCGCAGCGAAATTGGACGTGGAGGCCAAAAAGCTGGGGGGTGCGGAAAAGTTTTTTAACGCTTCACTATTAGCTAAAGCCCTTGGGCCGAGCCGTTAATCATTGGGAGAATCTGTAGAGGAGACAACCTGACTTCAGGACACGTGCCCGTCCGCGCTTCGACGAGCATCTCTTGAGAAACCAGCCGTCTCCTTCGACAAGGCTCAGGACGAACGGCTGGTTTGCCAAAGGGATCACGATAAACAGTGCTTAGCCGTCGGGAATTAGAACGAAAATTCCAGTCGCTCGTCGAACATGATAAGGGAAGC
>JBOHVJ010000225.1:0-13209 GCA_050735075.1 Binatia bacterium
GTGGTTATCAGGAGTGTGATCAAGGAGATAAACAAAGCAACTATCCCGATGGGTACAAGGATCTGGGTGGGACTGATGCCAGAGGTTTTTAGAGCGAGAATTTCCTGATCGCTCGAAAGTCTGCCGAGGCCAAGAAAGATCCCGAGCAGGAGGGCCATGGGTACCGTCATCTCTAAGAAGGTAGGCAAGATTAAGGCGAAGAGCTTACCTATCTGGAGTATCGGAACCCCTCGAGTCACCACCAACTCAACAAGCCTGAGGATGCGAGCGATCAGTAGGATAAAGGTAAAGGCCATAAGTCCGAGCAGGAATGGGGAGAGGATCTCATGAATGATGTAAGTGCTTAGTGTCCGTTTCACGGTAGGACATGTTATCCGGTGCTTCTCTTTTTGTAAATGCTTCTATGTGAGTTTGCTTGATGGATAAACAGGAAAAGCCCCTTTTTCTTTTTGGTATCAACCCTGTCCTGGAAAAGTTAAAGGCCTCGCCACAAGAGGTGTTGGAGATTATGATTGCCGAGGGGCATCAACGCGCTGCCCTCCACCTGATTGACCGAGAGGCAAAACGGCGAGGTCTCAACGTTCGTTACCTTGAGCCCAAGCTATTGGATCGCTTGGCTAATGGTCAAAAGCACCAGGGGGTTGTCGCTAAAGTGGACTCCTACTCCTATTGCCTCTTTGTCAATCTGCTCCATGATCTCTCTTCTTCCCAAGGGCACGATTTGGTCTTGATTTTGGACGGGCTAACGGATCCACGTAACTTTGGGGCGCTTTTGCGGAGCGCAGAGGGTGTGGGAATCCGCCATGTGGTGATTCCCAAAGATCGCTCGGTTGGGGTGACCCCCACGGTGGTCAAGAGCTCTGCAGGGGCGGTCCACTATCTGAAGATTTATCGGGTCTCGAACCTAAGGCGTGTGATCCTGGCCCTCAAGGAAATAGGATACTGGGTTGTTGGCTTGGATGTTGGGGCAAACGAAGGTGTTTACGGGAGAGTCTATCCCGAGAAACTGGTTGTGGTTTTAGGGGCAGAAGGAGCTGGGATCCGACCTTTGACCCGGAAGGAGTGCGATTTCCTGGTTTCTATACCTATGCGGGGGAAGATAGCTTCCCTCAATGTGGCTGTTGCGGGAGGGATCTTCCTCTACGAGATCCTTAGGCAGAGAAGTTCGGTTTGACACAGGGAAGTGAAGGCCAACCCCTTACTTTCACTCCCCTCAAGCAACTTCAACGTCGGACGTCTACTCTCTTCGGCTCAGACCCCCTCTGCAGTCCTACGGTCCGTTCAGTTCCGCTGGGCCTCAGGCCTCCAAGTTTCCCCTTTGGGACGAGGGGAGGTTGAAGGCAGGCCCAGGCTGGGAGTGTTTTCTGCCGAGGAACCACACTTTTTGACGAAGAGCCCTATTTCTGTTGACAATGGTAAGAAAAGGTGCTTTAAATAACAGTTTACAATATCTGGTCTTAGTTACTGTCATTTACCTCAGGGGTTGGTTCCATACTTTTCCAGCGGGTTTTTCTATTGCACTTTTGCACTTTTTTGACAAGCGAGTAAGGCTTTTGCACTGACGCGTGGAATATTTTGTTTCACAGTCAAGCTGGCGTAGCTCAACGGCAGAGCAGCTGATTTGTAATCAGCAGGTTGTAGGTTCAACTCCTATCGCCAGCTCCAGATCGAGAGGATAGGGGGGGTTGATCGAGCTGGAAGCGGGCGGGCCCTTAAGCCGTGGACGTCTTATAGATTTGGTATCGAGGTAGAGGAGGAGAGGTTCCCGAGTGGCCAAAGGGAGCAGACTGTAAATCTGCCGCCGTAGGGCTTCGGAGGTTCGAATCCTCCCCTCTCCACCATTCATGCGGGAATAGCTCAGTTGGCTAGAGCGCGAGCCTTCCAAGCTCGGGGTCGCGGGTTCGAATCCCGTTTCCCGCTCCAGTTTTGCATATGGCAGATAGCAGATGGTCATTCAAGACTCTTTCGGAGCGGGATCAGCCATATGCTATAAGTCATCGACTGAAATGCCCAGGTAGCTCAGTCGGTAGAGCACGTCCTTGGTAAGGACGAGGTCGGCGGTTCAATCCCGCTCCTGGGCTTTTTGTCCGGAACTATGGCAAGCAATGACCTAGTCTCAGGTTATGTGTGCGTGAACAAACAAGCGGATGGCAAACCGATAGGAGGGACGAGATGAGTAAACAGAAATTTGAACGCAAGAAACCCCATCTTAACATAGGGACGATCGGCCACGTCGATCATGGCAAGACCACCTTGACTGCCTCCATCACCAAGGTGTTGGAGAAAAAGGGAATGGCGAAATTCATGGCCTATGACCAAATTGATAAGGCGCCGGAGGAAAAAGAGCGGGGTTTGACGATCAACATCGCCCATGTGGAGTATGAGACGCAGAAAAGGCATTACGCCCATGTCGACTGCCCGGGTCATGCTGACTATGTCAAAAACATGATCACCGGCGCAGCCCAAATGGATGGCGCCATTCTGGTTGTGTCGGCAGCGGATGGTCCTATGCCTCAGACCCGTGAGCATATTCTGCTTGCACGGCAGGTCGGGGTTCCGGCCATAGTGGTCTTCCTCAATAAGGCAGACATGGTGGACGATAAGGAGCTTCTAGATCTTGTGGAGCTGGAGGTCAGGGAGTTGCTTTCCAAATATAAGTTCCCTGGGGATGAGACCCCTATAGTCATTGGCAGCGCCCTCAAGGCCCTGGAGTGTGGGTGTGGCAAAGAAGACTGCCCTAACTGCAGTGGGGTTCTAAAGTTGATGGATGCGGTGGATAGCTACATCAAGGAGCCGGTACGGGATGTGGATAAGCCTTTCATCATGCCCGTCGAGGATGTCTTTACCATAAGTGGTCGCGGAACGGTGGTTACAGGACGAGTGGAGAGGGGTATCGTTCGAGTAGGAGATGAAGTCGAGATCGTAGGTTTTAAGGATACCCAAAAGACCGTTGCTACAGGGGTAGAGATGTTTCGCAAGCTTTTGGACGAGGGTCGAGCTGGGGACAATATCGGAGTTCTTCTCAGAGGAACAAAGAGGGAAGAGGTAGAAAGGGGTCAGGTCTTGGCTAAACCAGGCAGTATTACACCGCACACTCAGTTCAACGCCGAGGCCTATGTCCTCACTAAGGAGGAGGGGGGAAGGCATACCCCATTCTTCAATGGGTACCGACCGCAATTCTATTTTCGCACGACTGATGTGACTGGTGTCGTGAAATTGCCCGAGGGGACCGAGATGGTCATGCCCGGAGATAATGTCAATATGGAGATATCGCTCATTACCCCGATTGCTATGGATGAAGGCTTGAGATTTGCTATCCGTGAAGGAGGCAGGACAGTGGGGGCAGGGGTAGTCACCAAGATTGTCCAGTAATTGTAATGTCCAGCAGAGGGAGAAGCCATGCGAGAGCTTATAGGGTTTGCTTGTGATCAATGTAAGCGGAAGAACTACACGACTACAAAAAACAGAAAGAGGACTACGGACAAGTTAGCATTCAAGAAGTTCTGTCCTTTCTGCCGGACCCACACCCTGCATCGCGAGGTCAAACTTTAAATGAGATACAGGGGTCAGTAGCTCCAATTGGATAGAGCGCCGGACTCCAAATCCGGTTGTTGCAGGTTCGAGTCCTGCCTGACCCGCCATCTCATCGCGTTCAGCAACTTCATGGGAGAATGGACACAGAAGGTTCAGGATACCGTTCGGCATTCGGTCGAGTTCTTTAAGGAGGCCTGGCAAGAGTTAAAGAAGGTCCATTGGCCTTCTCGAAAGGAGACCTATGCGGCGACTTCGGTCGTCTTAATTGTTGTTTTGATGATCGCCCTCTTCCTGGCATTAGTAGATTACGGTCTGACCCAGGCCATTAAGGCCATCATCAGCTAGCTTCCTAGGTTCTCCCGTATGGCAAAGAAGTGGTACGTAGTGCATACGTTTTCAGGCTATGAGCAGAAGGCTAAGGCGGCTCTGGAAGAGAGGATTAAGACCCTCGGGAAACGAGACTTTTTCGGCGAGATCTTGCTTCCCGTGGAGAAAGTTGTGGAGTTGGTCAAGGGGAAAAAGAAGACTTCTTCGAGAAAGTTCTTTCCTGGCTATATCCTAGTGCAGATGGAACTGAACGACGAGACATGGCACATCGTCAAGGAAACTCCAAAGGTGACCGGGTTTGTCGGAGGAACTACCAATCCTCCTGCAGTCAGCGATGAAGAGGTCAAGGGGATAACCCAGCAGATGGAAGAGGGTGCTATTAAGCCCAGACCCCGTGTTCTCTTCTCCGTAGGCGAAAGCGTGAAGGTCGTCGATGGCCCTTTTGCCGACTTTAATGGAGTGGTGGAGGAGGTGCGGCCGGAGAAAGGGAAACTCAGGGTGCTGATAAGCATCTTCGGGCGCGCCACCCCGGTGGAATTGGAATTTGTTCAGGTGGAGCGGAATTAAAAACTAAAAGTTCAAACCGTTTAAAATGTTTAAGCCGTTCGAGCAGTTTAACGATTTGAACTGCTTGAACTTTTTGAACGACTTGAACCATTGACCTTAATTTTATGGCCAAGAAAGTTATTGGAGAGATAAAACTGCAGATCCCAGCCGGTCAGGCGAATCCTAGCCCTCCAGTGGGGCCTGCCTTGGGCCAACGTGGGGTCAATATTATGGAATTTTGCAAGGCCTTTAATGCTGCAACCCAGTCCCAACAAGGTATGATTATACCGGTGATCATAACTATCTACGCGGATCGTTCCTTTACTTTTGTAACCAAGACCCCTCCGGCCTCAGTCCTACTGAAGAAGGCGGCTGGGGTTGAGAAGGGATCGGGTGAGCCCGGGAAAGTAAAGGTAGGGAAGGTAACCCGGGCGCAGGTACGAGAAATTGCTGAGATCAAGTTGCGCGATCTAACAGCTAAGGACTTAGAAGCTGCGGAGAAGACTGTGGAGGGGACGGCAAGGAGCTTGGGTTTGGAAATTGAAGGCTAGAAGATAGGACACGGCATCCAGGAGCTAGAATTCAGCATGAAAAGTCCAGAAGACAGTATTCAGAATCCAGAATAATACGGAGGGTGGGAAGCTAGAGGCTACTGGATACTGACTAGTGGGTTCGACTTGAGGACGTCATGAAACAGAGAGGAAAAGGCTATCGCACCGTGTTGGCTAAGGTAGATCGCGCCCGGAGGTATCTGTTGGAAGAAGGGCTCCGTCTGGTGCACGAAACTGCTAGGGCCAAGTTTGATGAGACCGTAGAGATGGCAGTCCGGTTGGGCGTGGATCCCCGGCAGGCAGAACAAAATGTTCGGGGAACTGTGGTCCTTCCCCATGGTGTGGGGAAGGTGGTGCGGGTTCTGGCCTTCGCCAAAGGGGAAAAGGAAAGAGAGGCTCAGGAGGCTGGAGCCGACTATGTTGGGGCTGAAGATCTTATTAAGAAAATTAGCGAAGGATGGATCGACTTTGACAAGACCGTTGCCACCCCGGACATGATGGGGGTGGTGAGCAGAATTGGAAAGATTTTAGGCCCCAGGGGCTTGATGCCCAATCCCAAAACTGGGACCGTAACCCTTGATATCGCTAAGGCAGTAAAGGAGATCAAGGCGGGAAAGCTTGAGTTTAGAGTCGACAAAGCAGGAACCATTCACTTGCCTATTGGCAAGGTCTCCTTTGGCGCGGATAAGCTCTTGGACAATGCGCGGGTTGTTTTGACCTCTATCCTTCGGGCCAAGCCCCCTTCTGCTAAAGGCAATTACGTTCTGGGAGTGACCCTTTCCACAACGATGGGGCCGGGGGTCAAGATAGATCTGTCTCAGATTCGCGCACTAGCGGCGTGAGCTAGGGGGAGAACGGATGGCTGAGTTAGTAACAGAACGTTCAAGTCATCAGGAAAAAGCCAAGACAGTCGTAGCGGTCCGGGAGAAATTCAAAGCCGCTAAGATGGCCATAGTCACTGAGTATCGAGGCCTTACGGTGGCGCAGATGACGCGACTCCGGCGGGAGATCCGTCAAGCATCAGGGGAGTATCAAGTGATTAAGAACACTTTGGTGCGTCGTGCCCTGAAAGATACCGCTTATGGCTCGCTGGATCCGCTCCTCGTGGGGCCAACGGGATGGATCTTCGGCTATGAGGATCCGGTGATCCTCTCCAAAGTGCTGGTCAGGTTCATCGAGGAGAACGAGAAACTTACCATCAAGGGTGGGATGGTAGAGGGGGAGTTTATGGATCAGGCCAAGGTCAAGGTCTTGGCCCAGATGCCAAGTCGGCCTGAACTCCAGGCCAAGCTCCTTGCTCTCATGCAGGCCCCGGCGGTTCAGCTTCTCCGGCTCATCCAAGAGCCGGGGGCGAGGATGGTCAGGCTTCTGGAGACATTGCGCAAGCAGAAAGAATCTCAATCTTAAATTTTTCCACAGGGAGGAGCCATGGAAGTAACAAGAGAGGAAGTTAAGGAGTTTATTAAACACAGTTCAGCGTTGGAATTGGCAACTTTGGTGAAGGAATTGGAAGCCGAGTTGGGCGTTAGCGCCGCGGCGCCAGTAGCCATCGCGGCCGGACAGGCTGGGCCTGCCGCGGCGGCGGAGGAGAAGACCGAGTTCAACGTGATCCTGACTGACGCTGGAGAAAAAAAGATCCAGGTTATCAAGGTGGTGCGAGAACTCACCAGTTTGGGCTTGAAAGAGGCGAAGGATCTGGTGGACGGCGTTCCTAAGCCGCTCAAGGATGGTGTTTCCAAGGCTGAAGCAGAATCGGTCAAGAAAAAGATCGAAGAGGTGGGAGGCAAAGTCGATATCAAGTGAGTATTTGGCTTTCAACCAGATCACAGATGAAAGGCTGTTGAAAGAGGTTTAATTATGGCATTTCAAGTGACCCACAATTTAAGGTTTCGCCGCAATTTCGGTAGGACGAAGAAGATCATTGATCTGCCCTACCTAATTGAAATCCAGAAGAACTCCTATGATCTCTTCCTGCAAAAAGATACCGCCCCAAACCAAAGACAGAACGGAGGACTTCAAGAGGTCTTCAGGTCCGTTTTCCCCATCAAAGACTTCAATGACACGGCCTCTCTGGAGTTCGTAAGTTACAGTCTCGGGGAGCCGAAGTACGATGTGGAAGAATGTCACCAAAGGGGCATGACATTCGCGGCGCCCCTGAAGGTCACGGTTCAACTGGTCCTCTGGGACGTGGATCCCCAGACCGGTAGTAGGAGCATCAAGAACGTTAAAGAGCAAGAGGTCTATTTTGGCGAGCTCCCATTGATGACGAAGAACGGGACTTTCATGATCAACGGAACCGAGCGCGTCATTGTCAGCCAGCTCCATCGCTCGCCGGGGGTATTTTTCGAGCACGATAAGGGAAAGACCCATGCCAGTGGGAAGCTCCTTTACTCGGCCCGAGTCATCCCCTATCGCGGCTCCTGGCTCGATTTTGAGTTCGATCCGAGAGATATCCTCTATGTCCGGATCGATCGGCGGCGTAAGTTCCAGGCGACGGTACTGCTAAGGGCCTTGGGGATGACTACCGAAGACCTGCTCAACTATTTCCACAAAAGCGATACCATCGTGTTTGACGGACGCAAGCCCTTGCTGGTTTACAAGCCCGACCAGTTAGTCGGGGTCAAGACTGGATCCGACGTGCGCGATCCTAAGACCAATGATCTGATTGTGAAGGAAGGAAGAAAGTTGACTCGGCCCTTGATCCGCCAGATGGAGCTTTCCCGAGTCAAGCATGTCGCCATTGCGTGGGAGGATATCCTTGGACGCATTACTTCCCACGATATCGTGGATCCTGAAACCCGCAAGGTCCTGGTGGAGTGTAACCAAGAGATCAGCCAAGAGAGGCTTGATCTGATTAGAGAAAAAGGGGTAACTGAGATTGAGGTTCTCTATATTGATGACTCCCATGTTGGTCCCTATTTGCGTAATACCCTCCTTCAAGACAGGATACATTCCCCGCAAGAAGCCATGATCGAGATTTACCGCAGGCTTCGGCCTGGGGATCCCCCTACAGTCGACTCCTCCACGAATTTTTTTAACAACCTCTTTTTCAACCCTGATCGCTACGATCTCTCTAAGGTAGGGAGGCTCAAACTGAACCACCGCCTCAAACTCAGTGTGCCCTTGGAACACGGGACACTGCGCAAGGAGGATATCTTGGAGGTGGTTCGTTACCTTATGGAGCTGAAGAATGGGAACGGCTCTGTGGACGATATTGACCATCTTGGCAATCGCCGTGTTAGGGCGGTAGGGGAACTGGTGGAGAACCACTTTCGCGTGGGGCTCGTGAGAATGGAAAGGGCCATCAAGGAGAAGATGAGCCTGCAGGATATCGAAACCCTGATGCCCCAGGAGCTGATCAACTATAAGCCTGTCTCCGCCGCCCTGAAGGAATTTTTTGGCTCAAGCCAGCTCTCCCAGTTCATGGATCAGACCAATCCCCTGTCAGAGATTACCCACAAGCGCCGTCTCTCGGCCCTTGGTCCAGGGGGTCTGACCCGGGAGAGGGCAGGATTCGAGGTCCGGGACGTGCACCCGACCCATTATGGCCGGGTCTGTCCTATTGAAACTCCGGAGGGTCCCAACATTGGTTTAATCGCCTCTCTGACTACACATGCAAGGGTCAACGAGTTTGGTTTTATCGAGACCCCATACCGCGAGGTCGAGAATGGTCGAGTGACCGATCGGATCCGTTATCTCTCGGCGCTTGAGGAGGAAGATCATGTGATTGCCCAGGCCAATGCACCGATCGACAGTCGGGGCACCTTCACTGCAGACCTCGTTTCGGCACGCAAAGGTGGTGAGTTTGTTATGGCGCGGCCGGAAGAGGTAGATTTTATGGATGTCTCGCCGAACCAGTTAGTGAGCGTGGCCGCCTCCCTCATTCCTTTCCTGGAAAATGACGATGCCAACCGAGCCCTGATGGGATCTAACATGCAGCGCCAGGCAGTTCCCCTGCTCCGTACCGAGGCCCCTTTAGTTGGCACTGGGATGGAGAAGGTTGTGGCACGCGATTCCGGTGTGACGGTGGTTGCTAGGCGCGATGGGGTGGTAGAAAGCGTTGACTCCACCCGCATTGTAGTCAAGGCTGATCGACCTTCAGGGACGCACCGAGATACGGGGGTTGATATCTACAGCCTCGTGAAATACCAGCGCTCCAATCAGAATACCTGTGTCAACCAGAGACCGATTGTGGTCGTGGGCGATCATGTAAAGGCTGGTGATGTCATTGGCGATGGGCCGTCAACGGAGATGGGCGAGCTCGCTTTGGGCCGCAATGTCCTAGTCGCCCTGATGCCCTGGGGAGGCTATAACTTTGAGGACTCGATTTTGATCAGCGAGCGGGTAGTCAAAGAGGAGATTTTTACCTCTATCCACATTGAAGAATTCGAATGCGTCTCTCGTGACACCAAACTTGGGCCTGAGGAGATTACGCGAGATATCCCGAATGTTGGCGATGAGGCGTTAACAGACCTTGACGAGAGCGGGATCATTCGAATCGGGGCAGAGGTGAAGCCCGGAGACATCCTAGTGGGTAAGATCACCCCTAAAGGAGAAACCCAACTCTCCCCCGAGGAAAAGCTCCTGCGAGCCATCTTTGGGGAGAAGGCAGGTGAGGTGCGGGATACCTCTCTCAGGGTTCCCCCTGGGGTTGAAGGGACGGTCATCAACGTTCGGATCTTCTCACGAAAAGGGATGGGAAAGGATGAGAGGAGTCGAGTCATTGAGGATGAGGAGATCAGCCGGCTGAAAAAGGACCAACAGGAGGAGGTTCGGATTATCCACGAGGGGACCCTCAAGCGGTTGAAAAAACTGCTGGTGGGCCGCCGCATAGCCACACGTCTCAGTGATGATAACCGGAAGGTCCTTTTAAACAAAGGAAAGGAGATCACTGAGGAAGATCTTGAGCAAATCCCTGCGACCTATTGGGGAGAGATCCGAGTCGATAATGAGTCTGTGGAGGCAGAGCTTAAACGCATAGTGGAGAGCACCACAGAACAAATTGACCTGATCAAGATGGTTTTTCAGGACAAGATCAATAAGCTCAAGAGCGGGGACGAGCTCCCTCCTGGGGTCATCAGGATGGTTAAGGTCTTTGTCGCTATCAAGCGCAAGCTTCAAGTTGGGGATAAAATGGCGGGCCGACACGGCAACAAGGGAGTTATCTCCCGTATTCTGCCTGAAGAAGACATGCCCTATCTGGAAGATGGGATCCCGGTGGATATTGTTCTGAACCCCCTGGGAGTTCCCTCAAGGATGAACGTCGGGCAGATTCTGGAGGCCCACCTGGGCTGGTCAGCCCGAAGTTTGGGGAAACAAATTGAGGAGCTGATACACAATGGTCGCCCTGATATCGATAACCTCCGTCGCCGACTTAAAGAGTATCTGTCTTCTCGGGAGATCGGCGAGTTTATTGATGGGGTCAAAGATCCGGACGTCATCAGACTAGCCGAGAAATACCGTGAGGGGATTCATTTGGCCTCTCCGGTTTTTGACGGAGCCACGGAGGAGGAGATTTTTAATCTGCTTAGGAAGGCGGGTCTCCCGGTTACGGGCCAGGTAACCCTCTTTGACGGCAGAACCGGGGTGCCCTTTGACAAGAGGGTCACAGTTGGAGTCATGTATATCATGAAGCTCCACCACCTGGTGGACGATAAGATCCATGCACGTTCCACTGGACCCTATTCGCTCGTTACCCAACAGCCATTAGGCGGAAAGGCACAGTTCGGTGGGCAGCGCCTTGGGGAGATGGAGGTCTGGGCCCTGGAGGCATATGGCGCTGCATACACGCTCCAAGAGATGCTCACGGTAAAATCGGATGATGTGGTGGGCCGGACCCGCATGTACGAGGCGATCGTCAAAGGGGATAACCTCCTCGAGCCCGGTTTGCCGGAGTCTTTCAATGTAATGGTTAAAGAATTACAGAGCCTGGGTTTAGATGTAACTCTGGTGGAGGAAAAAAACTAAAACAGAATTCAGAATCCAGAAGCCGCGATACAGATTCTGAATACTGGTCTCTCAACGAGGGGTGATATGGAAGATCTATTCAATCTCTTTGAAAAGCCTAAAAATCCGCTGAGCTTCAACGCAATTAAAGTCTCTCTTGCCTCTCCCGACAAGATCCATTCTTGGTCCCATGGAGAGGTCAAGAAGCCGGAGACCATCAACTATAGGACCTTTAAACCGGAACGCGACGGGCTATTCTGCGCTAAGATCTTCGGTCCGACCAAGGACTATGAGTGCAATTGTGGCAAATATAAAAGGATGCGCCATCGGGGCGTCGTGTGTGAGAAGTGTGGGGTTGAAGTGATTCAATCGAAAGTCCGTCGGGAGCGGATGGGACATATTGAGTTGGCCACCCCGGTAGTCCACATCTGGTTCTTAAAGAGTCTTCCCAGTCGCATCGGCGCCCTTCTCGATATGTCGCTTAAAGATATCGAGAAGGTTCTCTATTTTGAGGCTTACATTGTGATGGATCCGGGCTCGACTCCTTTGCAGCAGAAGGAGCTTCTCACGGAGAGCCGTTACCGTAAGGCCATTGAGGAGTATGGCTCGAGCTTTACCGCAGCGATGGGGGCAGAGGCGATCCGAAAGCTACTTAAGTCTGTAGATCTCCAAAAGCTATCCGAAGAGCTGCGCCAGGAGATGCGGGATACCAACTCCGAGGTGCGGCTCAAGAAGATGGCCAAACGGCTTAAGGTAATCAACGCCTTTAAGAACTCAGGAAACCGGCCGGAATGGATGGTCCTTGAGGTGATCCCGGTGATCCCTCCAGATCTGCGCCCGCTCGTGCCTCTGGATGGGGGCCGATTTGCCACTTCCGACCTTAATGATCTCTATCGTCGGGTGATCAACCGAAACAATCGTTTGAAACGGCTCATGGAGCTAAGCGCCCCAGATATGATCATCCGCAACGAGAAGCGTATGCTGCAAGAGGCCGTGGATGCCCTATTTGACAATGGACGCAGGGGAAGGGCGATTACCGGTCAAAACCGTCGGCCCCTGAAGTCTCTCAGCGACATGCTCAAGGGGAAGACGGGGCGTTTCCGGCAGAACCTTCTAGGAAAGAGGGTTGATTACTCAGGTCGCTCGGTGATTGTGGTTGGCCCTGAACTTCGACTGCATCAGTGCGGACTTCCTAAGAAAATGGCCTTGGAGCTTTTCAAACCATTTATCTACAACAAGTTAGAAGAGAGAGGGTATGTAACCACGATCAAGAGCGCCAAGAAAATGGTGGAAAAGGAACGGCCTGAGGTCTGGGATATCCTGGATGAGGTGATTCGGGAACACCCCGTCCTTCTCAACCGGGCGCCGACTTTACATCGTCTCGGGATACAGGCATTTGAGCCGATTCTCATAGAAGGCAAAGCGATTCAACTTCACCCATTGGTGTGCGCCGCTTACAATGCTGATTTTGATGGAGATCAGATGGCGGTTCATGTTCCCCTCTCCATAGAGGCTCAGGTAGAGGCCCGGGCCCTCATGATGTCGACCAACAATATTCTATCACCCGCCAACGGTAAACCGGTCATCGTTCCCACGCAGGATATTGTCCTGGGCCTCTATTACATGACTCGAGAGCGTCTAGGTGCAAAGGGAACGCATCAAATATTTGCCAATGCGGAAGAGGTACGGATCGCCTATGACCAAGGTGAGGTAGACCTTCAGGCCCCCATTACCGTTCGGATCAATAAAGAGAGGATCGAGACGACGGTTGGTCGAGTCCTCCTCTACGAGGTGGTCCCTCCCACGATCCCCTTTAAAGAAATCAATCGGGTGATGAAGAAAAAGGAGCTGGCCAACCTGATCGACGTGAGCAATCGACTTGCAGGGAACAAGGCGACCGTGATCCTTGCCGATAGGCTCAAGGATATCGGTTATCATTATGCAACAAAGGCAGGGATATCCATTGCCATCAAGGATATGGTGATACCGGCCGGCAAGGAGGAGTTACTTAAGAAGGCTCACGAGGATGTCCGTGAGATCGAGGAGCAGTACAAAAATGGTCTCATCACGGATGGGGAACGTTACAACAAGGTAGTCGATATTTGGGCCGAAGTAACGGACCGGATAGCCGATGAGATGCTGCGAGATCTCGGGACGGAAAGCATTACAGATGAGAAGGGGCACAAGATTACCGTTCCCAGTTTCAACCCGATTTTTATGATGGCGGATTCGGGTGCCAGAGGCAGCGCTCAGCAAATACGCCAGCTTGCTGGCATGCGCGGCCTGATGGCCAAGCCCTCTGGGG
>JBOHVJ010000226.1:0-2237 GCA_050735075.1 Binatia bacterium
TACGATCTTAGCTCGCTAAGGATCTGTCTCTCCTCGGGAGAGCCTCTGCCGCCAGCGCTTTTTTATCAGTGGAAGGAGAGGTTTGGGCAAGAGCTTTTGGATGTGGTGGGCTCGACTGAGGCGACCCATGATTTTTTGGCCAATCGGCCGGGCCGGGTAAAGCCTGGGAGCAGCGGGGAGGTCACCCCTGCCTTTGAGGCCAAGATTGTGGATGAGGAGGGGCGAGAGGTGGCTGTGGGAGAGGTAGGAAATTTGCTGGTCAAAGGGGAGGCCAACTCCCCCTACTATTGGAACAAGCACGAGCAGACCAACAGGACCATGTTGGGGGAGTGGCTAAAGACGGGGGATACCTATTACCGGGATCAAGAGGGATACTATTGGTACTGTGGTCGCTCTGATGACATGTTGAAGGTAGGGGGGTTGTGGGTCTCACCGATCGAGATTGAAAATACTCTGTTGGAGCATGCTGCGGTTTTGGAGGCTGCGGTGACGGGGCAAGCGGACCGAGATGGGCTGATCAAGCCAAAGGCCTATGTGCTATTGAAGGGCGAATACCGACCGAGTGAAAAGCTCAAAGAGGAGCTTCAGTCCGTGGTCAAGAACAAACTCGCCCCTTACAAGTACCCCAGGTGGATCGAGTTTGTCGATGATCTCCCCAAAACGGTCACTGGCAAAATTCAAAGATTCAAGCTGCGCACTAGCCAGTAAAGTTCAAAGCCTTTACACACGTATTGAACGATTTGCACCATTTGAACGTTTCGAACGCCATCAAGCTGCAGCAACAAGCACAAACCAGGAGAACCTATGAACCTAAAAGAGCTTAAAGAAACACTAGCCTATTCCTGCAACATTTTGGCGGCCGAGGGCCACTGGGATAACATCCTCGGCCACGTCTCCGTACGCATCCCCAAACAAGACAAGATCCTTATTAAACCGCACGGCTTCAGCTTTGAGGAGATTCGGCCCCAGCACATCATAGTCTGCAACCTAGAAGGCAAAAAGATCGAGGGAAAATATGAACGCCACTCGGAGGTCTTTATCCACACGGAGATTTACAAGGCCCGCCCTGACGTTAACTGCGTGGTTCATTCCCACCCGCCTTATGCAACAGCGTTCGGTTCCCTGCGCCAGCCGCTGCGGACGATAAGCCATGAAGGCTCCATTTTCCATCAGGGGCTCCCCTTATTTGACTACACTACAGCTCTCATTCGGTCACCGGAACTTGGTGAAAAGGTAGCCGAAACCTTGGGTAACTATCAGGGGGTGCTGATGAGAAATCATGGATCAACGGTCGTGGGAGAATCCATCGAAGTGGCAACGCTCTATGCGGTCTTTTTGGAAAAGGCATGCCACATCCAACTCCTCGCTACCGCATCGGGCGAGCCTTCTTGGAGCAGCGATGAAGAGGCAAAGTTAAAATTCGAGCAGGTCTACACCCCGCACCGTCTGGGTACCATGTGGGACTACTTTGTCCGGCGGGCAAAAAAAGCCCGCCGAAATAGCTGAAGAAAGCCCAGCTATCTTTCTCGCCTCCTAAAACCTCACTTACGATAAAAATCACTCAATGATGATGGTTAGGGATTTCCAGGCACTTATAACCCAAATTAAATAAGGCTAGCGCGGGGACGAAGCTACTTGATTGGATCCACCTCCCTGGCGGGTAATGATGTTCATGGCGAGGGCAATCATCGATCCAACGTCGTAGTCAGTGATCCCGTACGAGGCGCGTTCCGGGTCTAATACCTTCAGGTAAAGAATGCCGTCGACTGCAACCTGAACGTTGTCCCGGGCGATGCAAACCTGTTCGGGGATATCGATAGCTATTTCCTTAAGGGAGTACGACAGCGGTTTTCGGCTACAATAATGACGACTAAGACCGCCAAACCCAACACACCGACCAGCCCTTCAGTCAGCATCTTCGCTCCTCCCTTGAACCGGTGTCAGTCGCCGCGAATCCATAACATGAGCCCTTCCACGCGCTCTACCTTGCACCGCTGCCCGCGTATCAACGCACTTGATGATATGTCAAGCTAAATCACGACTCCTGACGCTTTCCCCCAGATGCTCTTCATCTTATTTGAAAAACATCAGCAAGACGTGATAAAAAGCCGGCATGGCGAAAAAACTCCATTTGACCTTGGCCTGCGGCGATTATGAGACTATCTACGCCCTCAAGGAGGGAATCGTTAAGCCGGACGGGATCGAGCTGACTGTGCTCACAGATATGAGCTCCGACG
>JBOHVJ010000227.1:0-4345 GCA_050735075.1 Binatia bacterium
GCTTAAGGGCGTTTTCCCCGTAACGCATAATCACTATCCCACCCACCACCTCTCCCTTCCCATCCAATTCCGCTAACCCTCGACGCATATCCGGGCCTAGGGAGATCTGAGCGATATCCCTGAGAAGAACCGGAGTGCCTCGCTCACTCATTCCGGCGTTGATGGTTTCCAGGTCCTTTATCGAGCGGATGTAGCCCCTTCCCCGCACCATGTATTCTGTGCCGCTGAGCTCAATTGACCTCCCTCCCACATCGTTATTGCTCATGCGGATGGCATCGACAACCATCTTTACGGGAAGACGGTAGGCTGCGAGTTTATTGGGGTCAAGGTTCACCTGATATTGCTTTACAAAGCCGCCCAGGCTTGCGACCTCCGCCACACCTTCGACGCTGGCAATCTGATAACGGAGATACCAGTCTTGCAGACTTCGCAGTTGAGCCAGATCATGCCGGCCGCTTTCGTCCACCAGGGCGTACTGAAAGACCCAACCTACACCGGTAGCATCCGATCCCAGGACCGGCGTTATCCCGGGAGGGAGTCGCCCGGATACCTGGTTGAGGTACTCCAAGACCCGGCTTCTGGCCCAATAGATATCGGTGCCGTCCTCAAAGATAATGTAGACATAGGAATAGCCGAAATCGGAAAAGCCGCGCACAAACTTCACCTTGGGAGCAGCTAGCATCGTCGTGGCAATCGGATAGGTAACCTGATCTTCGATAATGCTCGGATTTCTACCCATCCAGGTGGTGTAAACAATGACCTGAACGTCTGAAAGGTCGGGAATCGCATCAAGAGGGGTGTTCTTTAAAGCCCAGATCCCCCAGGCGCTGAGAAAGAAGACCATGAGAAAGACCAGAAATTTGTTTCTGGCGCTCCCTTCGATTATCTTCTCGATCATTTCGTCTCCTTATTGCTCAGTCACGAGCTTAAACTTTTCCTGAATCTCCTTCTGGCCTGGCCGCCGCACATCAATGGTGACTTCCCACTCACCTGCCATAGCGAGATTAGCTTTGGCTTCGAAAAACCCATCCTTGGATAATTTTCCATCTGCTTTTGACGGCGCCATCCCAGGCATAGTCATAGTATAGTTGAATGAGACCTGCGCATCCTTCACGGGCTTACCAGTTTTATCGCTGATCTTCAGTCGTAGGATATTTTCACCTGCCTTGGGCTTCTCAGGCTTGGTGGAAAGAGTAAGAATCAGATCCTGCACTTTCTTTTCAAGCGGCTCAGCTTTCTTCGGCGCGTCCATCTTCATACCCTCCATCCCCTTCATTCCCTCCATCCCGGGCATTCCTGCCATCGCACCCATGGCTTCCTTTAGTCGGCTTTCGGAATCCAGGAGAAAGGCTGAACTGGCTGCAATCTTTTCGCCTTCTTTAAGCCCTGAGAGTACCTGATAATAGCCGCCCATCTTGGCGCCAAGTTTGACCTCTTTGGGTTCGAAATGACCACTGCCTTTATCGAGGAAGACTATTTTTCTCATCCCTGAATCCAGCACCGCTTCTTCCGGCACTGCCAGGTGTTTGCCGGCATCGACCTTAATCTCTGCATTGACGTACATCTCGGGCTTTAGCCTGAGTCCTGGATTTGAGAACTCCAGTCGCACTTTTACCGTTCTGGTCTTCTCCTCAAGGTAAGGGTACACGTAAGTGACCTTCCCGGTGAAAGCCTGTCCCGGGTAATAAGGGAGGCTGAGCGAGGCTTGCTGGCCTACTTTTACGAGAGGAATCTCATACTCGTAAATATCCACGTTCACCCACACGGTGGAGAGGTCAGCAATCGCGTAAAGCTCCTTATCCGGCATGACCTTCATGCCTTCGTAGATGTCTTTCTTAATCACAAAGCCGGAGTGAGGAGCGTAAAGGGTTAATGTCTTTTGCGGCTCACCCCGTTCCTCCAGGTCACGAATCTGCTTCTCAGAGATATCCCAGAGGGTAAGTCTTTTTTTACTGGCCTGGACCAGAGAAGCAGCTCCTGACTTCACCTCCGGAATGGAACTTACTGCAAGGCGCTCGTGGGCTTTAAGGGCCAGGAGGTACTCTGCTTGAGTCGCAAGTAGATCCGGGCTGTAAATGGTAAAGAGAGGCTCCCCCCTTTTAACCAGTTTCCCGGTGTAGTTGACGTGGAGCTTCTCAACCCATCCTTCGATCTTTGAATGGATACGGCTCAACTTGGTTTCATCATAGGTGACGGTACCTACCGTGCGGACCGTCTGAGCCATTGGCCTACTTTCAACAACTGCCGTCCTGACACCTATAAGCTGCTGCTTATCCGGACTCACCATGACCATGCCAGGAGCCATCGCCTCCATGCCCGCCATGCTCGTCATCCCTCTTGTGTTTCCCATATCGGCTGCCACTGAGCCTCCTGCGGTAGGCGGATCCTTACTAGCTTTAAGCCCCCAAAAGTAGCCGGAAGTAAAAAGCGCCATTCCTAAAACAAGAAACAAGAAAATTTTAAAAATTTTTGGTCCTTTCATCTCTAGCCTCCAAATTAACTTTTGCTTACCTAGAAAAGTTCCTTCCCTACAGCCCTCTCTAAATCTGCCAGACTTTGCTCATAATCGACTAACGCTTTGTAGTAGCCTAGACGGACATCCCTGATAGCCCTCTGCGCATCCAAAAGCGTGATGAAGTTGACCTGGCCTGTCTGATAGGCAGCGATGGAGGCGCTATAGGATTGTTCGGCTTGGGGCAGTAGCCCATCCCGATAAATGGATACTGATTTCCTTGCCGCTTCAACTTTTGCAGACATATCCCTCACCTCAAAAAGGGCCATATTCTTCATCGCGTCCAAGTTTGATTGTGCCATTCGGCGCTCTGCCAAAGCCTCCTCGATCTCGTAATCATGTTTTCCTTTAGTCCAGGGGGAAAAGGGAATCGTTAGAGTTAACATCGGCGTATACATGTGTCTCGGCCTATGATCGGGTGCGACCCAGTACTCTAGACCCACCATAAAATCAGGAAAGCTCCGGTTTCTTTTCGCCAGCTCTATGGCCTTCTCTGACCTGTTAATGCTTGATTCTAGAGCCCGCAGTTCCGGCCGCTGCTCGAGTGTCAGCTTCTCCAAATCGGAATGTTTTAGGGAAAAGGGAGTCAAGGTTAACTCTCTGGGCTGCCTAATAGGGGCCGTCGGCGGGAGGCTCAGGAGAGTATTAAGCTTAGCCTGTGAGGTAACTAAATCCTTTTCCGCCCAAGTCAGCTTGTTCAAAAGATCGGTCTGCTCCAGTAACGCTTTGAAGATGTCCTGCTGCGGTGCCCTCCCCACCTGGTATAGAGTCTCCGCTGTGGTACTTGTCTGACGGATCAACTCTAGAAGTTCTTTGTAAATCTCTATATTCTTGTGTGCTATAAAGAAATCCGCATAGGCGCCCTTGACCTTAGCGACAATCTCCACCTCTTTGGCCCTAAGCTCCTCTTCCGCCATCTTCACTTCTTGGGCTGTGATCTCGCCCTTCAATCCTAGTTTGCCGAAAAAGGGAAATTTTTGGCGCAGACCTAGAATCACCGGGTTGGAACTGCGGAACTTGACGGGATGATTTAGAGGAACTCCCCAAGCCTCAATGTTAAGTTCAGGGTCTTCCAGATATTTAGCCTGGCCGGCCCTAGCTCGGACCGACTCGATCTTTCTTCTCGCTGCTTGGATCTCTGGATTATTCTTTAAAGCCTCATCAATCATCTCCCGAAGGCTCAATCCATTTTGAGCCCACAAGATAGCCCCCCCGCCAAGTAAGAGAAAAAATGTTCCAAAAAAAAGCAATGTAAGTTTTTTCATCCAAACCTCCAGCAACAACTTAATAGAAAATGTTCCCTCAATGGACCAAGGTCGGCCGAGAACATCCAAAAATGCTAGCCAGACGGTCCTAAAGAGCTAAACTAGAGAAAAAACCGGGGAAGGCTATTTAAATACGAAGGACGAGATAAGAATACGTTAACGAGAGCTTAAAGACGGGGTGAAAGGCAGTCTCTAATGGTAGGGTCGCAAGCGAGGCCTCTGATCTAACAGGTACCTCAATGGATACTTGCGGGAAAGTTGAACTATAGAGAGGAATTTGCGCTGGCGGTGATGAGGCATGGATAGAGAGCATACGGTAGCGGACAGATTTACAAATGTCCTGTTTGTGTTCGCTGCAGGGGCCTCTCTCAACTGTTCCACCGTCCATGGAGGCAGGGTGGAAAGACATGCGCATCGGGTCTAAGCCGGAGCAGGCATAAACTATAGCCGTAAAGAGAACGGAAAAAATGAGGGTCAAGGCAACCAGAAAAGAGGGTTTTTTTGTGAAGAGAGGTTTTCTCACAGCCTTAAAACAGCTTTAAGGCTAACTAGGTTCCCTCTCTTTGTC
>JBOHVJ010000228.1:0-3712 GCA_050735075.1 Binatia bacterium
AGCTTCAAGCGGCACTGATGGGTGGATCGATCACCACCACCAGCGGCACGACGGCTAGCACTACAAAGATGGAAGGGATTCTAATGATGAGGAGCCAGTATCATATGGGCTGGGGACAGATTGCCCAGAAGCTAGGCTTTAAGCTGGGGCCAGTGATCAGTGGTCTTAAGGGTGCAAATCAGAGCTTAGCGACCACCAGCAGTACTTCTGCCACAGGGAGCGGGGCAATGAGTGGGAGTGGGAAGAGCACGAAGGGGGCAGAGAGTGGGAGCGGTGAGGGGATCGTGAGCGGGTCCGGTCGTCCTGTAGGGTCTGCTAGCGGTGTCACAACTGGCCGTGGGCATAGTTCCGGGGTTTCCGCTGGTTCTACGGGTGGCGCAGGCCATGGCAAAGGCCAGAGTAAATAAACAGCCCAGTAGTTATAGCAGGTAGGAGAACCAATGATTCAAAAAGGCCAGCTGGGGGCGGCTTGGCTGGTCGCCTTCATAACGATCTGGCTAAATGTTCCCTGCCTCTGGGCCGCCTCTCCAACCGAGCAGCTCAAGACTACCGTGAACCGGGTTCTAGAAACCTTCAGCGATCCAGAGCTGCAGGGAAATGCCAAGAGGACGGAGAAGCGAGAGCAACTGCGACGGATCATCCTTCCCCGTTTTGACTTCATCGAGATGGCGAGGCGCTCTTTGGGAAATCACTGGCAACGTAATCCGGAAAAACAAAAAGAGTTTGTCTCCGCCTTTACCGACTTTCTCGAGGACTCTTACTTAAGCAAGAGCGAACTTTATAAAAACGGCAGGATCCTCTATGTCCGCGAGCGGTTGGATAAGGACTTTGCCGAGATTAATACCAAGTTTGTGCAGAGCAGTGGAGATGAGACCTCCATCGATTACAAGCTCCACCTAGTTGGAAGAGAATGGAAGGTCTACGATATGCTCATCGATAATATCAGCCTGGTAAACAATTACCGCTCCCAAATCAATCGTATCCTCACCACCGCTCCGATGGATGATCTGCTCAAGAAATTACACGAAAAGAGAGCCGATTCTTACCTCACTAAATGAGGACCGCAATAGCTTAAGCCGAGATTCCCGCCGCCAAAGACGGCTGTGATGGTCTTGGGACTCCCCTTGGCATCTACGTCGGTGATAGCTATCCAGCGGAAGTCCATTATTGAAGCCGTCTGATTGGCATTACCGTTAGTAGAGACAACTGGCACAAGAACAGGCCAGGCATCCACAGGCGGAGTATAAGGGTTATTATCAAGATCTAAGGGTTTCTTATTCTTGTTCCAGGCGTCCTCAATCTCCTTTAGGACGTCATTCATCTGCCCGTTATTGAGCTCAATCGGATCTCCATTTGTTACACAAGGGATCAAACTTGGGTTCTGCACCAGGTCTCTCATCACGCTAGCGCTGGCATTATGAATAAAATAGGAGGTAAAGGAATGATTATCCTGAGAGCTGGGGGAGGCACGGAATTCCATTATTATTTGTGAACCTGGTGGAGGTGGGCAGGCACCAGGGGGATTGGGACAAATCAAGTTAATGGGCAGACTTGGCTTTACGCGCATCACTGCAGTGGCGGTAACATCGATCGTCGTTGGAAGACCACCGTTCAATAGTCGCGCAAAAAAGAGTGGAGTGCTGAAGCCCTTGCCTACCCGAACCCCATTGGCTGCGGCAGGATTGGCTGGAGCGCTGATGGAGTCCGTAGCCGAATTGTATATGATAACCTCTGCATCACCCCCTTGACTCACCTGAGAACCGTTAAGGCCAGCGTTTTGGTTCATGACATTGTTTGAGCTGGCATCAGTGGCGGGACCGTTAAAGGCCTCTACCCTAGCCTGTATCTGGCCAGTGGATCCATCTTGGTTGTAGGCAGGAATCGCTGCTGCCCCTGAAAGTGCAGCCGCGTCTATAGCAGTCTGGCTCTGGCTTCTCACATAGGCCATCCATCCCACATCAACAGCCAGACCGATCAGTAACGTCATGAGAACCAAGAACAAGCTCACATAAATTAGGACCTGTCCCCGGTTATTTCTTAAAGTCTCCATATTGCCCTCCTGTCATAGGGTTATTGGAGTGGCTTTAGATCAGATAGTAAGGCGCAGCTTCAGCAACGCTGCTACCTCTCCGAAGATATCTCTGAGTTGCTGTGTCACATCTCCAGCCATATTGACTGTAAATACTCTCCCCTGCTGCTGACTAGAATTTATGCAACTGCTAGGATCGCTAAAACAGGCTGTGCTCGGTGGGCCAGGACTATTAATACAAGAGCTGACGAGCATAGCGCACTTGAGCTCAGAGTGTAAATCACCATCGAGAGCGGTAGTAAAAACACTGCCGCAATTGGAAATTGAATTCGGGTCATTCGCTATTCGTGCGAGAAGACACAGGGCATTGGCGTCAAGACTGCTTTGAGGATCCGTCATTGACGTATCCTTCCCAATCGCTATTACGAAGATCGCAACCTTATCGGGCCCGTAACCCCTTACCGTATTTGCCCGTTGCATCGCACTTAACCGGGTAGCACCTATAACGTCCCGATAGTGTCTGACGGTAGCATCCGTATTAGGTCCACATGGAAGTTCTGGATCGCTCGGCCCAAAATTGAATGGGGGGATGCGCGTGGAACAAGGAAAGCTATTAGGAGCAGTGAGAGAAACCCTAAACATACCAGGCCATTCCGTGGGTGACCAAACAGAGGGAGACTTCCACAATGGAACCCCGTGGAGGCATCCATTGAGGAATGGACCGCCGGGAGGTAGACCACCGCCACTCGCTGGGTTGGTGTTACATTCGCCAGTATCAGAACGCCTCATAAAGGTCGGTTGACCGTCAGTGATAAGGAGGACTACCTTTCGGCTTGTTGCACGTGATGGATCACTAAATGTATCATTGATCTGAATTCCCGCGGTCCTGAGCGCCTCCATCGTATTCGTACCTCCAGCCGCATCCATGCCGTTGACGGCGGTCACTAGTGTAGTGAGGTAACCTGACGTGACCGCAGCGAGAGGTTGATCCGGCATGCAGGGTCCATCCACGGTGGAGTCACCGCCGCTTGCGTTTCCACAGCCGCGTGTCGCAAAGCTCACCATACCAACTTGGTCATTCGCAGTGAAATTGTTATTTAAAAATTCACTCACGGAGATCTTTAAAGCAACGAGTTTTTGAGTTCCCGTCCCATCTGACTGACCCATCGAACCAGAGCGGTCCAGCGCGAGAATAAGGTCCACAGGCCTTTCCGGTCCGGCCTCTGCAAAGGCTGTGACATTCAGCGTGGAAAAATCACCCGCGCCAATAAAGCTCAGCAGACGCAGCATGGTCGTGGAAATTGAAGCCTGGCCGGTGATTTGAACGAATCGCATATTAGCACCGCCTGGGACAGCCTTATCCACAAAGTTAACAAGGATGTTGGCGCCGGGAGCGCTGCAGCTAAGGCCGTTGATCATTGCCGCATCGCATGCAGCGGCTGTGGCCTGAGGTTCTAATGCTGTCTGCCCTTTCAGGATCTTAGCAGCCGCAATGGCAGCAGCATCCACAGCGCGGTGAAGCCGTGCCTTAAGCAAATAGCCTCTGGTTAAATCGACGGCAAGACCGGTGAAGAGCCCTAGAAGGACGAACCCTAGGCTTACAAAAATCAATATCTGCCCTTTTTCATTAATTTTCTTCATATTTACTCCTTTTCACATTTACCCCGTAGGAGGCGGCGGTGG
>JBOHVJ010000229.1:0-2351 GCA_050735075.1 Binatia bacterium
CCCTTCGACGCTCTCAGGGCGAACGGAGAAAGTCATGAAGTCATTAATAGTTCCCGGCCATGCTGAGCCCTTCGATGCGCAGGCCGTTCGTCCTGAGGCTCTCGAAGGAAACGGCCTACTCAGGACAGGCTTGTCGAAGCATGCAAACCCCTCTTTCACCTTATAGGATAAGGGGTGCGCTTTTGTCCAGATGCCGGAAGCAGGCTCGCGAGAACGGCGACCGGTCTGTGTCACAGGAGCAATAATTAACGTGCCGCGCTTTCCCTTTTTCCCCTCATGGCTGAGGTCGCCATGGAGGCAAGGCTAATACTCGCGGCAACGAGGAAGGTGGTGTTCATTGCGGCCACAAAGGCGTCAGTGTTTGTCGGCGTTGGTGCGGCACCTGGAATCCCGGTATGCATTCGGAATGCCGTCGTTAGTAGGAAGCTGGCCAAAGATATTCCCAATATATTTCCCAGACCGAACATAACGCTGATGGAACCGGAGGCAAACCCCATGTGTTCCTTCGGGACGGAATTTATGATGCCGACGCTATTGGCTGGGTTGAAAAAACCGTTTGCGAGACCAAGCAGAACAAGCATGAGAGTTGGCAGGATCCAGTGAGAGTCGGTCGTCAGAGCGGCCCCTACTAAGACAGAGGCAGTGAGCATAGCTATTCCTGCTGTTGTCGGGAGCCTTGGTCCGACTCGGTCGCAGATATAGCCGCTAACCGGACCGAAGAGGACGGTAAAGATCGGCGCGGCCACGAAAAGGACTCCAATAAAAGAGGGAGAAAGTTGGAGGACTCCCTGGAGGTAGAACGGAAGCAAAAAACTGCTGAGAGAATAGACGATGGCTACTATGAGAAGGCTTAGAGTGCTGAAAGCAAACATACGAATCTTGAAAAGAGAAAAGTCCACGATTGGGCTTTGAACCCTCCTTTCCCGAAGGAGGAATCCCAGGAAGGAGCCGACAAAGAGCAGGCTCAAAGCGCTCCTCAGCCCACCGCCGAGTAAGTCCATGCTGCGGCGGTCTAAGAGAGCTATCAACGTCGTGGAGCTCGCTAGGAGCAGAGCGGCACCAAGGTAGTCTACGGTCGCGGGCCGGGCAGGCATCGCAGTCCGAGACGTGGTTAGGAAGGAAAGTAAGGCACCCAAGCCACCCAATGGGACAAGAAAAAAGAAGGCCCATCTCCAGCCGAGATAGTCGATCATGAGACCGCCAAGGCTTGGGCCGATCAGAAAGCCGCAATGGTGCGCCGTAGTCATATAGCCCTGGGCCTTTCCTGCTTTTTCCTCGGGCATCGCTTCGGCTGCGAGTGCCCTCCCCACGGCGTGGATCATCGCTGCGCCTGCTCCCTGAAGGATGCGGAACCCAACCAGTTCATAGATGGTCGTGGAAAGTCCGCATAGGAGGGATGACGTCATTAAAACCAGGTAACCAACCCCGTAGACCCTATAGCGGCCGTAGATGTCGCCAATCCTTCCAAAGATCAGAGAAAGGCCTATGTTCGAGAGTTGATAGGCAAGAATAGCCCAGGAGATGCCGAGGACATCCGTGCCAAGGCTATTAGCCACCGTAGGCATAGCAACGTAAAAAATCCTCACCGCTACGCCCCCAAGGAAAGTGCCAAGTAAGGCGTTTGCCAAAAGAAACTGGTTCTTGCGCGAGTCCATCTAGGCCCGTTTCAATCTTAGGAATCCGTTTACTTCATGCCATAGGATCTGTCGCAAGGCAGAAAAGAGGAAAGGCTGGGTCTCGAATTATCGTCCGGACAGTGGGCCTGCAGCCCGCTCTATGAAATCCTTTAAGACCGCAAAGTAGGCATCCCCGCCTACGAGGTAAGTATCATTATGGTGTGCGCCCCGGATCGCGTGGAACTCCTTCGGCGGGGACGCCGCCTCGAAGACCTTTTTTCCCTGCTCAAAGGGGACCACTTCGTCTTTATCTCCGTGTAACACAAGGAGCGGCGCTTTAACTCTCTTGACTTTCTCTACCACGTCGTAACGGGTACGGAGTAAAGGTCCGATCGGGAGAAAAGGAAAGGCCGCTCGGGCCATCTCGCGGATAGAGGCAAAGGGAGTTTCCAGGATTAAGGCTAGGCACTCCTCGCGTGTCGCCAACTCCGCCGCCACAGCGGCGCCCAAGGATCGACCGAAAAAGGCAATCCTTCTTGGGTCCACATCTTCTCTAGTGCGGAGATATTTGAGCGCTGCCTCGCCGTCCTTGTAGGTCCCCTCCTCTGAAGCTCTGCCTTCGCTCCGGCCATAGCCCCGGTAGTCAAAAATAAATATGTTGATCTTGACCTTTTCGTGAAGGAGCTTGATGTTCTCTAGCCGATGGCTGATGTTCCCCGCGTTGCCGTGGGACCA
>JBOHVJ010000230.1:0-1201 GCA_050735075.1 Binatia bacterium
CCCATGAGCTTCGCTATCGATCGCGATTCGATTGCCTTTCCAGCGCGGATCAAGCAGGTCGTCGTAGGATTTGGGAATTTCTCCTTCCTTTACTAGAGTTGTGCTGTAACCGAGCACGTAGGGATTAATGTAGTACCCGGACCAAAAACCTTCGCTGTCGTTCAATGCGTCGCTGACGGCTTCCCGTTGAGGCGAAAGGTAGGGGACGACCAAGTTCTCGTCCAATAAGGGCCGAAATAAGCCCCCGCCGCCAATCAGGACATCCCACGTAGACATACCGCTGCGCGCCTCGTTTTGAATTTTTTTGACCAGCTTTTCGGCTTGGAGCGGGTGAAGCTCAAGCGCCAAGAACGGGAATTTCTGAACGAAGAGGTGTACGACTTCTATGGTCTGCGGTAAGTCCATGGTGATATATAAAACCAACTTTTTTTCTTTCTTCGCGCCTTCAACTAACTGCATGTCCAGCACGGATCGAGGCCGCGCAAACACCGGCTGGCAGAAAATAGCCGTTCCCAGTAATGCGAGAAGCAACGTTTTCACAGTCTTGCCCCTTTTCGTCCCCGCTGGCAGGGCTTGGTTCCGGCCCTTTCTTCCGGGCCTCAGCCAAAACATTAGGATTATTCATCACCCTCATGAACCCCTCGCGAAGAACTTTGACTCGGTCCGCGGGAATTCCGGAGGGACCAAATAACAGGCGACCTAAATCGTCAGAACCCCTGTCGGCTAGGTCTGGCATTCAATATTAGACTCTTGTCCTGCCAACGTATCCTCTGTTATAGCCGTAAAAAGTTACCGCTGAGGAAGCGCATGTCGTGGCTTTGATCGATCTCCTTCCTTGATCCAGCGACTCTAGCAGGCTGCCGACCGCTCCCTCACCGGCCTCTTACCGCAGCCTAAATATCTCATTCCAAATCTTCTGGTACTTCGAAAATTGCTTTATATCCGTGGAGCCAATCGCATAGATGGTCTTGGGCCGGAGTTTCTCTTGTGGCTCAACTTTCGGATGGGCCGGAGTGCGGCCACCCATGGCATAAACCTTCTGACCTTCCTCGCTGGCAGCCCAGCGGACGAAGAGCCATGCCTTGTTCGGATGCGGTGCGCCTTTAGGGAGCGCGGTCGGGTTTACGGTGCCGATCCCCTCCGCTAGGAAGTAACCGAGCGGGGCTCCCTTCTTGATCCGGGGCGGGTAGTGATGGGAATA
>JBOHVJ010000231.1:0-3058 GCA_050735075.1 Binatia bacterium
CCTTAAGGCCCGGGACCAACTGGGTTAGTTTTAAGCAGACCTTGAGAGATAGGGGAAGTCATACATACGAGCTCTTGGTCGAATCCGTTGTGGATACTCTACCGGAGAACAATCTCCTTCAAGGAAGGGTCGAGGTCAAAGGCCCCCCCAGAGTCCTCTATCTTTACGCGCAAGGGGATAGCCAGCGCTTTATGTCACGCGTCCTGACAGTTCAAGGATACACGGTGGTTGAATCCTCTGTGGAAGATGCCTCTCTTTCTCTGCCCGAGATTTCAGCTTTTGATCTTCTGGTTCTTGATAACGTTCCTGCCTATCGTCTCTCTCAGGCGAAAATGGAGGCGGTGGAAAGATATGTCAGAGATCTGGGAGGTGGCTTGATTGTGATTGGCGGATCGCAGAGCTACGGAGCAGGGGGGTACTATAGGACGCCGTTTGAGCGATTACTTCCGGTGGAGATGAGACCCCCTTCGCGCCTTGATCTTCCTCATGTGGCGCTGCTCTTCGTCCTCGATAAATCAGGGAGCATGGGGGCAGGGCCACCGGGAGCGACCAAGCTGGACTTGGCCAAGGCAGCAGCCATTGGGGCTGCGGATCTTCTAAACCCCACAGATCAAGTTGGGATTCTTGCCTTTGACGCGGGATGGGATTGGGCCCTTCCCTTTCGCCAAGTAGGAAAAGGGGAGGTGATCTCTGAGCGGCTCTTGTCTCTTCAGTCCGATGGCGGCACCGATCTCTACAAGGCGATGGTCGAGGCCCATCGCTCCTTTTCAACCAAGGCGGCAGCGATCAAGCATCTCTTGATCCTCTCGGACGGACTGACAGACAAAGCAGACTTTCAATCTTTGGTGGAAAAGATGGTGCGTGAGAGGATCACGGTATCAACGGTAGCATTGGGTCAGGATGCCGATGGCGCCCTGATGGCTGGGATCGCCAAGGCCGGAAAAGGGAGGGCTTACGTAACTGTAGATCCAAGGACCATTCCGCAAATCTTTACCACCGAGACCCTGTTGATCTCGCGTGATCTTCTAGTCGAGAAGTTGACTTATCCCAAAGTGATGGGATCTGCGGGTCCGCTTAAAGGTTTCTCGCAGAGGAGGATACCCCCTGTTCGAGGCTACGTCCTCACCCATCCGAAGCCACGCGCGGACTTGCTTATGAAGGTGGAGGAGGATCCCCTGCTGGTCTCCTGGCGCTATGGGCTCGGAAGGGTTGCGGCCTTTACTTCGGACCTGAGCGGGAGATGGGGGAGGGAATGGGTGGGATGGGAAGATTTTCCTCAGTGGACGAGCCAGCTTGCGCGGAGCACGATAAGAAGGATTTCAGAACATAGGATGCGAACTGAGTTCAGGCAAGAAGGTGAGAAGGTCAGGACTGTTGTCGATTTTTTGTCCAAGGAGGAAGGGTTTATTAATCACCTCAAGCTTAAAGGGAATCTGACAGGCCCTGACCAGACGACTCTGGAGAGACCGTTTTTGCAGATCGCTCCAGGGCGCTACGAGAGTCGCTTTTCTGCCTCACAAGGAGGCGTCTATCTTCTTACAATTTATGAAGAGGGGGAAACAAGTGAAGCTTCGTCCTCGGCAGCGACGGTGCCCTTCATCGCTCCCTACCCGAGGGAGTACCGCGAGCTGAAGCCTAATATGACTCTGCTCAGCCGTTTAGCCGAGGAGACGGGCGGTGAGGTTCTAGATCCGGATAAGATGGAAGAAGGGCTCAAGCGTCTTTTTACCCCGCAGGTAGGCAAAGCGACCTCAGCTCAAGAGACTTGGTGGGCTTTCTCTGGCCTTGGTCTTTTCTTATTCCTCGCCGATCTAGCACTCCGAAGGCTGCCTCCAAGTTTGAACAATTTTGGTCCTTTCTCCAGGCTCTTTAAGTCGAACTTTCTCTTTAAAGTTTTGTAAAATCAATCACTTGAAGCTACAAAGTTATCGTGGCACAGGGCTTGCTTACTCCCTAGTGTAGCGTCGTCAGCTGGGTAAAAAACCGCGGTTTTGGCGGTACCACAGCTTTAACTTTAACTCGTCAACTCGGAGCCCGACTGGATCGCCCAGCCGGGCTTTTTGTTCAGTTGGATGATTGAGTTATGAAGCTTGGATATTTTCCTTACTTGACAAGAATAGGGATTCTTTCTGCCATCTACTTCAGCACGGCAAAACTCGGGCTGACGATGGATGCAATGGGCGGGTTCGTTACACTCGTGTGGCCACCTGCGGGGATCTCATTGGCGGCGCTTCTACTATTTGGTTGTCGGCTATGGCCGGGTATTGCTTTGGGGGCATTTCTGGTAAGCCTGTTAAGCGGTGTCCCCGTACTAGCAGCCTTTGGAATTGGAATAGGCAGTACCTTAGAAGCGCTGTTTGGTGCCTATCTGCTTCAGCGTTTTAAGGGATTTCGGAATTCTCTGGAACGGCTCCAGGATGTTCTATGGCACCTCGTATATGCAGCGCTGCTCAGCACGGTGGTCGGCGCCACGATTGGTAGTGCCAGTCTCTGGTTCGCCGGCGCTCTTTCTGCTTCTTCCTTTGGTTCCACTTGGAGGGGTTGGTGGGTGGGGGATATGCTCAGTGATCTGGTTATAGCTCCGGTCCTTTTGACATGGATCACGCGATCCCGCTTCACCATACAATCCAAGCAGGTCGCTGAGGCCGGGCTTTTGGTCTTATCGCTGGTCGCCATTTGCCTGGTCGTTTTTTGGGATCTTTTCAGCACTGAACTCGAAGGCGCTTCACTGGTGTACATGATATTTCCCACCCTGATCTGGGCATCCCTCCGGTTTGGTCAACGTGGAGCCGTAACGGCGACCTTTGCGATCTCAACCCTAACGATCTGGGGCACAGCGCAGGGTCTTGGTCCGTTCACGACAGAGACATTCAGTGAGGGCCTTCTGTTTTTGCAGATCTTTATGGGGGTGATATCCGTGACCGGGATGAGCCTGGCGGCTGTTGTCACGGAGCGAGCGCGATCCGAACAAAATGCGCGCGAAAGCGAGGAGCGCTATCGCGTTATTACGGAGACTGCCTTGGATGCCGTGATCACGATTGATAAAGAAGGCAAGATC